>JAHJCJ010000012.1 GCA_018812825.1 Candidatus Omnitrophota bacterium
CATACCCGAAGTTATGCGCCACCTCTAATTTTAAAGTAAAGTCCTCTCCCTGTAACTCCCAAGAAGTACCAAATGTACCCAACAAGTCTCTTTCGACAGGCGTAACAAAAAGATTGTCCCTCTTACCGTTAGAGGCGTAATCTGCCAGCATGCCAACATAAGGCCAAAAGATCTGCTTGCCTGCGGTAATCTTGATATCAGTGGCAAAGAAATTAGCTGCATTAGCTTCATATTTTTGCCCTTGCTCCTCTTCTTGCTGAATATGTGGACCTAAAGTATTTTTATACACTAAATCCGGACGGCAATAATAAAGACGCCAAAGGTAATTTTGAGTATCTTGATACAGAGTAACTCCATAATTTTCATAACCACCATTTAGACTGAAACCATTTCCTACCTCATAAATATACAATCCCGTCTTAAGGCCAAATTTTCCTAAAAGCTTATTATCCAACCAAAACTCCTCAACCTGTGGCAGTAGCTCTGTGTTGCGGTATTTCTCTACTCGACCGCCGGAATTAATCAACGTGTTATGGATAAAGATTGGAGCACTATAATCATATGGACCGTTACGCTCCAGTTTAATATAAAATTTGTTTGAGGAATCCTTAAAATCTGCCCTAAAAGCAAAACTGTAATCTATTCCCAGATAAGAAACGTGATCATCTCTATTGTGGCTATCTAAATCCACTACATTCTTAAAGCTTACCAGATCCGTGCGGAAATAAGTGTCTAACCCCAAAACTAATTGTTCGGTATTGAACAGTTCATAACTATAGACCTTGGTCGTAAAATTAAGAACTATAATTAAAAAAAATGATATTTTTTGTATCATCCTTCTGGTCTTATAGGAAACTTGCGCTTAAAAACTTAAATTTATGGTAACACTTGCGGCAGAAAAACTCAAGGCAAAATACGCCTAGGCTAGCAATATCTTTGGGTTATTTTTTTCGGTGGCAGCAGATTATGGATTAATTTCTATGGCTACTTTTTGTTCAACTATTCTTTGCGCGCGCTCTTGTTTAAGCTGGGCCTTCTTAAATAAAACAACTTGATTCCTGGTTTCTGCGGCTGCTTTTTGGTCAGCTATTTTCTTTTCGTTGTCGTATCGTTCCTTGATAAGTCTCTGCTCGCGTTTTTTTTGTAGCTGGGCTCTTCTATCTAAGGTAGCTTGGTTTTTGATACCAGCAAGCGCTTCTTGGTCGGCAATATTTTGCTTACGCTCTTGTTTAAACTGGGTTTCTTTGTCTAAAACGATTTGGTTTCTATAATCTGATATTGCTTTTTGGTCGGCTATTTTTAGCTTACGCTCTTGCAGAAGTTGACCTTTCTTATCTAAAACCACTCGCTTCCTTGATTCTATGGCTTCTTTCTGTGCAATCTTCTGTTGCTTATGCTGTTGCTGATGCTCTTGCTGATGCTTGGTACGCTTATTTGCACGCTCTTCTTGAAGCTGGGATTTCTTATCTAAAACAATCTGTCTTCTAACGTCCTTAAGCGCTTCTTGGTCGGCAATATTTTGCTTACGCTCTTGTTTAAGTTGGGTTTCTTTATTCAAAACAGCTTGCTTCTTCTGCCCTGCCATTGCTTTCTGGTCAGCTATTTTTAACTTGTGTTTTTGCTGAAGCTGATAAGCCCCATCTAAACCAACTTGTCTTTTAGACTCTAAAGTTTTTCTTCCCCTAACTTCTTGTTGTTTTTCGGCAATATTTTGCTTACGCTCTTGTTGAAGCCAGGTGTTCTTAAATAAAGCAACTTTATCCCTGGCTTCTTTCTGCGCAATCTTCTTTTGCTTGTACTCTTGCTGATGCTTGGTACGCTTATTTGCACGCTCTTCTTGAAGGCGGGCCTTATTATCTAAAACAACTTGCTTCTTAATTTCAATGGCTGTTTTCTTGCCAGCCTCTCTATTTTCGCGTTCTTCCCGAAGTATAGCTTTCTTATCTAAAGCGGATTGCTTTTTATCCGCTGTGGATATTTTTTGTTCAATTATCTTTTGCGCTCGCTCTTGTTTAAACTGAGATTTATTATCTAGGGCAATTTGCTTATTGGCTTCAGGAAGGGTTTCTTGTGTGGCAATCTTCTGCTTCTGTTGAAGCAGCATTTCTTTAATAACCGCATCTTCCCGTTTGGCCCCTATGGCCATTTCTTCTTGACTAGTAACGTTCTCTTGAGCTCTAGCAATAGATAAAGTAGCCGCAAGAGAAATAAAACATAAACTAAAATAAAAGGATAGATTAGTAGCAATAAGCAGAAGCTTGTCTAATCTATGTCTTTGAAAAAAGATTTTAATTCTGATTGTTAACCCTTCTGCTTTTGGCATCTAGGATTAAGAGGGGTAAAAGTTGCTTAATGAATAAAGCATTTTTAACACAAAAATTACCTATTGTCAAGACCTTTGGATACCTTCTATTTTTGATAAAAATAAATTTGCAAATTGGTAGAAAATAGTGCATACTTTTGTTAGCGTAAAGAATACTTGAAAATCAGGCGCTTTAAGCTACTGACAAAGGCAAACTAGCAGCAATGCTGGGACGCAAAGCTTCCAATCCCTATGGGATAGTGGAGCTACCAAAGAGCGTTTAAAAACCCTAAAATAACTTGCCTTTTTAGGGTTTTTTTGTGACCCCGCTTATTTTTATAGGAAATAAGGGGGAACAATCCCGCAATAAGCATGGGACAAGCTCATCCGCCCTAGCATACGCTACCAGGGCTTTTATGATGAGGCTCTTATGCTAAAAAGGCTGCGGATTATAAATATAATTTTATTCTCCCTGTTGACAATACTACTAAAAGCAGAACCTCTATCAGCCGAATACCTAATTACGCCTGATTCCCTATTATCTAATTCACAATTCCAATATGCGAATGCTCAATTGTGGGGATATTTAAGGCTAGGCTTAACCTATCTGGAAAGCCCTAAGCCGTCTTCTCCACCTGAGGCTGTACCTCCTACATATGTACACCCTGACTCACGTGGCTTCGGAACATATGGTTTGAGCCCTGAAGCTTACGAAGATGTCCAACGGTTGTACTCTTCCTTCAAGAATTATGGTTGGCAGGATATCTTATGTTCTCCCCAATTGTATGAATTAGCAAACCAGGCATTTGCTGATTTATTGCTTAAGCATCTCCAAGACTATATCCCTGAAGATGCTACGCAAGAACAAATATTTGATATTATACATAGAGCTTGGAATCTCGGTTTAACGGGATTTAAAAACGGCAGAGAGACTATTCTATCAAGAATCAGAAGGGCTAAAGAGTTCAAAATAACCTGGAGAATAAATCATTAGACTAAAATACAAATAAACAGCATTACCACAAGATTATAATTTTTAATCTATGGGCAACAAATAAAACCTTTACCCCCTCAAATCCCTCTTCTTGAATTCATGGTATATCTCCCGTGCCAAAACGCCATTTTTTAGCTAGTTGGTTTCTTTGCAAGAATATACCTGTCAACGGCCTGCCGTATTTTTTTAAAAGACATGTCCTGCTGAATTATTTTTTCCCCCCACTTTAACCCGCCATTCTCGTCAAAACCCAGGCGACCGAAGCCAAGGGAAGAACGAAGATCAAAAAAGATATTTTCGATTCCGTATGCGCCTGGGCGGTTGTATATCGGCGTATCCGGAGTAAGGATAAAAATAAATATCCTCGCCCACTCAACATAATGAGCGCTCTCTTTGATAAACTGAATCGTCATGTTTATATCCTGGTCTGTTTCCTGCACGAAACCGCTAGTTAGCTTTATAATGTTGAATATGCCGATTTCATGAGAAAGCCTCAGGATCTGTCTGGCTTTTTCCGAAGAAAATCCCTTATTCATTTTCTCGAGCAGCTTATCACTGCCTGACTCAATGTCCCAGGTAAGGGCATAGCATCCAGCTGCCTTCATCTTCTCCAGTAAGTTTCTGTCCATGTTATTAACTCCTGCGGTAGCCTTCCAAACAATATCAAGATTATTATCAATAACACCATCGCATAACCTCTCTAAGTATTCATACGAAATATTGATTTTACATTAACAGAAGTAAAAATTTCTCGCTCTGTATCTTTCTTTTAGATGCCAAAGCTCATTAATGACCTTTGGAGGATCTTTAAATACAATCTGTGGATCGGTTAAATAACAGTCGCAAAAACTACACCCCTGAGGACAACCACGGCTTAATTGATAGGGCAACTGGAAAAACTTTGAAAAAGCCTCAATTTTCTTATTCTTAATCTGCTCATATTGAACGGCCTTGTATTTATCTAAATCAAGCCCGTCAAAATCCGGAGCAGGCATATCTTGAATACTATAGAATGTCTTTTCTCTGATTGCAATATTCGCTTTATCTCTATAAGCCAGATTGGGCACCGTTTCAATCGGCCGCAACCCTTTTATATTCTCTAAAAGCGCCAAAAATGGAACACAACCATCGCCGAAAATTACAAAATCAACAAATTTAAAGTTATTAAGGATGGACTCCATCTTTTGTAATGACTTCAACGCCGCGTATTCCGTCATTAAGGCCCCTCCTAAAACTATCTTTGCCTGCGTATTCTCTTTTATTTTTTTAGCTAAGAGCAAGGCACATACCAGTTCCAATCTGCTAAAAATTGAAAAACCAATGACCTCGGAACCATCTTGAGAGATATATTTAAATAACTCATTGGCAAAACGATCGATTTTCTTGTCTGGCGAATCAAACCTGAGATACTCAACAATGCTTTTTAATTCCCTCTTATTGTCTAAAAAAATAGGCGGCATCTTTAAATTACGAGCAAGCAGAGAAACATCTTCAACGCTAACGCTATAGCCGTTATTCCTTAAGGTAGAGGCTAGGCAACTGGCTCCATAAGGAGGGAAAAAAGTCATAGAGCGGGGCATCATTCTCAGGAACAAAGGCTGGTTCACATAAGGAGGTACAATAATTTTTATTCTCATCTATGTTTTCTGGTAAT
This sequence comes from Candidatus Omnitrophota bacterium, assembly GCA_018812825.1. Lineage (GTDB taxonomy): Bacteria > Omnitrophota > Gorgyraeia > Gygaellales > Profunditerraquicolaceae > UBA6249. The sequence goes on from JAHJCJ010000012.1 coordinate 4,951, forward strand.
AGTGGTCTCTCAAAATTGCGGGTAACACTAAACTTACACAAGAAAAAATAAACTTTGTTTACTCATCTTTTTTTATCATTCGATTTAACAAGGGCCACAAGATGCTTGCTTAAAACTTAAACATCCGCCCTGGCAAAGCGATTCTTTATAACTGTTTTTTAAATCCGATTTTTCGCCTTTTATTAGGTCATCAAGAAAACTTTCCCTTCTTTGGCAATTATTGCAAGCTTCCATCAAAGGATCCGAAAGCCTATTTTTAATCTCTCTTTGATAAAAATCGCTTATTTCTTTTTTATTCTTAAAAGTAAGGATGCTCGGGCCTTTTACAAATGTCACAGCACAAGGAAATGTGGATAGATCGGGGTTAACTACAACAGTTGCTGAATAATCGCCCATTATCCCCAGCGGGCACCTAGTAAAACAGGTAAAACGGAATATTCCTTTTAATTTCTTCCACTCCTCGCGCGAAAACAAACAAGGCATTATCGGCCTATAAATATAAAATGGCAAATTGGACTTTATGCAGTTATCTTGAAGTCTGAATAACTTAGCAGAAATTGTTTTGAAATCAGCAGTTAAATCCTCAACAGATATTTGTTTTGCTAAACCAGGTATGGCGATACTGGCTCTTATGCATATGGGTCTAAAAACTCTAGCATCTTCGAGAATCTCCGAAATTCCTTCATTACGATAGCCTAATACGCATGAAAGTTCAAATGGAATCTTTTTTTCTTTCAATCGCTTGAGGTTCTCTTTAAACAAAGATTTTTGCTTATCATTCAATACATCCGGAGAATAGTTTAGGGACACATAGCTAATCCATGGTTTTTCAAATTTAGATACTATTTCGTGAGAAAACAGATTGTTAGATGACATAGTCACATTCATCTGATGCTGGTAACAAATATCTAACATCTGTATAAATTCAGGATGGATGGTAGGCTCTCCCCCCAGAAACCTGATACCTTTCCATTTTTTTTCTTTTGCCCAAATCACTAAATTAAAAAAATCTTTCAGCTTCATGTCTTCCGGTATTTGAGTTTCTATTCCCCGAGCATAGCAATAATTGCATTTTAAATTACACCTATACGTCACACATACTCTTAGTGTTTTCTTAAAAAAAACATTTATGGCCTGCGGGTTTCTAAAACGCCGCTGGAAATAAACCTGCGCCAGAATCTCATTTCTCTTCCATTTTTGCTCAGAAAGCGTTGACGCATATAAAAAAGTCAACACCCAGGACTGCAAATAGCTACACACCCAAAGCAGACCCCCCTGGATAGCTATTGCCCAATTAATAAATCTCCTTAATTTAAAATATTTTCCTCTTCCCTTCATTTTCTATCCCCGCATCTAACAGTAAAGCTTATTTTATCTCGCCGGCATAAAGATCGATAAATATTCCGTTAAATACTTTAGTATCCAGCAACTGATACCGGCCCCTTAGCCATTTCCTAACCGCCTCGGAATGCAAGGTAAGGCTGCCATCCTTTTCCCAACTAGAAGATATTAACCATATTCTTTTAAAATTAGATTTTTTTATTTTTTTGAAGGCATTCCTTTGATCCAATACCACAAGCTTCCTGGACGACGAATAAACCCATGTGTATCTTCCGTATCCTACTCCCATTCCTAATTTTTTCCAGTATTCTTCTAATTTTGATTGAATTATAAAAATAATAACTGTTATTTTATTCTTTTCATCAAGAATCTTGGGCATATAATAAAGCACGCTAAGGGTGCTTTGATCTGAGAAAGAAACCGCGTCTCCGTTAATTAATTGATTGTTAACATAGTCCGCTGCCGGCTTAACAGGTTGCTTTACGTGGACTCCGACATGATAACGCAGAGACAAGGGCATGTAATTAGAGAAATAATTATTTAAGCAAAACAGGGAAGAAAAAACTATAATAATATAAATACCGGCCCTGATCGTCCGCTTATTAATCTTTGCCAGCCCTGCGCTAAGAAGTATATAGTAGAATGGAGAAAAAAACATTAGTTGCCTATCGATATAAATCGGAATTTTCTGGGAGATAAGAAAGGTGATAATAATCGGGACAAAAAGAAATAAACTTAATTGAATTAATTCTACCCTTCTTGTTTTCCGCCATGCCCAGATACCATAAACTAATAATAAAGAAAATGTTACGAACATAACAGAATGAATCATCGCTGTGCTATTGTATCCGGTATTAAAATTATAAAACGTGGTTAAGATAGATGAAAATGCGGGCTTTGGTATCCAGAAATTGTCTGCGACCTTAATAATATTTAAACTCAAAAAATATAACTGAGGAATTGCAAATATAAGTATAATCAGAATCCTTAAAATCAACCAAATTTTACGATGCTTTGTATTTTTCAGCTTCTTAAGTTTCATTTTTCCCATAAACGATCGTTTAAATCTAAGAAAACCTGGCCTCGCTTCTTCCGGCAATAGATTAACCCTCTGCGCATGCAGGGCTTTCCTGGATATTTTTATTCTCTTCAGCCTGTCAAGCCTGGCCCTTCCATATAAAATAAGAAAAACGCTGGCCGTAATAATCGAATAAAGAGATATATAGTTATTATTAATGGCCAAAATAGATACAACTATGAAGCCCTTTATATAAGACAGCTTGTGGCTTTTCAGGATTACGTAGAAAAAGTAAACCACCAGCATTGTCAATAAAACAGACAGGCTATACCCCCTGGCCTCCTGAGAATACCATACGCACATCGGAGAAATAGCTAAGATAAAAGCGCTTATTATTCCAACTCTTCTATTAAAAATAATCCTTCCCAGATGATATATGAGCAATATTGACAAAATACCGAATATCATGGATGGAAAACGTAAAGATAATTCACTTGTGCCAAATAAAAAAACCCAACATTTCAATACGATATAATACAAATGGTGCGCAAATGAATTCCCGAATTTCGAAATGGGAAGTTTTGTATAAAAAATGGTGGCTAGTTCATCAAACCATAGGTTATGGCTTCCCAATTTATACAATCTTAAAATAGCCCCCAAAAGAGTAGCTATCCATAACAATTGACTGTATCTGATGGGATTAGTATTTTCCGTATTTTTTGTCATGCTTATTTTCCATTTTTACCGAAATGCCCAAAGAATACCTGTTTCGCAGTGGATAGCAGTTTTTACCCCTATCCTAAAGCTCTTTCGGACGGTGAATTTCAAACAAACCAAGGATAGCCGAAGCAACATCAATGATCCTGTGGACCTTGGCCTTTATCTTACTGTTAATAAAAATAACCCCAGGTACTTCTTTCGGATCAAATAAATGATCACCGCTCCATTTTTTACTGTTGTCTTCAACCAATATAGCAGACATCCCTCCTAATGCTGTCTGCCAGGAAGCGCGATAACCAGGCTTAAACCCGACGAATAAATCCGGGCTATCTTTAATATAAGGTCCATTATAGATAAGCTCTGCGGAATAAACATTATTCACAATCTTCTCGCCTGTTACAGGATCAGTCATTCCTAACAGCTTATTTAAAAGCTCTTGCTTAATCTGCCCTTCTTGTGCTGCATCCACTATTCCATAATATTCTCTTCCTACTTTGTTTAAATAAATCCCACCAAACCCTAAAGCATACGCCTTAGTCTTTGACCAATCAATTCCTTCTAAAAACTCCTGGTTTGAATTTGCCTCATTTTTAAGAAGCAGATACCCCTGCTCTAAGAGCCAACGGTTTAAATGCACGCTCCTGCGGAATGGCCCAAACCCATGATCAGACAAAACTATCAGAGTTGTCGAATCATCTAGAACCTTGATTACCTCTCCAACAACCTGGTCAATCTGTTCATAATAGTTATAAACCGTATCTCTATACTGCAGATCATTTTGCATGGGTTTATCTTTATCATCGAGATAACGCCAAAACATATGCTGGATTATATCCAGAGTATCAAAATAGAAAAAGAACATTCCGGATTTATAACTCTTTAATTCTTGCCATAAAATCTTTTTTCTTTCATCCAGAACATCATCCACCTGCTGCAGAAAAACCTTCTCACTAATCCTTCCTTCACTCAAAGCCCAACTCTCCACAGGCATGCCCAAAGTATGATAATAGCCGACTTTACCGGATATTTCTTTGGAAAAATCTCGTGGGTACGACACTGGAAAAGGCGGTTTATTAGGGTTAAAGTTTATTGGGGTAACATATAATTCAAATTCTGGCTTAATGGATTTTAGGTAAAACTTTGCTATCCCTGAAACACTACTAAAAGGCCCGGTTTTAAAAGACATTTCCTGCCAATCGCTCCAGGCGTCTTTAGCTAGGAAAAAACTTTTCCTCTGGAAATTAATCAGCACCTTCTCTGCATAAGGATTTAAAACTATCTTTAATGGTATGCTGGCTTCTGTCTCTAAACCCGCAGACAATACTTTTGGGCCATATAATCCCGCAGAAACAACCCCAGCATTATCTTCAACTTTTACAATTCTGCCACGGCTGTTCAAATCATCTTTAGTCAATAATTTTGTGGTATAAAAAGAAAATTTACCCATGTTACCTAGAATATCAGGAGTTCCCATTCCGGAAAGCATCTTGCCGTAAATTGGCTCCGGAGGAAACGTATTAGGGCAAAAATAAATAAAACAAGGAACTTTATTTTTAGATAGAATGTTCCAGAAAGGCTCACCCTTTCTGCGAGACTTAATCTCAGTTTTACCTTTTATTGTAGTAACCTCATTTAAGCCCAAAAAAAGAGAGTAATCTTGCGGGTTACGCATAATAAAATCAAATACACCATGGCCCGAGGCATCCAGGCCTGTAGCAAAAGATGACCAGGCGACCGCCGATTCTGCAGGAAAAGTAGTATCAAGGCGAGAATAGCTGCCTTTTTTTCGCAAAGCGGCAAGGTTAGGTAATAAACCATCGTTAATCAGTTTTTCGGTTATCGCAGGATCCATCCCATCAATCCCCAAAATAATTACTTTATTTTTATTATTTGGCCTATTAAATATCATCATTCCTCCTATAATTGAAACCAACAACAAAACCAATAAAACCCAGAAGAACTTCTTAAAGAACCCGAACATGAACTTTAAAAAAAACAAAGAACTTCCCAGGAAAGCTAAAATCATGGCCCAAAACCATGAGCTATTCTGCGCAAAAACGTACCCCTGAACAGGATCAAGATAATAACTTATCATTTTATATTTGGGCGCTTAAGTAATAATCCCCACAGCAATAATCTCTCTGTCATTTTTTAAGACAAATCTACCCAAAGCTTCAACCTGAAGAAACTTTTTTACGACAACCGGCTCCTTGCAAGTAATGAGCACTTCTGCAACATCTTCCTTATCCAAACTAACTTTGCTATCAGATATTGCTACAGCTGAAATAGGAGAAAATTTATTTATCTGCTTAATACTACAAATGGTTTGCTGCATAGTGCAACTAAAAAACAATTTTTCTCCCGGATTTATCGGCTGGACGCAAAGTATCTTGGCAGTTATTTCTGCGCTTGCTGAAAGCTTACCATCATTAGATATTATCTGTCCGCGACTAAGCCTATCTCCTCTAACTAATTCCAGACCAATAGACTCCGGGGCTTTGGCCGATATTTTATCTTTCCCCAAAACCCTTATTGCCTTTATTTTATCCACCCTACCTTCCGGGGATACGTATATCGCATCATTCTTTCTGATCTGCCCGCTTAAGATTGTGCCCACAAATACGGGCTCCTCTTTCCTTACATAAACATCTTGAATGGGAAAATAAAACCTGCTCTTTTTATCTGTTTTATTTTTCCCTTTCAAAGAACACAACGCAGAAATCAAACATGGCCCTTTATACCAGGGGATTTGAGTAGATTTCTTCGCAAGATTATCACCTTGACGAGCGGATACGGGAATAAAATATTCTGTTTTTATACCGATGAGCTTAAAAAATGCAGAAATTTCGCCTTTTGCGCGCTCAAATCCATCTTTGCTGAAATCAAGAATATCTAACTTATTTAAAACTACCACAATCTGTTCTATGCCCAGAAACTTCAAAACATTGATGTGCCTAATAGTACCATCTGTCAACGATTTAGTAGCATCCGTTACCAATATAGCTACCTGAGAACAAGAACTACCACAAAGCATATTTTTTAATAATTCTGCATGCCCTGGTACATCAATAAACCAAAATCCCGACTTAGCGTTACGGCAAAAGGCCTGGGTAGTGTCTATAGTCAGCTGTCCTCGACGCTCCTCCTCTAAACCATCAAGTAAATAGGCAAACTCTAAAATATTGCCATTAAGTCTGCTTGCCTGGAAGATCTCCGCCAGCGCTGCTTTATGCAACGACCCTGTATCGTAGAGTAGCCGGCCGATCAAGGTAGATTTTCCAGCGTCAACTTCTCCTGCCACCACTACCTTTAGAACATTCTTCATCCTACATATACCCCAAAGACCTTAACTTTTGCATCATATATTCTTTTTCTTTATCTTGGGCGCGGCCTGACCTTTCGGCTACCCGGCTAATCTCAAGTTCCCTGATAATTTTATCGATTGAATCTGCCGATGACTCTACTGCGCTGCAACAACACTGGCATCCTATACTACGGTAGCGCTTATTGTTTTTTGAAAAATATAAATCAATTACCGGTAGCTTCTCTCTTTTTATATATTTCCAAATATCAATTTCACGCCAATGCAACATAGGATGCACTCGCACATGCCCGCCCTCTTCATACACTGTCTTATAATATTGAACCCACATCTCCAGCGGCTGATCATTATAATCCCACTTAAATTCTTTATCTCTTTGGGAAAAATACCTTTCCTTTGCCCTAATCAAATGTTCATCCCTTCTAATAGCCAAAAGCAAAACCTTAAAATTAAACTTCTCTATTGCCATCTTTAATGCTTCAGTTTTTAAAGAATCACAACAATCAAACCTGTTCTTATGAGGAGACATACCTCCTGATAAAGCAACAGTGTTTTGAACGATAATTAAATTAATTCCCCAGTCTTTGGTGTACTTGTCACGAAAAGCGTATATCTGCTTGAATTTAAATGTGGTATCAATATGAATAAAACTTACCGGTACCTCTCCTAAGAAAGCCTTGCGTACCAAGTGAACAAGGACCGTTGAATCCTTACCCATACTCCACAAAACAGCCATTTTTTCTTTATATTGCCAATAAGCCTCGCGGATAATATTTATACTTTTACTCTCCAATTCATCAAGGTAAGCGCTACTGTCCATATAAATTATCCTCCGGAATTAACTCTAGAAAGAGTAACAATTTTAAAATCCCCATGGCGTTTTCCGAGTTTGCTCCTAGAAGGATTTCCCTTTCCTATTAAATCTACTGTCTAAAAACCTACTAACCTCTTACCATAAATATAGAGAGGTACATCTCTATGTAATATATGCTTAAAATATGCCCTCTTTGTTTCATACAAAGATTGGAAAGATTGCTTAGAGAAGAAACTTGCCCCGGATTCAGACATTGTAGCTAAATGTACACCGGCAACCATATTCTCCTTAAGATACTTTAAATAGGCATCTACCAAAGCCGCACCAATGTTTTGGCCACGGAATTCTTTTTTTAGGTTAATATGAAAGGTAGCCGGGTACTCTTTTGTAAAATCAGGAGTGGCAAGGCCCCCCTTAAAGAATGCCTTCAAACAACTAAAAATAAAGGCAATATTCTTTTTTTTAAGAAAAACTCCGCTTCTTATCGCCCTCCAAAACAAACGTAGTGCTATCTTCTCTTGAAAAACTTTTTCTGCGGCAATTTTGCTTTTTGCGCCAATCAGATAACCGGCAACTATAGAATTAACAACCGCTACAAAAGAAGCCTCCGGCTCATAATCAGTAAAATACAAACTAAGGGCATCGCAAATTATCTCCCTACCTTCAAAAAATGACGTAGCTGGCTGGCCCATAAAAGCAGTATCATGGCAGATTGACCTAACCTGGCCCCTATCCCTATTTTCAAACTTTCTAATATTTACGCTAAATTCTCCGGACACGTTTTCTTGCAAGACTAAACCTCTTTGCCATATAAAAAACAAGCAAATAAAAAATTGCCGCGCAGATAATCCCCAAGATTACGCTGCCTAAAAAAAGCGGTTGGTAATAACTACAAATCTTCTGGAATGTTATATTTTTGAATACTGACCAGCTTAAAGGTTCAAATCTACCCTTTAAAATATACCTGCCGATTTCATAACCTGCCCAGGTTATAGGAGGGATTGTCGGGGGCAAAGAAATACTGGTTCCCAAGAAGATTGCGATTTTATTTGCCGAACGAATCAAAATAGCAGCAATAACTACCAACACGGTATGCAGCCCATAAACCGGCAAGATGCCGATAAATACGCCTATGGCGACCCCCCGGGCAATCTCCTGCGGCGAATTATTAAGTCTAAACAAACGAACAACAGTCCTCTTGAATTTCCACTTCAATATACCTATCCTCCTTTTGAGCTATCAAATCGCAATGATACACTGTTCCCTAGCTAAACCAATTAAATAACCAAGAAAATTAGACTCATTAGAGATTAATGCGGATTTAGAATATAAATTATCCCTAGAAAGGCTAAAAAAACCATAAACAGCCCCATCAATTTAGTATTACGTATTTCTTTGGGAATTGAGATTGGCTCAATGCGCCAGTTGATCTTTTCGTAGAATTTTCTTTGAAATTCAATAACCGCTTCTGGCTTTAAGAACATGATCGAACCAACTGCTATGCCTAAGAAATGGACCGCTATTAAAACTGGGCAGGATAAGATCTTAATCATATACTTTGCTTAAACTAATCTCTTCTAATTTTTCTGGTTAATATTATTTATTGCTTACATTTTGAGGCTTTGGGGCACCTGCCGGAAGAATAACTCTTATTTTAGAAAGAGAAACATACCCCGTTTTCCCACTAGTAATTCCGGGGTATTGTATTGCTAAAAATATTACTCCTTCTATTTTTACCCTATCTATTATTTTTACATTCGCAATATACTGCATTTGATCCTCAAGCACAAAATAAATATCATAACGCAGGCCATTTTCAAAGATTAATTCTTCCTGCTCTGCCAAACTATTCTTAATTGACATGCCGAATAAATAAAATAAACTTACAATAATTAAAACAATTAATCTTAATTTATTTATTGCTTTCTTGCTAGAACGAGCTTCCGGTTTTTTATTTATTTTTAACATTTAAATAATTTTTTATGTAATCTATAAGATACTTCAGAACCTCAAAAGGCAAATTCATAAACTCTACCCCAATCTCAAATTCTTCGCTATAAGGCATCTCCCTAATCCACATACATCTAACTAATGCCTCAAAGCTGAATAATGTTTTAGGAAAAGTGATTCTAATTCTCAAACGGCTATCTTTAGAGATAAACTCATGAGTTAAGAATCTTATCCCCCCCTGGCTGATATCCTTTGTAAGATACCACTTTATTGTCTCTGCGGGCAGGATCTCGTAAGCTATTTGCAGACTTTCAGGGACCCTTATATACCTTCTTCGTTCTTGCATATTAGCTTACCATCCTTTTTATTATTATAGCACTTCCATCCTAAAATGAAGGTAAAAAGTGCGTTTTTTACTGTCTTACCTCATAAGAATAATTCTTTCTTGTGTCGCCATTTGAATCACAACGTTTATACCAACTAACACTGGCCCCATCGCTACGCAGATAACTTTTTACCCGCTCCGCATAAGACAAAGAAAAGTTGGCCAGCAAAATTAGGCATAAAAATAGTAATATTTTTTTCATTGAAACTTCTTTATGCATTTTACGGGGCAGGATTCGAGAAAGCAATATAAAACTCATCGTAGTTTTATCTTGGATAAGTTAAGCAGGCTATTAATCTTCGAAGCCTTAAAAACTACCTCTTTCATAATTACCCGCCGAAATATACAGCAATAAAATACATTATCTAACTTTTCAAATTGAAGTCAACATTTTAATCGGCTTTATTTTTTATATCTCTACCTTGTAAAAAAATCCACTCTTCTAAAGCGGATTTTTAACCCATCGCGCTTATGCTCAATCGGTACTGCTGATATGCCATTTTTTAAACGGCGAATTGTTACCCATGTTGAGTTTACGCTCACAGAATTTTGCACAAATGAGTGCGCACTTGCCAATCCGTTATGGCCAATTGTAAGCCTGAGATTCAAACTTAGGACTTCAAGGTTATGAGGCGCACCTAAAAATTATTTCCTTTTGTCATAATATCAGCAGCAATAATCCCTACCAGTAGTATTAAATAACTATAAAAATTCATCAGGGCTGATATCTTGAAACAGTCCGAAGCCCTTTTCTCTCGTTTTAGCAATGATACACAGAGAGCTAAAATTAATCCCTCAAACAGGACAGTTAATACATATCCAGGTATCAAACCTAAATATGTACCAAACTTCATATTCCCATATGCAAAGATATTTCTACCGTGCCCAAAAGTGAAGGCAGTAATAATAACTCCAGCAAAGGAAGAAATCAAGTTAATAATAAACGAGAAAATAAATGCAATGAAATAATTTAACGATAATAATTTTCTAATAAAGAACGCCTCTATAAATAGTATGAGCAAAGCCATTACTACTGACCAATAAAAACCTACAACAAAACTAACCGCAAATTGGTTTGCTATGGCTGGAAAAACAATATTCGCATAAACATTAGTAGCCTTAAATAATAAGAATAAAGCAACAGCTAGAATAATAACCGATGCCCTTTTCATAATTTATCTCCTTTTCCTGTAAAAACCCTCTGAAATATATTTTATCACAGCGGGTTAAGAAAACAACAATTAACCCGCTAAGGAAACTTAGCGGGTTAATTGGTTGCGGGAATGCGATTTGAACGCATGACCTCAAGGTTATGAGCCTTGCGAGCTACCAGACTGCTCCACCCCGCGAAACCAATAGCTTCTATATGCTCTTATACCAAACTATCATAAATATAACACCTATAGCTGCAATTATTAAAACAGGAAAGATGTAAACTCTAACCATACTGTACATACTTGACTGCTGGCTTTGCGTTGAGAATTTATTAAATATTTCTTCGGCTTCCTCATGTTTTCCCTGGAATTTCACTGCCCCAACCTGCTTTTCATGCGCAACCTCCTGAGCCTGGGTCACACTGTTTGATGAATTAACTTTAAGATTAGTCTTGAGCTGATCATATTTCGACATAGCCTGATCACTCTGCTTCTGCATTCTGGATTTGTCTGACCAGCTCATTTGAGAATAAAGAATAGAAGGGAAACATAAAATTAACAAAACCAGGCTGAATAAAAAAGAAGTCATCCTCATGTTTCCTCCTTCGATTTCTTTGCATATTTATTTAAATCTTATACTTTATTTTATCACAATTTTAAAAAAATTAAGCAATTTAGTTAACGCATAAGGCCTTGTAGCCTTGACTAAAGCAAATAGGTAGCTCAAGGTCTAAAATGGGTGACGTAAATTTTTGCACCTTGCTAAAATTACCATATGCCCCCTTAAGAAAAAATGAATTCACTTCTAGTGACTATGCAGTAGGTGCTTGAAATTATCCTTGTTAGCTGGATGTTAACTGGAGCCTATCTGACTATATAAACAAAGGGCCAGGATTTGCATAACTCACTTATCCTGGCTTTATTTATGTTGGCCCCCATTTCGCTTACGCTCACGGGATCTCACTAAATGGGCCAGCAATATTTTGCCGGCCCATTTTTGTGCTCAATTGCGGGGATGCGATTTGAACGCATGACCTCAAGGTTATGAGCCTTGCGAGCTACCAGGCTGCTCCACCCCGCGAAGCCTATCTATCTTTTCTTATCAGTGAAAATCTTAATCGGGATCTCGCCTTTCCTTACTACCCCCATCTTATCCCTAGCCATCTTCTCCTGATAAACCGGATCATTTTCAGCCCGTTTAAGTTCTTCCTGCAAAAGATAATTTTCAACGGCTATCTTACGAAAGCTATTTTCTAATTGTCGGTTTTTCGCTCTTAATCCCTGCAATTTTATATAACCCGGCAGAAATAAAGCTAAAAGCAAAATTGTAAAACCAAAAAGCCAAAAGGCCTTTCTTAACATAGAGAGCATCTATTTCTTCCAGGATGTCCCCGCATAAACTGCCTTTTTGCCTAATCCCTCTTCAATCCTTAAAAGTTCGTTATATTTACAGATCCTATCGGTACGCGATAAAGAACCGGTTTTTATCTGACCTACGCCGCTTGCCACCGCAAGATGCGCAATAGTAGTATCTTCTGTTTCCCCGGAACGATGCGAAATTATGGCGTTATATTTATTTTTCCTGGCAATAGTAATCGCCTCAAGAGTCTCTGAGAGCGAGCCAATCTGATTGACTTTAATCAGTATAGCATTAGCAATCTTTTCTGCAATCCCTTTTTTAAATATCTTCGGGTTAGTAACAAAAATGTCATCTCCTACAAGCTGAACTTTCTTACTTAACCTTCCAGTCATCTGAACCCAACCGCTCCAGTCATGCTCAGAAAGACCATCCTCAATAGACAAAATAGGGTAGCGAGAAAGCCAGCCCTCATAAATAGCTATTAAATCCATTGAAGTCTTCTGCGAGCCTTCAAAAATATACTTGCTATCTTTACAAAAAGAACTGGCAGCGCAATCCAAAGCCAGAGAAATATCTTTTCCCGGAACGTAGCCTGCTTTCTCAATCGCTTGGATAATCAAACCTAAGGCCTCTTCATTAGAGTTAAGGCTGGGGGCAAACCCTCCTTCATCTCCAACGGAAGTGGAAAGTTTCCTAGACTTTAAAATGGATTTTAAATTGTGAAACACCTCGGTTGCCGCACGCAGGCCTTCCGAAAAACTAGGCGCTCCTTGCGGCATAATCATAAACTCCTGGATATCCAAATTATTATCGGCATGCATGCCACCGTTCAAGATATTCATTAAAGGAACAGGTAGGATTCTTGCTTTAGGCCCACCCAAGAATTTATAAAGCGGTTGCTTTTTAGAAAGTGCAGCTGCTTTAGCTACGGCCATGGAAACTCCTAGGATAGCATTCGCCCCAAGATTAGACTTAAACTCTGTTCCATCCAGCTTAATTAAAAGTTTATCGATCTTAGCGAAATCTGCTGTTTGTCCGCAAAGAGCAGGATTGATTACGGTATTAACATTGGCGACTGCCTTTAATACCCCTTTACCTAAATACCTCTTTTTATCGCCATCCCTTAGCTCTAGAGCCTCGTTATCTCCAGTAGAAGCCCCTGAAGGAACCGCAGCACGGCCTAATATGCCATTTGTTAAAATACAATCCACTTCAACTGTAGGATTCCCGCGTGAATCCAGGATCTCCCGCGCTAAAACCTTTTTAATCTTTGCCATTTTTATTCTCCTCTTCTAAGTAATTTTCTAGACAACTTTATAATTATACACGCAAAAGTTATCAAGTCAAGGGCCTTAAGATCGAATCTATTTCCCGGCTATAGGACCGGAGTTTAATTGAGGCCAGATTTATTTTCCAATAAATAATAATACAAAAATAGATCTGGCCACATAACTATAGATTCACCCTAAAAGAAATGGTTTGACTTGGACAGCCAGTTATGTTATTTTTTATATGTTGTATTTTACATCTCTGCCAGCAGCAGACAAGATAAACTATGAATATTAATTGGAAGAAAATCAGGTTTTACGTAAAGCTACACTGGTTAAAAGGTCTCCTTTTTATTTTCCTAACAGCTCTAGCCATATCTTTAATCTTTTTTATTACTATTGGCCTGCGCGCCTGGAATGAAGCCGAATCTTACCTAAGGCAATCCCAGTTAGCCATGATCCCACTACAGCTATATCTGCAGATTATTATGGCTCTTATCTTCGGCTTTGTGTATACATATCTAATGTATTGGCTATATTTTAAGCGCGGGGCCTCATCATTTTCTCAAACCAGCAAGAAATCCGTTTCCGGGGGAGATGTAGGTATAACCTGGGATGATGTCATTGGGATGGATGAAGCTAAACAAGAAGCCTTAGAAGTAGTTAAGTTAATAACTGATCGCGTAAGCCTTCAGCGTATCGGAGGAAAAATTCTAAAAGGCATCCTTATGCTTGGCCCCCCCGGCTGTGGTAAGACTTACCTGGCTAAAGCAATCGCCACAGAAACTAAGCTTCCCTTTATCTCCATGTCAGGTTCGGAATTTGTAGAGATGTTTGTCGGAGTAGGGGCCGGAAGAGTACGTTCTTTGTTCAAACGGGCACAGCAACTGGCAGAGTTGGAAGGCGGTTGCATCATTTTTATTGATGAAATTGATGCTATAGGCGCACAACGTTCGATGGATCGCGGTTTCGGAGGAACCACTGAACATAATACCACCTTAAATCAACTGCTAGTCGAAATGGACGGCTTAAAAGATAAAGATTACAATATAGTTTTAATCGGCGCCACTAATGCTCCTGAAACTTACCTTGACCCGGCATTACTTAGGCCGGGAAGATTTGACCGCAAGATTATTGTAGACAAACCCAACCTGGAGGACCGTGGCAAACTCTTTGCTTATTACTTGAAAAACGTAAAATATGACGCGCAAGATGTAAAGATTGACCGGCTGGCACGTATCACCGTAGGGCAAAGCCCGGCAGATATTGCCAATATAGTACGTGAGGCAGCCCTAATTACTGTGCGTAATCAAAATTCATCAATCTCCATGAAAGAAATTGATGAAGCACGAGAAAGAATCGCCCTAGGCATAAAACGCAGGATAAAGTTAAGCGAGAAAGAAAAATGGCAAACCGCATATCATGAAAGCGGCCATGCTATTACTACTTATCTGCTTGCCCCTTCTAAGGATGTATTTAAAATTACTATCACCCCGCGCGGCCCCACTGGTGGAGCAACCTGGATTCCGGAAAGAGAAGATACTTTTATTGAAGATTCCAATGAAATGCTTAGTAAGATAAAGATCAGTCTGGGTTCATACGCTGCCGAAAAAATCAAGTATAATGCGACAACCTCGGGCGTATACGGAGACTTTTCCAGTGCTATGCATCTTGCCCACAATATGGTTTGGGTCTTCGGTATGGGCAAAAGCGGTCTTTTAGGAAACTGGGAGATTGTTAATAAGGCCTCCGAAGATGTTAAGGCTAAACTTGATGCTGATGTGCAAGACATATTGCATACCTGCCTTATTGAAGTAACCGCGCTGCTTAAAAAAGAAGAACCCCTCTTGGACCGATTAGCCAAAGAACTGGTAGCAAAAGATGAACTTAATTATGATGAAATCGAAGCTATCTTCAAAGAGTTTGGCAAAAGCCGCCCTTAAACTGATCCCCCTTATTTTATTTTTATCCGCCTGCTCATCCTCTACCAGTCCGTCATTCTTAAAAGAAAATATCCCTAAAGCAGTTAAAGATATCTGTAAAAAAGAATACCAGCTTGATGTTATAACCAACCTGACAGGGCGCACCTTTTGGGTGTATATGCCGCTTGAGAACATAATAAGCAAGTCTGCCAAACCGGAAAAATACATTGAAAGGTTCCTGGTTGAAGACAGAAATAACCAGCTTGACGAAAGAATCTTGAGGGTCAGTTATTTTATCAAACCTGTTGAGGAAACAGAAAAACAACAGGATATGTCATTGGATAAATCCGTAAATACAAAGATCTTTAACGTATTGCAGGTTATCCGCAGGGTACTTTTTAGCATGGATAATAGGGAGACCGAGAAAAACCCTCTGTTCTTCTGTGTTATTACCGCGGATATCGCAAACGGTTTTGAATTAAAACAGATTTTTCATTGCTTAGACTTAAAGAAAATATCCTATGGTTTCATTTCTCAGACCGAATTCCAACACCGTATTGTCCAGAATACGGGAGTTTCCTCGCAGATTATCGGAGATAAAGAAGGCAGGCATTTAATTTACCATGATATAACTTTGGAGGAATTCCTGGCTGATCAGATCCAAGGCCGCATAAGAATGAAATTCCAGAAACCAGAGGTAGGAAAGAATGTGGATATTGACCGGGAGGTCTTAAAAATAGTTTCCCTTACTTTGAATACTTACACATTTAAAGATTTTACTCTTGTAGAAATGACCAATTTAGTAACTGGGACAAAGGTCATTCTTAACCAGGCAGCTGTGTCTGCCGGACCTAAAGAGTAGAAACCGATACCTTCTTAACTCTTGATTTTATCTTTTCCGCTAAAAATAATTTAATTGCCTGAGGATATAGCCTGTGTTCTAAGTCATGAATTCTTTTCTCAAGCGAAGCCAAAGTATCGCTACTTCTGATTTTTACCTGCTTCTGTAAAATAACCGGCCCATGGTCCATCTTTTCATCGACAAAATGCACTGTTACTCCAGTAAAAGAAGCTTTATAATCAAGGGCGTCTTTTATGGCATGCGCACCCTTAAACGCAGGGAGCAACGACGGATGGATATTTAAAATGCGCTTACGGTATTGTTTAACAAAAGTTGGGCTGAGTATACGCATGAACCCGGCTAATGCAATTAAGTCTATGCTATAGCTCTTTAATCTATGGATTATCGCTCTCTCAAAATCAAGGCGATTAGCGAAGTCTTCACGCCTGGCTAAAATAACCTGCACTTTTGCCTTTTGCGCGCGCTTAATTACAAAAGCCTCTGGCTTATCGCAAACCAAAATCACTAATTTAACCTTGACCTTGGATTGCTTTATTGCTTCAACAATCGCCGAAAAATTACTTCCGTTCCCTGAGGCAAATATGGCTAAATTCATCATCTTATCCTTATGGTCTTAGCAGGACAAACCTTAACACACTCGTTACAAGAAGTACATTTACGATAATCAATTACTGCCAAGTTATCTATTATATGAATAGCGTCAAATTTACATGCCTTTTCGCATAATCTACAAGCAATACAACCTACAGGACAGATAGCTTTTACATCTCTGCCTAAATCGTGCGAACTACAAGACACATACACACTGCTAGATACAGATACAAGCGAAAACAATTTCTTGGGACAAGCCAATACGCATTTATTGCATGAAAGACACTTAATTTTATCTACCACTGGCAAGGACTCCACAGACATGCTAATAGCGCCAAAAGGACAAACCTTTTGACAGGTACCAAAACCCAAACAAGAAAACACACAGGTTTTCTGTCCACCTAAAACTAAATTTGCCGCAATACAATCATTAAGTCCGCTATATAAATATTTATCTTTTATTTTCAGGCCGCCGTTACAATGCAAGGTAGCTATCTTTTTAGTTTGTTTTTCTAGTGCAAGTCCCATCAAGCGAGCAATCTTCTCCTTGGCTTCGTCACTACACACCCGGCAGCCATCTATAACGCTCTTGCCGCTAAGCAAACTCTCAGCAAAACCAAAACAACCGGGATTTCCACATGCCCCACAGTTTGATCCGGGAAGAAGATGTTGTACCTCTTCTAATCTTGGATTGGCCTGAACAGCTAACTTCTTTGATGCGATAGCTAAGCCCACTCCGAATAGCAAACCTAAAAAACCTAAAACTAGTATAGCGCTTAATATTTCCATTAAATGAGCGCATAACTTACGAACACGAAAGCGTGAGTAAGTTATTGTGCGAATTTGAGCACCATTATGCTCTTGTTTAGCGAAATCCCGAGCGTGCGAAAAAATTCCAAAGGAATTTTTAAGCGTTTACGCGAGGGATTGTTCCTAAAAATTAAACCCGCTAAAACCCATAAAACTTAAACTTAAGATCGAAGCAATAATAAACGCCAGGGGGAAATCCTTAAAAGCCTTTGGGACATTGCAAAGCTCAAGCCTCTCCCTTATCCCAGACATTAAAAGCATTGCCAAGGTATAGCCTAAACCAACGCATACCCCCTGAAAAACAGAATAGTAAAAACTTCCCGCAACTTGCTTGTCGTTTGCAAAAAACATATCTATATTTAATACCGCCACCCCTAATACAGCGCAGTTTACGGTAATTAAAGGTAGATAAATTCCGAAGGCCCGATACAACTGCGGACTCACCTTCCTAATAACCATCTCTACAAACTGCACAAAGGTGGCAATAACTAAAATAAAAGAAATGGTACGCAGATAAGTAAGATTAAACGGCAAAAGCAAGAAACGGTAAACAAGCCAAGTAATAGCAGAAGAGGTAACGATAACAAACATTACCGCAAAGCTCATTGCCAACGCCGGCTTTGTCTCTTTAGAAATAGCAATAAAAGAACATATGCCTAAAAAACGCGAAAGAATTACATTGTAAATAAATACCGCAGAAATAAATATGGTTAACAGTTCTTGTAAATTCATGTCTTTTTATTGTTTAATAAATTAAAAAAACCCAATAATAAACCGATCACTAACAACGCTCCTGAAGGCATACCAAAAACAAACACCGGCTCAAAACCTTTAAAAAGAGTATACCCGAGTATCTGCCCGGAACCTAAAAACTCTCTTATAGCTGAAATAAGAATAAGCGCGAGAGTAAAACCTACCCCCATGCCCAAACCATCGCAAAATGAACTAATTAAATTATTTTTACATGCGAAGGCTTCTGCGCGCCCCAAAACCATACAATTAACAACAATCAACGGTACATAAATACCTAGAGAACGATCTAATGCCGGGCTGTAAGCTTTCAAGCACAATTCAGCAATAGTAACAAACGTAGCAATAATTACTATATAACAAGGGATGCGAATCTTAGAGGGGATAAAATCCTTAATTAAAGAAACAATTAAACTTGAACCCAAAAGTACAAAAGTAGCAGCAATACCCATACCAATACCATTAACTACCGATACAGAAACTGCTAGCGTAGGGCACAAACCCAAAGCCAAAACGAAAGTAGCGTTTTCTTTAATTATGCCCTTAGTAAATTCTTTAACCAGGCTCTTCATCCTTCGGCTCGCTTCCCTCTCTCAGGATAACCCCAAGTGCAATATCAAGGGTCATTTTGTTCCGTAAATTCTGCTTTTAGTATACCGATCAATAAAAGGCGTTGCCGCATTCATCATCAATATAGCATATGAGGCCCCTTCGGGGTAACCACCCCAAATACGGATAATTGCCGTAAACAGGCCACAACCTACACCAAATATAATTTGCCCTTTAGCCGTCAAAGGCGTAGCTACATAATCAGTAGCCATAAAAAATGCACCCAAGATTAGGCCTCCGCTTAATATATGGAACAACCAATCTCCGTGGAATAACTGTTTAGCTCCAAATATATATACAAATATAGCAGTGGTAAAAATATAGGTTGCGGGAATATGCCAGGAAATGTAGCCTTTAAACAACAGAATTGCCGCTCCGATTAATAAAGCTAAAATACAAACTTCACCGATACAACCGCCACGTTTTCCCAAAAAAAGATCCAAATAAGAAAGATGCTCCAATATCTTACCTTCTTTAAGCGCAGCCAACGGGGTAGCAGAAGTCACCGCGTCAAAGCTAAATGGTTTAACAAAAGTGACCATATACTTAGGCCAAGAGGCCATAAGGAATACCCTGCCTACAAGCGCAGGGTTAAAAATATTCTGGCCCAGGCCGCCAAATACCTGTTTGCCGATAACAATAGAAAATATCGATCCCGCTATCGGCAGCCACAATGGCACATTAGACGGAAGATTAAAAGCTAATAATATGCCGGTAATTACCGCAGAGCCATCTAAAACCGTAAACTTTTTCTTTGTCCATATCCCAAACACTGCTTCGGTAAATACTGCGGTAATAACCGCGACCAAAGTAACCCATAAAGCATCTAAGCCAAATATAATTACGCCGGCAGCCCCGGCAGGAATAAGGCTAAACACCACTGTCCACATGATCCGGGGAACAGACCCCTGCTTATGGACATGTGGAGAACCAGAAACTATAAGGTTATTTCTCACTTTTTATTAACTCTTTTATCTCTTGTGCCTTTTTAACCACTGAATTCATTATTGCTTTACTGGAAATCGTTGCCCCGGTAATTGCCTGTACTCCCGATAAACTTAACGCATCCTGGTTATTAAACTGGCGGGTAAAGCTATTTTTCGTTACACGCATACCTAAGCCCGGAGTTTCATTTAAAGACATGACCTTTATAGCGCTGATTTTTCCATTAAGAAACATACCGGTTAAAGTTTTAATTACGCTAGAATAACCTTTACCATTGGCTGTAAAAACAAAACCTATTAAATTATCCTGAGTATCAACCGCCTTGTAATACAATTTTTCCTGACCTAGCTTTACCTCGGTAAACTTTGCGGCTTGAGGCATAACCTCTTTAAGCGCTGCCTGTTCTTCTGCCTGGGCTTGGGCAGCAATCTTAGAACGGGTAAGTGTATTTACCCCAGCTAATAGTCCCGCGGCAATTATACAAATCAACGCTAAAATAAAACCGTAACGCGCCACCTCTTTCATTTTGTTCCTTCTAATTTTGCCCTTTTAATCGTCTGCAACAACCTGCGGTTTGCCGGACAAACATAATTACATATGCCGCATTCAATACAATCGCTGGCTTTATACTCTTTAACTAAATCCCATAATAATTTCTCAGAGGCTAAGTTAATTTGACAAGGCATAAGCCCAACCGGACAACCGCGTACACAGGCTGCGCAGCGTATACAAGGAGTCTCTTCTATAGTTTCAGCTTCTTTTTCATTCATAAGCAACAGTCCGCCACTTGATTTAATTATGGGAACCTCATCTGTATATTGAGCAATACCCATCATCGGCCCTCCAATAATAATCTTTGCCGGCTCTTCTTTAAGCGGACCGCAAAAATCAATTAAATTATTTATGGGGGTACCTAAGCGTACTAGTAGGTTTTTGGGATTTACCAGACAATTACCTGTAACTGTAACTAACCTCTCAATTAAAGGCTTACCTTTAAACACCGCTTCGTAAATCGCATAAATAGTAGCTACATTCTGTACCAAAACACCGATATCAAAAGGAAGTTTGCCGCGAGGAACCTGTTTTCCTAAAATATTCTGAATTATTTGTTTTTCTCCGCCTTGCGGATAATCTGATTTTAGAACCTTAACCTTGATCTTGGAAATCCTGGAAAATGCCTTTATCGCCTCCGGCTTATTATCCTCTATCCCAATATAAATATCCTTTACCCCTAAACATCCGGCAATTAAAGTAACAACCTCTGCTATTTCTGCTGTTCTCTCTACCATCAGCCGAGCATCCGCAGTCAAATACGGTTCACATTCTGCGCCATTAATAATCAGGGTATCAAGCGGCTTAGGAGGGTTGAGTTTTACGTGAGTAGGAAAACTTGCCCCGCCCATACCTACTATACCGGCATCCAAAACAATCTTCCTAATATCCGCAAGGCTAAGCTTATCTATTTCCTGCCGGCTTTTCAAACTAAAGGTTAACTCATCAGATTGGCTGTTGCCTTCTAAAATAATAGCCTTGGCCCTGCCTAAAACAGGATGCGGCCAATCCTGTATTGCGATAACCACGCCAGATATTGAAGCATGGATAGGCGCATAGACATTAGCCTGTATATTTGCAATCCTCTGACCAAGCTTGATCATATCGCCAACCTTGACCTCCGGGTTGCAGATCTTACCCAAGTGTTGGATTAAGGGCAGGTAAGCTTTAGAAGGAGGTGGCAATTTTTCAATCGCTTTATTTTCCGAATAATGTTTATTTTCCGCTAATTTAACCATGTTGCCTTTCGGTTAAAAAATAAATTTACTAAGCCAAGCAGGCTCAATAACACACCTACAATAATCAAAATTAATAAATGAGAGAATCTTTCCGCAAGCATACTGCTGACAAACATAAATAAAAGAAAACCCAAATGCATAACTATTTCAAGAGAGCTAAATATCTTACCCAGCATATCATTATCGCTGACATTATGGATAATAGTATTTGAGGCAATCATAATCGGGGCAATAATTAAACCTAAACATAAAGCCAGCAACGCAGCCAGGGCAAAATCGGGATAATTATATAGCCCCAGGGCAAAAATGTTCAACATTATACCGCTTAAAACCAACGAAACAAAAATGACTTTATAATGTGCGATGCGTTGGCCGAATCTGCCGTAAACTAAAGAACCTAGAAATAGACCAATACCTAAAAACATCACTAAAAGCCCCAGGTCTTTAGTTGCCGAATGCAAGGTCTTTTGCACAAAGACAATAACCACCACATAAACCGCCCCTAATGCCGACCAAAGCGCAAAAATAATCCCGGCAGTAAAACGAATATCTTTCTTGTGGATAAAATAAACCACCCCCTCTTTGATCTCCTGGAATACCGATTTCCTAATCACCTCTATAATCTCCTGGCCTACCTTCTTAAAATCCATCGCTACCACAAACTTCTTGGAAATCATAAAAATGAGCGTGCCTGAAACTAAAAAACTCAAAGAATCGAGGTAAAAACCGCTTTTAGCACCCAGCCACTCTACAAGTACCCCGCTTATTCCAAACCCCAGGATTGCCGCTATCATCCCTGTCGTGTTAACAAGGGAATTAGCAATAAGCAGATCCTTCTTATCCACTAAATCCGGTATAATAGAGAGTTTCGCAGGCACAAAGAACCTACCAATGGAAAAAGTTATAAAAATCATTAGATACACCGAGGCTAAATTTTTTGTATAGAATAAAAATAATGGGATAGCCAAAACTAATAAACTGCGTAGGAAATCGCAGGCAAACATTGTCCTGCGCCTGTCCCAACGGTCCACATAAACCCCGGCCAAGGGGCCAATAATAAACACTGGAATTATGGTAAAAGAAAGGATTTTAGCAATCTGCAGAGTAGAGCCCGGGGCGCGCAGGTAGACGAAAGCAATCAAAGCCATCTGACCCAGCCTATCTCCCAATTGCGAGATAATCTGTCCTAGCCATAACAGAAAAAAATTACGATTTCTCAATACTTCACGGAATCTAGCCATAGATTAGTTTGTCTTCCTTCACCCGGCCTTATTGGAGAGGCCGGTGCGCGCTTCTGCGCAGTTGGCAAAGCCATAGGTTAGAAAACCATGGTTTGCCTTCCATTTGGCAAAGCCATAAAATTACCTAAATTAAGCCGATGAGTGGAATTGAACCACCGACCTTGACTTTACGAAAGTCCTGCTCTACCAACTGAGCTACATCGGCAATTTGCCCAACATTATACCAATTCCTGGATAATAGTCAATTACCCACTTAAACTTTGTCAAACCAAAGTAGAAATGCCATATTTTTTCTAAAGAACGCCTGTAAGAATTTCTTCGTTTGTTTACGTCTTGCGTAAACCTGGCAACCGAAACGCTCTCCAATTTTAGTTGCAAAGGTATAAAAAAGATTGACAAACAAGCAATTCATGGTATATTTAAAAGCAAGATAAGTTTATAGGAGAAGTAAAGAAATTGTTTAGTTTCAAGTACAAACCGCAAAATCAGAAAAAAGTCGGATCTATTTAGATTCGATTTTTTTCTGATTTTTTTTAAGGAGGTGAGAATTAGAAAATGGCAAAAGGTAAAGTAAAATGGTTCAGTAATCAAAAGGGTTACGGCTTTGTTACTTCCGAAGATGGCAAAGATGTATTTATACATTTCAGCGCTATCACCGGAGAAGGCTATAAATCCTTAGCAGAGGGCGACGAAGTTGAATTTGAGGTTACGCAAGGCCCAAAAGGCGACCAGGCAACTAACGTAAAAAAGGTATAAGTTTACGTATAGAAGAGAAATTGGGGTGGGAGTTATTTTTTAGGAAAATAGCTCCCACCCCAATTTGTTTATTCAAATGCCGAGAGAGGGAATCGGACCCCCCACGCCGGCCTTTTCAGGGCCGCGCTCTACCACTGAGCTATCTCGGCTCAAACTAATCTATTTTTATATTGTACACAAATTTCTTAAAAAGAAAAGGAGAAATATCATGTAGTTTTATACTTTCGCTGCCAAAAATTGAGTTCTTTAATTATTTTATTCGGTCTCCTTCGAGACAATTTAATTAAACAAACAACGGGCCCATAATCAACCCCTCAAAAAGGTAAATACAAATACCCACCCGGCTAGTTTCATTCCTACTTTGCACCTTCATGCTTTTTTCCCCGCCAGGCAATTTTAACCAAGATTGCCAATATTAAAAATATAAACAATAAACCTAAGCGCGTACCAAAAATAAAAGGTTTATCCACGTCAGAAACGTTCTTCATCATGATTATAGACAGCCACTCCTGAATAAACCACATCCCCAGAATAATAAATAAAAACAATGGTGTAATATACTTAATTATAAACTTATAGGGCTTGGGCACAGCCATATCTGCGCCTTTATGTATCTCATCCCAGGCCCTATCCATACCAAAGACCCAAACAAAAAGTACTGTCTCGATTGTAGCAAAAACTACCAAAAAAAACGTACCCCCCCAAAAATCTAATTCATTAATTACGCCGCGACCAAGAAAGAATATTGCTGGCTGGCATAATATAAAAGAAGATATGCCAAATATAGAAGCTGCGCATTTACGGGTGATATTAAATTCATCCTCCAGAAATGCTACTGCCGGCTGGGCCAAAGAAACCGAAGAAGTGATGCCAGCTAGGAATAATAAGAAAAACCATAAAAATCCGAATATCGCCGGTAAAGGAAGTTTATTTAAGACCAGCGGCATGGTTACAAAGCCTAAATTGAATACACCTGACTGAGCGACAGACTTAATATCTGCCGGACCCAAAAATACAAATGCCGCTGGGATAATTATACTTGCCCCGAATACAACTTCAGCAATCTCATTAGTAGTAGCAGCGGTAAGCCCGGAAAGAACTACATCATCGGCTTTTTTGTGATAACTGGCATAAGTAAGAATCACTCCAATGCCCACACTTAAGGTGAAAAATATCTGGCCTGCTGCCTCGAGCCAAACCTTAGCAGACTTAAGCGCAGAAAAATCTGGATTCCATAAAAAACCGAATCCCGCTAAAACATTCCAATCAGGCTTGCTTAAATCAGGTGTACCTAAAGTTAAGACTCTAATTATGAGCACTAATCCAAAAACAAACAAAAGCGGGATTGCCCATTTACAAAGTTTCTCTATCCCGCCTTTTATCCCAAAATAAATTACCCAGATATTCAACAAAAAAGTGATTAAAAAAAACGAATACGCTGTTCCTATGCCGCTGAAATACTGATTATTTTCCAGACCCTGGAAACCAGATAGGAAACTACGCAATGAATTCTGATCCATAAGAGCAGTATATTTTCCAGTTAAAGCAAAAAAACTGTAAGCCAGTGTCCAAGATTCAATAAATAAATAATAAATAAAGATTACCAAGGGGCCGAATATCCCGATTACGCCGAAATATTTGATAAAACGGTTTTTCTGCCAAAGGCTATAGAATATACCGGGGGCAGTTCCATGACCAAAACCTCCGCCATAACGACCAAGCGTCCACTCAATCCACATAAGAGGAATCCCTAAAAGAAGCAAGGAAATAAAATAGGGGATCATAAACGCACCCCCGCCATTTGCGGCAGCCTTTGCCGGAAAACGCAGGAAATTACCTAAACCAATGGCAGAGCCTGCCACAGCCATAATAATTCCTAGACGCGATCCCCAATTATCTCTTTTTCTTACTTGAGCCATATTTTATTACTTATTACATATTCTTCAGGGCTTCTTGGATTAATGGTAGAACCCCCTCTGTTTCCTCTTTGGTTAACCTTCCTAATTTAGCAAAGGCATATTCCCCATTTCTATCTTTTATCTCCCTTATAATCTGAATCTTGCGCGGACCATTATTGTATGAATAAACACTAACAACAATCTTACCACTATCATTTTCCCAAAAACGGCTGAATATCTGCGCATCTAAACTGCTATCGTATGGCATTGCCCCTCCTCTTTATTTTAGAATTTCTTTCCGTGCCGATAAGGCCGAGTCTTGTTGTAGGTTATCTTCTTTAATAGCGCCTTCTCCAAATCTATTTTTCGCGAACCGCAATAATCAAATATACGAATACAACAATCGGCAAGTTCCTCAGCAAGTTCCTCTTTGTTACCATGATTACGCATTGCCTCTAAGGCCTCGGATAACTCAGAATGCATAAGCGCAATCAACTCTCCGTCATTACGACTATCCAACCACCAGCCTTTGCTTTTAGCAATTCGATGGCATTCTTTAATCAAATCATTAATTGCTAATTTCTTATTTAACATCGTATTTTTTCTCCTTGTGGCTATGGTTATGGCTTTGCCTAACGGAAGGCAAACCATGTCCTTCTGTTTTATTCGGTTGCCAAACCACGGCCTTCTGGCTCGTGGCTTTGGTTATTCGGTTGCCAAACCACGGCCTTCTGGCTCGTTTTTTGGCTTAAGTAATGCGTCGATGCCGGTAAAGATCATATTAGCTATATACTCCTTGGCGTAAATACTAGGGCTAGATATCTCAATCATAGTAAAGCCTTTTTTCTCCTCGGTAAAAAATATCCCCACAGGAGTAGTATCTATTTCCGACAAATAGATACTAATCATCTTCTTTTTAGTATCCTCAGCATATATGCAAGATTCCTTATTGTTTTCCTTTAAGATATCCTTAACTTTGGCATAGCAGCTATCATAGTCTATAGCAAAAGATTTCTTCAGGGCATCCTTGCGTTTCTTTTCCAAAACCTGTGTTGAAACTCCAATAAAACCCTTAGCCGCTTCTTTAATTATCGCACATCCAGATAAAACAGTAGATAATAAATAGCAGGTAATAACCAAAGAGAAACGTATGTTCATTTTTATAACTCCTTCCTTAATAAATAAGCACCTAATTCATTTATTCATTAACCAGCTGCCAAATTTTATCTAAATTACTTCTTGCCTCAATCTCTCCGCGCCTAGCGAATTCATCAGCCCTATGCAGCTCTAGCCAAAATAAACCTGTGGTATCCGGATGCAAAACAATATCGGCTAATTCACCTTCACGCCGAGCCACCTCAGACTGTAAAACTTCAACACTGCTAAAAATAATATCTACGATGTTAAGTTTAAAAATATTTTTCAGCCGCATAAACCAACCAAGCGGCTTGCTCTTCTGGACGTCACCGGTACATTCAGGAAAAATTCCTTCCTTAAGCTTTGTCAATTGCCTTAAAATATCCTCCCGCGAAGGAGTAACATTTACAGCAATAATTTTCTTGACCCCTATCTGCATTAAAGACTCTGTGGGTAAAGGATTCGTTACTCCTCCGTCAAAAAGCACCTCCTCCTTAAACTTAAAAGGCGCAAATATTCCAGGCATAGAACAACTAGCCATTATAGCATCAACCAATAAGCCTTTATCCAAAACCCTCGGCTCTTTCCTGCGCACGTCGCTGGCGATTATCTTTAAGGGAAGCTTGACATCATAAAAAGTTTTATCCCCCAAATGTTTTTTTAAGAAACGGTACAGTTTATTACCCTTAATAAAACCGAGGCGCGGAAAGGTTACGTCAATCAGGCCCCAAATATGTTTTGGCTCCCTGAATTCCTGGGTAATCTCCAGGATCTCCTGGCTACTCTTACCAATAGCCCAAAGACAAGCAATAAGTGCACCGATGCTGGAACCAGCAATTATATCAACAGGAATTTTTTCTTCTTCAATAACCCTTAATACACCTATATGACAAAATCCATAACCTACGCCAACCCCTAAAACTAAACCTACCAGGCAATCACCAAGCTGCCGGGCAATCCTCCTGACTGCCTTAGAATATTCACAATCCAAGTCGTCAATAATCAAACGCTCTCCAGAGTTAAATTTTATTTTAGGGATAGTCGCAAAAATCTCCTGGCCCAGGATCTCAAACTGATCACCATAGCCAATCTTAGCTAACTTATATTCATTAATGATAGTTTTTATTTTCTGGGGGTCAAAATTAAAATCCATCTTAAGCCGGTGGATGAGATTCTTAGTACGTTTTAAATCCACCGAATCCGGACTACTTAATATATGAATGAGGTCTGATTGGTTGAGCATGCTAATAATTGAGCGATCCATGACTGCGGGCAGGTCCAAAATAATGTAATGATAATCATTAACTAACAGACTTAATACTTCAATCAGCCTTTTAAGACAAACGTCATTATTCTCCTGATAATAAAAACAACATAGATTTATTCCAAATTTACTTTCCGAAATATAATCTTTTGGCAAGCTATATATTTCAACAGAAGAAGATAAATCAAATATGCGCGGTTGAGCTAATTCTAGCTTATTCGGTAGAGTATGGATTTTATCCCGAGGAAGAATGTCCAGGATAATCACTGATTTGTGCGTTTCGCGCCTTAAACTAAGTGCCAGATTTAAAGCATAAATGGTTTTTCCTGCCTGCGAATAAGAACTAAACACGGAAACAACTGTACTTTCAAATATTATTTTCTGATGGATATCTTTGCGCTTAAGCCGTCGGCTTAATGTGCGGCTTAAATCAATGGCCAACCGGGGAATGTTTTTTAGTACAAAATCAAAATCATCCTTCTTAATTACTAGAATTACGCAGTCATTTATTACCAAACTAGTTACCGAATGCGGCTCATCAGTAAGCAGTGAAATAATACCAAAATATTTACCCCGATGCAGATATTCCAGGATTAAACGCTGGCCTGTTTTGTCATTAGTATAAATCTGAACCCTGCCAGAGATAATGCAATAAAAAGCACTCGGGCTTGATTTTTCTTCATAAATAACCTCACCCTTGCGGTATTCAACAATCTGTGCCCTTGCCTTGATTATCGCCAGTTCCTCTTTACTAATACCGGCAAAAAATGGTAGCTCTTTTATAATAAACTCTTTGTCTTTAGAATTCATGCTAAATTAAGCCGCTTTTAGAAACTTCCGCAAGCTTTCTTGCGCTTGCCCTAATTGTACGTTTCTGATTCTGATAATCTATATGTACCAGTCCAAAACGCGGGCCAAACCCTTTGTCCCACTCAAAATTATCAATCAAAGACCAATAGATATACCCGAAAACATTAACACCCTCTTCTATAGATTTATTCAGCTGCTCAAGATGTCCACGAATATAATCCCATTTCAAATCATCATCTTCAGTGCATACCCCGTTTTCAGTAATTAAGATAGGTAGGCTATATTTCTTAAGTAAAATCAGGAGCTTGTAAAGGCCTTGTGGATAGATATCCCAACCTAAAGAATTCTTACGCAAAGGGTGGTGATTATATTTACAAGTATCCAGCAATAAATGTCTGATCCCCCAATTTTCTACATCCGCAAGGTTTCTGCCATAATAATTTATTCCGATGTAATCCAGGGTTCTTTTACGTAAGAGGGCTTCAATAAAATAAAGGTTATATAATTTATGCCGCAGGTACACAGCTAGTTTGTTTTTCAGTGTTGGCCGGCAAAGCTCAAATGCCTGTAAATTAGCCGCAATACTTACCATGGGCCTTTCTAATTTCTTATCCTGATAAACTTTATGTATAATGCGATAGGCCTGAATATGCGCCTGCGCTAGATTTAAAGTAACTTTGACAGTCTTAAACAAAGAACGCTCCCCAGGAGGCCAAACACCTAATAAATAAGAATGTGAGGAGTAGACCAACGGTTCATTGATAGTTACCCAAAACTTTACTACGCTAGAGAATTCCTTAGCCATCTTTTCTACGAAACGCAAGAAATACCTTTGGAGTTTAAGTTTGGTCCAGCCGCCTCTCTGGCTAAACCATACAGGATTGGTAAAATGGTGCAACGTAACTACCGGCTCAATCCCCCGGCTTTTAAGCTCAGCGATGACCTTATGGTAATGTTCAATCTCAGAATCCTGGAATACGCCCTCTTGTGGCTCGATACGACTCCATTCTATTGAGAAACGGTGACAATTATGGCCCAACTCTTTAGCTATGGCAAAATCCTCTGCATAAAGTTCATAATGCCGGCAGGCCTGGCTTGAGGCTTCTTTTAAAACGCCACCCTGTTCAGCTTGCCACCAATCATTATGAATATTACCGCCTTCAACTTGATGTGCTGAAGTCGAAGCGCCCCAAAGAAAATCATGCGAGAATTTAATCATATTGTCTTATATTATAGCACTGCAAAAAATAATCCCAACAGAAATTGCTGGGATTATTTATAAAATAAAATGCCCCCTGGACTAATCCAAGATTGCCCAGACGGAATACTTGAGCGACCGTTGACCGCTTGCCCTAAAGGGTAAGCGTTTTGGCTGCAAAAGTATAACAAATTTTTTGACTACCTCTTGTCTATATTTGAAGCGGCGCTTAAATACTTACCTAATGCCTCCCAGGTCTTGGCACCAACTTTTCCATCAACTTTTAAGCCCTTTGCACTCTGAAAATCCTCAATTGCCTTCTTACTCTTTGGCCCAATCTTACCATCAATATTACCGGTGTAAAAACCTGCCTTACTTAAAGCAGTCTGGATCTCAATATCTGTCGGCCTATAAGGTCCCTGGGGAGGTAAAGGCACTAATTCTTTGGCAGGGGCAGTAGCCACTAAAACAGCCGGGACATTAACTTCCTGGGTTTCTAAATCTGGTACAACCTGGACAGAATTATTAGTTACACCTAAAGACTCCAAAGTAATAGGCTGTAGCTCTTCTACTTCTTGCTTTTTAGCGCAACCGGATAACGCCGTTAACATCAGAACCATGAACGCGAAACTTAAAAACTTCTTCATTTAACTCTCCTCTCTAAAATTTATTAAACTTAGTATTATGACGTTTTTGCTCTTGGAATGCTAAAGTTGCCTTCACCTCCTTATTAACTTTAATTTTAGCAAAATATGTAAATAAATCAAATAAAATATACTACAACTTCTTTAGCTCGGGGAAAAATAAATTGATCAACGTAAACAAGACAAAACATACCAAACCACACAAGAATAACGCTACCGAAACTCCCAGTACTTGCGCCAGACTTCCGGAAATTAAACTCCCAAACGGCATAATTCCAGCAAAGGTAATCATAAAAAGACTCATTACTCTACCACGAAACGCATCCGGCACTGTGATTTGAAGTAACGAGTTAATTATGGCAGTCACCGGAACGCTTATGCATCCTAAGCAAACCAGTGAAACAATAGCCCAGATATAATTTCTAGATAGGGAAAAATTAATGAGCAAAAGAGCGGACAAAAAAGCCGACCAAATTAGAAGCTTGCCCTTATATTTAAAATCGCCCAAACGGGCTAAAATTAAAGAACCGATTAAAGCTCCCAAGCCTATACTTGACATTAATACCCCTAGCCCCCTTACTCCTACCTGAAGCACATTACTGGCAAAAACCGGCATAAGTATGATATAAGAAATACCAAAAAGGCTCATCACTGCTACCATGCTTAATAACCCCAGGATAGAAAGATTACAACTTATAAAAACGAGCCCCTCTTTAAGATCTTTGAATGCAGAATTATTATTTTCCATTATACTTCTACCCAACTTAATCCAAAAGAGGGCGGCAATAACTGCCAGAAAGCTTACTCCGTTTAAATAAAAACAACCGCTCATTCCAATTACCGATATAAACACTCCTGCAATTGCCGGGCCAATAATCCGCGAAGAATTAAAAGCTACTGAGTTTAAAGTAATGGCATTAAAAAGATGTTTCTTACCCACCAGTTCCACCACTATTGACTGCCTGGCCGGAGCATCAAATGCCATAATTATTCCGTTGAGCAAGGCAATAAACATAATCTGCTGTGGATTAATAAGTTGAAATTGGGTTAAGACTGCCAGTAAAAAAGCCAAAAACATAAAAGCTATCTGAGTAAAAATCAGGATATTCCTCTTATTTACCCTATCAGCCAAAACCCCTCCGAATAAAGAAAATACAAATATAGGTATTGAACCCAAGAAACCAACCACCCCCAAAAGAAACGCAGAATTGGTCAGCTGAAACACCAGCCAACTCTGAGCCACAAATTGCATGCTAGTCCCAATCAAAGAAACAAGCATGCCCAGCCAATAAATACGGAAGTGTTTTACTTTTAGGGAAGAAAACATGTTCTGGGCTTTCTTTTAGGAAGGGGTACTTAACCTCTGCCTTACCAAATCACTGACTAATTTACCATCTGCTCCTCCGGATATTTTTACAGTCAGTTCTTTCATCAACCGCCCCATATCTTTTATGCCACTGGCGTCAATTGCAATAACCGCCTCTTCAATCAAAACTTTAATCTGCTCAACTGATAGTTCCGGAGGCAAATAACTCTTAAGTATCTCTAGTTCTTTCTTCTCTTTTTCCGCCATCTCAAGCCGGTTACCTTTAGTGAATTGCTCAATAGAATCCTGACGTTGTTTGATTTGCTTCTTAATTACAATAACAATTTCCAGATCGTCAAGTTTATTCTTTTTTTTGGCAGTTGCCTGATTAAGCATATCCGCGCGCAGAAAACTTAAGACCGAACTCTTTAAAGTATCCCTGGATTTCATCGCCTCTTTATAATTATTAAGAATCTTTTCTTCTAACATAATTAATCTCCTTTTTATTCTTTCGCAGTCAAAAACAAGCACCTTAATCTTTTATCCAGCGCAGTCCCTGTGAGCGAAAGCGATCAGGGGTCAAGCACCTTAATCTTTTATCCAGCGCAGTCCCTGTGAGCGAAAGCGATCAGGGGTCAAGCACCTTAATCTTTTATCCAGCGCAGTCCCTGCGCGTAGTATAAAGACTGTGCCCTTTTAGGATACGTATAAAGTATGGCCGCTTAAGTATTGCACCCAGGTAACCCCAGGCTTTAATCTAAGCGACGCCAATTGACTCAACAAGCGCCACACCAATCCTTACGCCTGGATGAGGTGTAATGCAAAAAGTAACCTTGGCAGTATTTAATTAAAATGAAAAACAATCTTTAAATTTAATTAAGCGTTTTCCTAAATCCTGCGGCTTAAGCCTGCTCGTCATGTTTAACCCAAAATCTTCAATATTAAAAGACGCAGCCACCGTCCCATAGGCCAGCGCTTTTTTTAAAGTTAAGCAGCTGATTTTATTTACCTTAGCCAAATAACCCATAAACCCTCCGGCAAAGGTATCGCCTGCGCCTGTAGGATCAATTACTTTCTCAACCGGGTAGGCCGGAAGGGAAAAAATAAATTTATCGCTATAAAACAAAACCCCGTTTTCGCCTTTTTTAATCAACACCATCTTCGCTCCATACCCTCTAAGCGCCTTTGCTGCCTTAATTATATTATTCTCTCCGCTTAGTGCGCGCGCCTCCTGATCATTAGCCACATAAATATCTATATGTTTAAGCAATCTAATTAACTCTTGGCGCTTGTTGTTAATCCAATAGTTCATGCTATCTAAACCGACTAATGCAGGTTTACGCATCTTAAGCAAAAGATGCTTCTGAATATCCGGATCAACATTTGCCAGGAATATATTCTTTATCCTGCACTGTTCTTCAGAGATGCACGGTTTAAATACCGAGAGCACTCCTAATTCAGTATTCAAAGTAAGCGCAGTATTTAAATCTCCACTGTATTCCCCCTCCCATCTAAAGGTTTTTCCTTGGTCTATAATAAGGGCGCTAAGATCCAAGCCTTTATGTCTTAAAAAGGAAATGTGCTCCTGCGGAAAGTCTTTTCCCACTATTGCCACTAAATCCACTTTCGTAAAAAGCCGGGCAGACATGGAAAAATGCGCAGCTGAGCCTCCCAACAGTTCTTTGCGTGCACCAAAAGGTGTTTTTACGCTATCCAAAGCTACCGTGCCTAACACTATAATACTCATACTCTTCCTCCAGCTACTTTAAAATAAACCAAAACCCCAAAGCAATAATTATGCGGTATACCCCGAAAGAAATAAAACTGTGGCGCTTGATAAAAGCAAGCAAGAATTTAATCGCGATAATCGCCACTAAAAATGAAATACCAAAACCCGCGCCAAGATAAACAAGCTGCTCCGATTTAAACACCTGCGCGCTCTTAAAAAGGTCTAAAGCTGTTGCCGCAAGCATAGTGGGAACCGCCAGGAGAAACGAAAACTCCACAATAGTCTTTCTTTTCAACCCTACAGCCAACCCACCGATAATCGTAGCCGCGGCGCGGGAAACACCAGGAATCATCGCTACCGATTGGAATAAACCGATAATCAATGCCTGGGGATAAGAAACATTGAATAATTCCTCAACGGCATCTTTTTTCTCGCGATGCAACAACTCAAATATAATCAAGAATAATCCACCGATAAACAATGACCAAAGCACTACCTCATTATTGCCTAAGAAATATCTTTTAATCGTTTTATACAACAAAACTCCGATCAGAACCGTAGGTATAAAAGCAACCAATAATCGCTTCCATATCTCCCAGCTTTTAATAAACCTACCCCAGTATAAAACAACCACTGAAAGTATTGCTCCTAGTTGAATAGTTATTTCAAAACTCTTAATAAACTCTGTTTGGCTGATTTGGAGTAGTTTTGCGGTCAGCATTAAGTGTCCGGTTGAAGAAATAGGTAAGAACTCCGTAATCCCTTCAACCATACCAAATATCAATACATGCAACAACTGCATCGTTCTCTCCTAAAATTAGTGCTTTTGCAAGAATTCTTGCAGATCTGCGGGCAAAGGCGACTCAACCACTATAATATTACCAGTCTGGGGATGTTTAAACTCTAAATATTTCGCGTGCAAGCAAATGCGTTTAAAACGCAAGGCAAAATCCTTGCGGAAAACAAATTTATCCTCTCCTACCAAGGGATGTTGAATATTCTTAAAATGAATACGGATCTGATTAGTCCTTCCGCTAACCGGAATAACCTCAACTATGCTGTAATTACTTTTGCCTTTAATAACCTTATATTTTGTAAGGGCGTTTTTTCCTTCTATAGCATAACTGATTTGCCCTTCTAGATGCGCTAATTTACCGTGTACAAAGGCGATGTATTTTTTGTGCACTAACCTATCACGAAAGGCATCCATCATTTCCTTTTCAATGCTTTTGCCTTTCGCATAAATTATAAGCCCGGATGTCTCCCGGTCCAGGCGATGGCAAGGATGCAGACGGTATTTTAACCCTTTTCCTACTGCATCCTGATTTAAAATACTTGTCAAATTGCGCGATTCTTTCTTGGAGGTCGGAACGCTTAATAACCCGGCAGGCTTGTTAACAATTAATAACCAATCATCTTCATAGACGATCGGGATATGCATTTAAGCAATAGCCAACATACGCTCTATAGCCAGGCGTGCTTTCTTTCTAATGTCATCAGAAACCCTGACTTCATCCTTAAGCTCCTCTAAAGCCCAGAGGACCTTTTCCTGAGTAGTACGCTTCATATTCGGACATACCGCTCGTTCGCTGGCAGGATAAAACTCTTTATCCGGATTATCCTGTTTAAGCCGATAAACCAGGCCGGATTCCGTACCCACAATAAATTCTTTGGCCGGATTATCCTTGGCGTATTTACCCATCTGACTGGTAGAAAGCACAACATCCGCCAAGGCGACTACGCTAGATAAGCATTCCGGATGCACCATAATCTTTGCCTTAGGATGAAATTTCTTTTTTCTTTTTAAATCCTCCGGCAATATTTTCACATGCGTGGGACAAAACCCATGCCAGCTAATAAGTTTTCTTCCGCTTTTCTTGGACACATAATCAGCCAGGTACTTGTCCGGAATAAAGATAATTTCTTTTTTATCTCTAAGCGCATTAACTACCGCTATAGCATTAGTTGACGTACAGCAATAATCCAATTCTGCCTTAACTTCAGCTGAAGTATTCACATAACCCACGGCTACTGACTGAGGGTGCTTTCGCTTAAGTTTTCTTAAATCATCAGCATTCATCATATTGGCCATAGGGCAGCCCGCAGACGTATCCGGCATAATTACTTTTTTTTCGGGAGAAAGAATAGAGGCGGTCTCGGCCATAAAATATACCCCGCAAAACACAATTACCTTGGCATCGGTTTTCGCAGCGATACGCGAAAGCTCCAGAGAATCTCCGCGGAAATCCGCGATATCCTGCACTTCAGGAAGTTGATAATTATGCGCCAGAATTACAGCATTACGCTTCTTCTTTAACTCTTTTATTTTCCTAACTAGCTCTTTGTCTTCCTTAATCATTTTAGCCTAACACTTTCTCGATTATTCCTCCGCCTAAAACAGTATCTCTTTGATAAAAAACAGCGGATTGGCCGGGAGTTATAGCAAACTGCGGCTGTTTAAAATAAACTTTCAACTTACCTTGAACCAGATAAGCTACGGCTAACGATGCATTATGATTATAGCGTATCTTTACATTAATCTCAACCTTCTTTTTAAAAGGTTTGATTAGGAAATGGATATCTTTAACCAAAAATTCATTTTTGCATGCATCCTCGCGCCTGCCTACAGTAACTTGATTATTTCTTGCGTTAATCTGCGTTACATATAAAGGATACCCCTTTGCAATACCCAATCCCTGGCGCTGGCCTATGGTATAAAATGGGATACCCTTGTGCCTACCGAGAATATTGCCATTTTTATCAACCAGATATCCCGGCTTAACGAGTTGCGAGCCTTTGGCTTTAATCAAATCACCATATTTTCCATCAGGCAGGAAACAAATCTCCTGGCTATCCTGTTTCTCTGCTACATTAAGCTTAAAATCAGAAGCCATACTTCTTACCTGAGACTTGTTATAATTACCCAAAGGAAAAATAATCTGCTTAAGCTGCCCTTGGTTTAAACGATACAAGAAATAGGATTGATCTTTTTTAAGATCTCTGGCTTTCTTGAGTAAATACCCTTGTCTCGATTTTACAATCCTGGCATAATGTCCAGTAGCTAAAAACTGTGCCCCTAAATTAATTGCTTTATTAAGTAAAATACCGAATTTTATAAACTGATTGCACCTTACACAAGGGTTGGGTGTCCTGCCAGAAAGGTATTCTTGGTAAAAATTATGGATTACCTCCCGGGAAAAATCTTTATTCAAATTTACAACATAATGCCGGATCCCTAATTTCTGCGCTACCCTCCGGGCATCTTCAATTCCGATTAATCCGCAACAACTTGGCTTTTTGCCATCTTTTTCTGCCAGATTAAAACACATGGTCAGGCCGATTACCTCATAGCCTTGCTCTTGCAGTATGGCCGCAGCTACCGAAGAATCCACCCCTCCGCTCATGGCTATAACTACGCGCTTTCTTTTCATTTTGATTATTATAGCATACTTTTAAATTCTGACAGGACTAATCAGAAAGTATCCATAACCTTACGCATGACTCAATAGCAAAGAAGCCCAGCATAAAAATGCCGGGCTTCTTCTTTTTCCTGACAGGTTATAACTTCACTACTTTAGTAGCTTGTTCACCTTTAGGCCCTTTTTCAATCTCAAACTCAACCTCCTGGCCCTCCTCTAAAGTCTTA
This sequence comes from Candidatus Omnitrophota bacterium, assembly GCA_018812825.1. GTDB lineage: Bacteria > Omnitrophota > Gorgyraeia > Gygaellales > Profunditerraquicolaceae > UBA6249. The sequence goes on from JAHJCJ010000012.1 coordinate 42,191, forward strand.
TAGCCATCACCCTGGATCGCGGTATGATGCACAAACACATCAACACTATTCTCAGGAGTAATAAACCCATAGCTTTTTTGATTGGAAAACCATTTTACTTTACCTTTTGCCATTTTATTTGCTTCCTCCTTTCCACTAAATTATAGTAGTTTTAAAAGCAGAAACAAAAAACCGTAAAGCGTGTTATTTTCTCTCCTTACGGCTAAAGATTCCTACCTTTCCCTGCTACAAAAAAGGATTATATATTAAACTTTCGGCTTGTCAATAAAAAATTGAGCGCCTTATTTCTTTATCTAGCGAAATCCTTGCGAATAAAGAGAGCCAGGATAACCTACTCCAACCTATCTATCCCCTCAAGATTATAGTAACCCAAGACCTTAACTTTAGCTTGTGATTTGCCTACTAACCAATCGTGATTTTTATCCATAAACTGCTCATGATCAGACTTTTTTGCCCACTGGTATACCGAGGCATATTGATTTTTAAACCCATAGCGTTTCATAGTCTGATAAACCAGAAACCCCCTGGCTTTCTTGGTATAAGTTGCCCACATCAGGCTATCTTTACGATATTTAGCTACCTCTTTCGGTCTTATTTCAAATAAAGCAACATGAATAAACATTGGCCCTTCTTTTTTGGTTTGTAAATTAAGTTATTATACACTATTGTTTATTTAAAACAAAATGTTTGAGTACCCATAAAAATCTAGCGAAATTTGAACACCATAAGTTTTTATCTAACGAATTACTCGTTGCCGTAAGCAACAAGGGCCTAAAGCTCAACTTTGCGCTAGTAAAATCAAGGATCTACCATTGAAGCCTCAGTCCTGCCTCGATATACCTGCCAGGCTGGGGAATACCCGCAATATCCTGGTATTCAACATTCAGAATATTTTCTGCATGCAAGAAAATCTTTGCGTTACGGTTTAAATTATAGTTAAACCCGGAGTTCATCAATAACCACCCCCGGCGGCCCGGCCTCTTCTTATAATTAAATCCAATCTCCTGCTGGCCAAAAGGAAGAACCAAATTAAAAGTTGTATTAACTAAATGCTGGGCATAATTCGGACCATACTTATACAGATAACCTTGGCTGTCTGTATTTTTATCCGTATAAATATAATTAGCATCCAGGCCAAATAACCTGTTAAATTTATTGTGTAAAACATACTCAACACCAAAAACATTACCCCGGGTAAAATTCTTTGCCTGCCATTTTTGGGTTGGGTCAGATCTAACCCAATCAATCATCTCCTTTTCCTGACGCAAGAATAAGCACAAACCGGTAGAAAATCCTTCCTGCTTATATTCAAAACCTGTCTCGTAATTCCACGACTTCTCAGCAGCTAAGCCATCATTGCCTATCGTAGTGGAATCGCTGTAATAAAGCTCAGTAAACGACGGTACACGCATGCTTCTTGAGATTCCAAAATTAAAGGCTGCTGCAAACGTAAATTTAAACTTAGCGCTTAAAGAACCGGTGTACACTTTACCGAAATCAGAAAAATCATCCCAACGCAAAGAAGAACCTATCTCCCACTTCTCGCCAAGGGCCGTACTGTCATCCAAAAGTATACTTTTGTGTTCGCGGACATGCCTACCTAAATTTGTAGAAGTAATCCTTTCTTGCCCCCATTCTGCTCCCAAGCCAACCTTGCCCAATACTCCTATCTCCTTTTGCAGATAAATACTGGGAGTAAACATATCTGTGCGGTGCTGATTGACAGAGTTAGAACGCAGCTGTGTTTTATCTAAAACGAATTTGTCATAATGCCTGCGCCAGAGAAAGCTGGGCTTAATCAATAAATTCTCATGGCTTAAATTAAGGCCACTACTTAACAGATAGGTTCTAGTCTGCTCCCTGGAAAGATACCCCTTATCCGGGGTATAAAAATCATAAGCCCCAAAATTCTTCTCCTGATAACCAAAGTTGTTTTCCCATGATCCTTGAGCAAAATCGTAATTTGTGCTTAATGAAGAGGTAAATTTCTTATAGTCCGTGTCTTCTCGGAACCCCTTTGACTGTGCATCTTCAACAGAAACCCTAAAACCTAACTCCTTAAACTTATCGCTTAGACTGAATAAACCATAGCCGTTACGATTATTGCCAGCACCAAACTCCCAAACAAACTTTTTCTCTTTAGGCACGCTTAACGCAAAATTTATTGCCCCGCCAATAGCATCAGCTCCAAACAAAGAAGAGCTGGCTCCCGGGATTACCTCTGTTTTCTTAATATCTTCCTTGGTAAAAGGTATGTCAGAATTATGATGGGCAGTCTGCGGATCATTAATCCTTTGACCGTTAAGCAGGATCAAAATCTGCTGAAAAGTGCCTCCGCGCAGCGAAAAATCCGCCTGTATACTACTCTTTAAAGCACGGCTTTGTAAATCTACCGGCAGATTACTTAAATTCTCTATACTTGACTGATAATTAAAAGCTTGATCATTATCCGCATCAGTAGAATAGATGTTCAGGAAAAATTGCTTTTGCTTACTGATAACTATAGGCTCTAATTCCTGGGGATTGCCTTCGGAACAAAAAGATATCTTCGCCAGAATAAAAAAAGTAATAATAAAAACTCCGCACAACCTTATTTTGAACATGAAATTATTATAAGTTGTACGGATTAATTGTCAACCAATAATTTATCTATGGTTTACGGTTAACGACAGTGCATGGTGTCACCGGAAAAAACCTTTTGCATCAGCCCTGAGTCTTTACGAATAAGTAGGCCGCCGTCCTTATCAATATCTACGGCTTGCCCTTCGATATGTTTATCTTGATAATATACCTTAACGCGCCTACCCAGGGTAAGGCTAAAATTACGCCATTTATCAATTATGGCTTGAGCCCCTTTATCTTCTAGAAGAGAATAGTTGTTTTCTATCCTACGCAAAAGTTCCTGCAGTAGAAGAATACGACTTATGGGCTGGCCTGCCTGCTCTTTTAAAGAAGTAGCCTGGGCAATTAAAGACTTCTTATCATTGTTAACATTTAAACCAATGCCAATAACCACAAAATTAACTTTATCTACTTCAGCATTCATTTCAGTCAGGATGCCGGAAATTTTCTTATTACAGATAAGCACGTCATTCGGCCACTTTATTTGCGCATCCAAACCAACAGTATTTTTTATCGTTTCGCAAATACTCACCGCGCTTAAAAGTGTTAACATTGGAGAGTCAGACGGAGAAATATTCGGCCTTAAGATTAAAGACAGATAAATACCTTTGTATTTAGGAGAAAACCAACTTCTGCCCAATCTTCCGCGGCCCTTAGTCTGCGATTCAGCTAATACAAGCGTTCCATGAGACGCTGCCTGTATCCCCAATTGCATCGCCAGATCCATGGTTGAGGCCAGATAATCGAAATAGTGGATTTTTTTAGCGATAAACTTCGTATTAAGACCATGGGCTATCTCTAAAGCAAAAAGCCGGTCCGGGCTAGATTCAAGCCGATAACCTAAGTGCGGCACTGCTACAATATCATAACCTAAGTCTTTCAAATCCTGGATATGTTTCCACAGGCCCTGCCGGCTGATCCCCAGACGCGCAGCTATCTCATCACCTGAAAGATACTCATGTTCCTTTTTAAGATAATCAAGTATTCTTTCTTTCATTTCTCTTCTTAAAATATTCCTCGAATTTTCCCCAGAACGGATCAACCCTGGGATGCTTAAGCTCATAGCTTTTATTTCCGCTAAAAACACGCATACCTTTATTCTGCTCAGTTACCTCACCAATAATACTAGCTGGAATTCCAGATCTTTCCAAAGTAGATACAATACATTTAGCTTTTTTCTTGTTTGCCGTAGCCAATAATGTACCTTCACTTATAGACCTATAGGGATCGATGCCAAAACAGGAACAAACCAAACGCACTTCTTCCTGCAGAATTATTTTATGCAAATCAATGCACATGCCCACCCGGCTATGTTGGGCAATCTCAGAAAGCCCACCCCATACCCCGCACTCTGTAGCATCATGCATAGCTGTCAATCCACCGACAGAAGCAGCAATGGAAGCATCTTTTACTGTAGACATCTGGTAAAAAACTTTTTGTGCACGTTTCAAAAAAGCTGCGCCATATTTAACTTCAATAAACTCCGGAAAGTAAGCAGCCATCAAGCCAGTGGTCTCAATAGCTGGCCCCTTAGAGACAATAACCGCATCCCCTATTTTAGCGCATGGATTAATAAGCTCTTTCTTCTTTCCCAATCCAAACATAGTTGCTCCACCGACCATAGGATAGTTACAGCCGGCATAACGCGCAGTATGGCCTGTAACCACACTAATACCTAGCCTTTTACATTCTTTATGCACAGCATCCCACATTTTTACTAATTCATCCTTGGTCATCTCAGGCGGAAGGTTAAGATCAATCGCCAGATACTTCGGGGGAATTCCACTTACGGCAACATCACTGGCAATAATATGCACAGCAAACCAAGCAGCTTTTTCTATGCCTAATTCTTTGGCGATAAAAAATGGGTCCGTGGACACAACCATTACCTGAGCGCCTAACTCGACTACACCAAAATCTACGCCGTTTTGCGGTTTGACCAAGACGGATTTATCAGGCTTACCTAATTTATGATATATATGCTGATTAAAGAAATCCGGATGGATTTTTCCGAACTTGGGAAGCTCAATTCTTTTCATAAAGCGGGCTCATAGCGCGCAACTTTTGCACAACCAGAGGTAATTTTTCCAGAAAATAGTCTATGTCACTCTCCTTGGTCCAGCGACCAAGAGTAATCCTAAGTGAACCATGAGCAGTCTCATGGTCTAAACCAATAGCTAATAAAACATGCGAAGGCTCTAAAGAACTTGAGGTACAAGCTGAACCCGTAGAACAGGCAATACCAAGTAAATCCAAATTCAAAAGCATGGATTCCCCCTCAATATATTTAATGGAAAAGTTTACATTGTTCGGCAAACGCTTTACAGGGTGGCCATTAAGCCTTACTTCCGAAATGCGCACAGGAATCTCCCTAATTAATTTATCTCGCAAAGCACTCTGAAACTTAATTTCATTCTTCATGTTCTTTTGGCAAAGTTGTATTGCCTTACCTAACCCGACTATCCCCGTAGTATTATAAGTAGAGCCGCGTCTGCCTCTTTCCTGGTCTCCGCCGCGCATGAAGGTTTCCAAACGGCTACCTTTTCGGACATATAAAGCACCCACACCTTTTGGCCCATAAAACTTATGAGCAGAGATAGATAAAAGATCTACATTAAGCTCATCAACTTTTACCGGAATATGCCCTATGGTCTGTACTGCGTCGGTATGAAAATAAATCCCCTTTTCCCTAACAATCTTACCAAGTTCTGCAATGGGCTGGAGCGTGCCAATCTCATTATTAGCCTGCATTATACTAACTAAAATGGTCTTCTCAGTAATTGCCTTCTTTAAGTCTTGCGGAGAAACTAAGCCATCTTTATCTACCCTAAGATAGGTAACTTTAAAACCTTTCTTCTCCAGGAATTTAGCCGGCTCGCTAATAGCATGATGTTCAATAGCAGAAGTAATAATATGATTTCCCTTTTTCTCCAGCGCATAAGTAGAACCTAAAAGAGCAAAATTATCTGACTCCGTACCTCCGGAAGTAAAAACAATCTCCTCGGGTTTAGCACCGATAAACTCAGCAAGCGTCTCTCGGCTGTCCTCAACCGCTTTCTTAGCCTCCTGACCGTAGGCATGCAGACTTGAGGCATTGCCAAACTTCCCAAAGAAATACGGCTCCATTGCAGCTAAAACTTCCGGGTCAGTTGGCGTAGTTGCAGCATAATCAAGATATATTTTCTTCATTTATTACCTCATTTAAGCTACCAGTCCGATACCCCTCTAAATCTAACGTAATATAGTTATAACCTAAATTCTTTAATTTATCAACTATTGCCTGGCGTTTACGCAGGAGCCGATTAATATATTTTTTCTCCACTTCAATCCGGCAAAGCCCATTATGGTGACGCAACCTAACTTGCCTAAATCCCAAATTAACTAAATAGGCCTCTGCTTGATCAATCCGCCTGAGCAGGCCGGCAGTAATCTTAGTACCATAAGGTATGCGCGAAGCAAGACAGGCTAAAGGTGGTTTATTCCAACTAGACAAACCTAACATTTTACTTATTTTACAGATATCTTTTTTACTAAAACCTGCTTCGAGCAAGGGAGACTTTATTTTAAGCTCTCTCTTAGCTATATTTCCTGGACGATAATCTTTTTTATCTGAAATGTTGCTGGCATCCAAAACAAAATTAAGCTTATTCTGCCTGGCAATAACAATTAACTTTGAAAATAATTCTTTTTTACAAAAATAGCAGCGCTGAATAGAATTAGCTCTAAACTTTTTATTATCTAATTCCGCAGTTTTAATTATCTTAAGTTTTACGCCTATATCTTTAACCAGTATTTCTGCCTTACGCAGCTCATCCTTAGGATACGTGGCAGAAATCGCAGTCACTGCCAAAATGTTTGCTTTTGGTAGAACGAGCGAACAAATCTTAAGTAAAAACGCACTATCCTGTCCCCCGGAAAAGGCAACCACGCATGACCTATATCCGGAGATTATACGCTTAAGACAAACAAGCTTACGCTGAAGGGTCATTGCTGATTTCTTCTACAGAGCTACGACTTCTTTTATTTCCGGGACTTCCTGCTTTAAAATTTTTTCAATCCCCATCTTCAAAGTCATCGAACTCATCGGACAACAGCCACAGCTACCCTTTAGCTTTAATTTTACTACCCCGTCGCTGGTTACTTCAACTAATTCAACATTTCCCCCATCTGCGGCAAGCATTGGCCTGACTTTATCTAAGGCTTTCTCAATTCTTTCTCTCATCTTATTTCCTCCTTTTTGGCTTTACCTATTTGTTTACAAGCTACGTTCCCTCTAGGCCGATTTCAATTAATTGTACCACTATAAAAAATGCCTACAACTTATTTATGCTTCTCTTTCGCTTTAATTTTATTCCAATTAGCGATAATCTCCCGTGTAGAGTTAACTTTGACTTTACCAAAAACGTGTGGGTGTCTACGCCTTAACTTGCTTATTAACCCTGTGATCACTTTTTCAATATCAAATTTTCTCCTTTCTGGGCAAGCTGGGCATTAAACATTACGTGCAAAAGAATATCCCCTAATTCTTCCTGCATATGCCGGTAATTATTCTTTTTTACCGCAGCAGTAAATTCATCCACCTCCTCTTTTAAATCCTTGACCAGGCTCTTATGCGTCTGTTTCTTATCCCACATACAGCCGCGCTTACTATGCAGGATAGCGAAAACATTCTTGAGCTCTGTAAACCTGGTATTTTTGCCCATTTTTAACTAGAATTTGTTAATTGCAAGATACCTGAAAGCGCTTAATGCGGCTTTTGAACCTTCCCCTGCGGCGATAATAATCTGTTTTTCCGGCACATCCGTAACATCCCCTGCGGCAAAGACACCAGGGATATTGGTTTCGTTGCGCAAATTTATTTTTATTTCCCCTTTACTATTCTTTTCTACTTCACCGACGAATACAGAGTTAGGAACAAGCCCGATTTCCACAAACACCCCCTGCACGGTTAAATCTCTTACTCCTGTATTGTCTTTAATTTTAATCCCGCTCACAAATTTATCCCCTACTACGGATATAACCTGGGAACCATTAAAAACAGCAACATTCCCAGCCTCTTCAACCTTATGGCGCATAATTGCATCTCCGCCTAAAGCCGAAGTGTTATTTATAATATATACCTGTTTGGCGATCTTTTCCAGCTGCAGAGCCGCATCCAATGCAGAGTTTCCGCCGCCAATAACAGCCACATTCTTAGCGCTAAACAATGGGCCATCACAAGTAGCACAGTAAGTCAGTCCCCGATTCTTAAACTCCTTTTCCCCAGTAACCCCTAGCTCTTTTGATTTCTTGCCTGAAGCAATAATTACGCTCCTAGACTGATAATCTGCTTTATTAGTTTTTAATAAAAACACGTCTCCTGACTTTTTAAGCTCTAAAACTTCTTCATTTTCTTTAAGCACAATATCATACTTACGCATATGCTCCTGAAATTTCTGCGCTAACTCCGGACCGGTAATAAATTGATAACCAGTGTAGTTTTCAATATCCCCGCTCCAAGCAGCCTGACCGCCGATATCCAAGCTAATTACCAAAAAATCCAATTTCTTTCTGGCTGCATATACGCTGGCAGTTATCCCTGCAGGACCAGCTCCAATAATAATCAAATCGTAGATTTGCATATTTACAATCCTAGCGCGCTCTTTATTTTCTCCCTATCAAAACCTACAATAATCTCGCCTTCGATATCTAGAACCGGCACCCCCACCTGGCCGGATTTCTGCATCAATTCATCCACTGCCTGTTGGTCACCAGAAACATCAATATTTTGAAATTCAATATTATTCTCTTTTAAAAATTGCTTGGCCCGGATACACCATGGACAAGTCGTAGTACTATAGACTTTTACGCTTTTAGCCATATTATCCTTCCTTCCTTAAATAGTGTGGCGCAAGATTAACTATCTCTTCCACTTCAATGGAAATTAGATGTTTTGGCCGCGGCAGACTGGCTTCGGGATGGTGAGCGCGGGCTTTATCTTGAGCTAAATTATACAACAACCTTTTAGCCAGGCGCGAAGTAATATTATCTTCCCAGGATTTAATAAACTCATGGCTGATTTCATCATCAGGCATAACTTTGGCTCTTCCTTTAAGACAATAGCCCATGAATTTATGCTCATCAACAGCAGTAATATTTATCTGGGGGTTACGTTTTATATTCTCGGCGGTTGTCCCATAATAAACATCAATCAAGTAAATCTGCCCACTGGGATCAACCTTAACTATATCCTTACATGAGCTATGGGGAAACCCGTCTTTGTCTATTGATGAAACTACCACAAAACCTTGGGTGCGCAAAAAATCAGTAACTGCTGCTGGAATTTGCTTCATTTTATCTTAAGAGCTTAGCGAATTGATTGCCGAATTCAAAACAAGCCTCTAATTCTGCTTTATCAGGGGCATATTTAATAGATACACCAGAAAAATTAACATCAACCCCACTATCCTTTAATAACTCTTGCATCTCTTTAACTGCGCCACCAGCCCAGCCATAAGAACCAAAAAACCCAACCTGCCTGCCTTTAGGCTTTAACCCCTTAACTATCTCTAAAAATGCGGCGATATTAGGCAGCATGTCGTTGTCATGAGTAGATGAACCAAATAAAAAACCCTGGGAAGTAAGCATGCGCGTAATTATTTCAGTACGGTCACTTTCAGCGATGTTATAAAGCTTGACCTCTACCCCTGCGGCACTTATGCCCTCGGCAATCTTTCTGGCCATCTTTTCAGTTGCGCCCCACATAGTTTCATAGGCAATGACAACTTTTTTATCAGTTTGGCCTTTTGCCCAGGCAATATAAGAATTTATTATTTTTGCCGGGTCCTTTCGCCAGATAACCCCATGACTGGGCGCAATCATTTTAATGGGGATATTTAATTTTTGTACCTCTTCAATCTTCTTTAAAATCACAGAACCAAGCGGCCAAAGGATATTAGCGTAGTATTTTTCTGCTTCATCCATCAAACTGCATTGATCTACCTTATCGTCAAAACGCTCACTTGCCGCATAATGCTGGCCAAAGGCGTCATTGGGCATGAGCAATGCATCTTCTGGGCAATAAGTAAACATGCTATCCGGCCAATGGATCATTGGTGCCTCAAGAAAGGTAAGTGTACGTTTGCCTAAATTTAGTTTATCTCCAGTCTTAACTACCTGAAAATCCCAATTTTCATAATAATGTTTATAGAGACCCTCCTTACACTTAAGGGTACCTAAAACTCTCGCCTTGGGACATAACTGCATAAGGCTAGGCAATGCTCCGGAGTGGTCAGTCTCAACATGATTAGTAACAATATAATCTATCTTCCCAGGAGGGATAACCTCTTTAATATTCTCAATTAACTCCTGCGCAAATGGCCCATAAACAGTATCTATAAGCGCTATCTTCTCATCAATTATAAGATAAGAATTATAACTTGAGCCTCTCTGCGTGGTATATGTGTGCCCATGAAAATTACGCACGTTCCAATCAATAACCCCTACTGAATATATATCAGGCAAGATTTTTATGGCAGCCATTATTTAACCCCCTGCTAATGACAGACGAGATTAATAACCTTGAAAGTTCTCTGTAACTATTTTTTCAGCGCTTAAGCCTAATTCATCAGCCAATATTTTGCGCATCGCTTCAACCATCAGCGGAGGACCGCAGAGATAGAATTTTCTCTGCTGGTAATCCGGAATTTCATTTTTTATTACATTAGCATCAATGCGGCCAACCGTGCATTTAAAACCCTGCTCAGCTTCGTATAACACATGCGCTACCCTTAAAAACGGGTAACTTTTTGACATAGCGGAAAGGTCATCTTTAAAGACTATATCGCGCACAGAGCGATTAGAGTAAACTAACACTATATCTACGCCTAAATTCTTATCAACCGCATATTTACAGATACTCCTTATAGGGGTTATGCCTATACCGCCGGATAAAAAAGCAACCTTAGGCGCAGATTCATCCAAGATAAATTTACCCAAAGGGTATTGGATACTTACCCTGTCTCCGGCTTTTAAATTGCTCAACGCCATGGAAAAATCACTCTGAGTTAACTTCTTGGTAAACTCTAAATAACATTTTTCAGTAGGAGAGCTGGAAATAGAAAGATATCTTTTTAGTTTAGGATCGCCCTGAAGCGTAACCAGCAGGAATTGGCCGGCCTTAAAATCCAACCAATCAACAATTTCCATGCGGAAACTTTTAACATTATAATTACGCTGAATAATTTCTTTTATTCTGACATCGATTTCCACGGGCATCTTATTTAGCTACAATTCATATTGAATGTGTTAAATCCGGACCTAGACCTTAAGCACATCCCGAAGTTTATTAAAAACCTCATCAAAATTAACTGAATGAGTTATTTCATCAACCACTTGGATATACCTAACACGCTGACTTTTATCAATAATTAGCGTTCCTCTGGCTAAAAGATTAAGCTCCTTGATCAGAAATCCGTAATTTAAACCAAAGGAAGAAAACCTATAATCCGAAAGCACTGTCTCATTCTTTATTTCATTTGCCGAACAAAATCTAGCCTGGGCAAAAGGCAAATCTTTACTTATCCCGATTACCACAATATCAGGGCTAAGCCCGATAGCCTTTTTATTAAACTCTTTAACCTGTAGATCGCAAACTGGGGTATCCAAAGAAGGGAAAAAGTTAATTATTTTTATCTTGCCATCAAAATCCGACAGGCATACTTCTTTTAAATCCTGAGAAATTAACTTAAAATCAGGAGCACGCCTGCCTTCTTTAACGCATTTTCCAATTAAAGTCAACCGGGCTCCCTTAAAAGTAACAGTCCTAACCATTGTGATTCCCTTTTAAGCTATTTTCTCAAATTGATCTTTGCCTACGCCGCATTCAGGACATACCCAGGTATCCGGCAGGTCTTCAAAACTCGTCCCGGGAACAATACCATTATCCGGGTCACCCGCTTTAGGATCATAAATATAGCCGCAGACTAAGCATTTGTATTTATTCATTTTACCCTTTGGTTGAATTACTTTAAAATCACTCCCTGGAAAGTGCTTACTTTCCCGGTATAGCCATCTCCGGCATGTTCTTTTGGCGCATCATGCGCGACATGCAATCCATCTTCATCTTCTGCGAAACCATACATTTCAAACCACCTGATTTCTTAATCATATTACTGGCTGCGCCTTTAAAAAATACTAACACTGCCAATAGAAGGAAACTCACTGCCACATAACCAAAAACCTTGAGCCATTTTTCTCCAATTTTACGCAAGGTGAAAAGAACAAAAAAACTAACGGTCAAAAAAAGCGAAATCAGCACAATGGCCATCAAAGGACAGCATTCCGACATATACATACCTTCCTCCTTTTTTAAATACGGCTATTCCCTTTTTGCCAGCTCCCTGTCTAACATAATCAGCGCCGGTCCTTCTGGCTTGGCTATCTTTAAAGTTTCGATGATTTGCACTGCGTTTTTCTCTTCCTCCACCTGCTCACTAATAAACCACTGCAAAAATACGCTAGAGGCATTATCATCAACTTGCTTAGCCAGGTTATATAATGTATTAATCAAACCAGTTACCTTCTTTTCATGCTTTAGCGTCTCCTCAAAAACCTCTAAGGTAGAACTATATTCCAAAGCGGGTTGAGGTATGGCCTGCAGTAAAACTCTGACCCCGCGGTCATTTAAAAACTCAAACAATTTCATCGCGTGGGAGACCTCTTCTTTATACTGCACTTTCATCCAATGCGCAAAACCGGGCAAACTTTTTGCTTCAAAATATGCGGCCATAGCCAGGTAAATGTACGCAGAATAAAGTTCATTCTTAATCTGGTCATTAAAAGACTTTTGTAGTTTCTTATCCATATGAACTCCTCCTTTTATTCTACCTTAATTTCCTTTTCACTTTTCCAAATACCATGGATACTACAATAAGCAGTAGCCATAATTATACCACTTTTATCGGTCTTAAAAGATGTAGATACTTTAGGCTCAGAAAATATAGTGCTGGTATTTGGCCCTTGCACCGACTCCCCATGCACATTAAATTCAAAACGCGCCACCTGATAAGGAAATTTTTCCCCGGCTGGCAGAAAATATACCTCAATAGACTTAATGTGGTGTTCGGTAGTATTAGGATGCGCTATCTGCTTACCGACACTTACCTCTATCTGTAATATTTGACCTTTACTTATTTTATCCAAACCATCAATAACCGGAACATGTTTTTCAGTTTTCCAGTCTGCGCTCTGCAATAGATCCTTAAGATCTGCCATAATTATCCTCCTATTTATTTTTTAATATCTTTTTTAGATCTTCTTCGGGTGTACTAATCAAGCGTAGGTCAAATTTTTCCTGCAGGATGTCAAAAACATTCTTACTTACAAAGGCAGGCGGGGTTGGCCCTATATAGATACCCTTGATATTAAGATACAACAAAGTAAGCAAGATGGCAACTGCTTTTTGCTCAAACCAAGAAAGCACCAAAGTCAAAGGCAAGTCATTTACGCCACAATTAAACACCTTGGCTAAAGCCACAGCTACTTGGATTGCAGAATAAGCATTATTACATTGGCCAATATCAATTAATCGAGGAACCCCTTCAATCTCTCCGAAATCCAGCTTGTTAAAACGGTACTTACCGCAGGCAAGCGTAAGAATCAGGCAATCTTTAGGTACCCGCTCAGCAAATTCCGTATAGTAGTTGCGTCCAGGCTTTGCTCCGTCGCAACCTCCGATTAAGAAAAAATGCTTGATCTTGCCAGTTTTAACCAAACTTACAATCTTATCGGCTAACCCTAAGATCGCTGTGTGATGAAATCCAGTCCAAATTTTCTTACCGGGGGCCTCAGGCAATGCCGGTAATGTCTTGGCTTTCTCAATGATAGCTTTAAAATCACGGCTCTTTAGATGCACTGCCCCAGATACGCCAGTAATACCTATGGTAAACAACCTATCCAAATAAGTATTTTCCGGGGGGATTAATACACAATTAGTCGTAGCTAATAATGCGCCGCTAAAAGCATTAAATTCCTTTTTCTGTTCCTGCCAAGCCCCGCCATAATTACCCACCAAATTCTTAAATTTCTTTAGTTCCGGGTAGCCGTGCGCAGAGAGCATTTCACTATGCGTGTAAATATTTACTCCGCTTCCTTCGCTCTGTTTAAGCAACTCATAAAGATCAAGCAAATCATGCCCAGTAATTAAAATACCGGGACCAGGCTTAGTCCCGGTTTCAACCACAGTAGGCACAGGGTTACCAAATCTCTGCGTATGCGCCTTATCCAACATCTCCATGGTTTTTAAATTAATCGCCCCACATTTTAATACTAATTCTAGATATTGATTTAGATCAAAACTAACATTGGTTACGGTTTTAAAAAGCCCTTCGTGCATAAAAGCATCTACTTCTTCGTCATGAGCCCCTAACTCTTGAGCATGATACGCATAAGCAGCAATACCTTTTAAGCCATACAAGAGCGTATCTTGCAGGCTCTGGATATCCTCATTTTTACCGCAGACACCAAGCTTTGTACAACCCGTTCCGCCTGCTGTTTGTTCACATTGATTACAAAACATTACCCACCCCCTTTAAGTTTATTCCATTTTTCTTCTCCAATACAATCCCTTGCTGCCTTACACCAATCCACGCAAGAAGGCAATCTTTCCTTGCAGATTAAATCTTTGCACTTCGGGCACCTAACTTTGATTTCATCAGAAAAGATCTCCGCTACATAACCACATTTACCACAAGTTATGTTTTCTACTTGCACCTTACGAGAATCCTGACCCGGACATTTATTCATTTGACCTTCTCCCCCTTGATACTAATGGTAATATCCTCAAAAGGTATGTGTTTTCCTGACATAACGATTGCTTTCTCAATTACCGGCAATAACCCAAAACAGCAAGGAACCTCCATGTGCGCATAAGTAACGCTTTTAATATCATTACCGGTAAGAATCTGTTTTAATTTATCTTTATATAACGGAAGGTCATCTAATTTAGGGCAACCTACTAAGGGCATTCTACCTTTTAATAAATCCTGATGGAAATTAGCGTAGGCAAAAGGCACGCAATCCGCGGCAATCAAAAGGTGAGCACCTTGAAAATAAGGTGCTTGCGTTGGGACAAGACACAACTGCACCGGCCACTGCGAAAGCTCTGAGTCAAAATTTATACTTCTACCCGAATCTTTATCGACCTGTTGTCTCCTGAGGTCAATTGGCCTTGAGCCCGGACATCCCCCTGCTGTATTGCTGCCATGGAAACGAGTTTCATCCAAAACAATATTGATTTCTTTTTCTTTAAGAAAATCCATTGCTTGTTTTAAATAAACTGGCTCATTATGTTCCTCAAGATGCCTTAAATGCGCCTTAATCACATTGGGGCCCTGTTTGATGATATTAGCCATGGCTTTTTTCTCATCATAAGCTACAGCCTCTCTTTGCTCAATACTGATTGCTCCTTGTGGGCAATGACCCAGACAGGCACCTAACCCATCGCAAAATAAATCATTGATTAACCGCGCCTTATGGTCAATAATCTGGATTGCCCCCTCCGGACAATTAGGAATACATAAGGCACACCCGTTGCATTTTTCTTCATCAATAGTAATAATCTTCCTTTTAGCCATACACTTACTCCTATAATAAAGAAGCTATAGTTATTTCCTTAAGTTGCTTAAACACA
>JAHJCJ010000095.1 GCA_018812825.1 Candidatus Omnitrophota bacterium
ATATTCTTGTTTAAATAATCAACTGACTCCCTTATTGTCTCTTCGCTCTCACCCGGCACTCCCACGCAAAAGAACGCTCCCGTAGACATCCTGTCTGAATATTTGGCGCAGATATCAACAGCATTCTTTACATCCTCCCGGCTAATTTTCTTCTCAATTGTCTTGAGCATTTTCTCCGACAAGCTCTCCACCCCCCAGGTTATATGTTTGCAACCGGACTCAACTAGCTTAGCAATCATCTCATCACTCACCGGCCTGACGCGACAGGAGATTGCATACTCTATATCCTTTTCTTTTAATATTTCCGCCAATTTTATTGTTCGCTCTATTCCCAGGTTAAAAGTATCATCATAAAAGAAAAACCTTTTTGCCCCCAAGCTTTTGACATAATCTATCTCCTCTCCCACCCTCTGAGGAGAGTTCATCCTGATATTCTGCCCCCAGAAAGAAGAAGTTGAGCAAAACGAACAGTTAACCGGGCATCCGCGGGAAGTAATCAGATAGGCGAATTCAGTATCCTTGATCCTTTTCGAGGCATAAGAATAATCCGGCATGGCTAATTCATCAAGGTTAATCACCTTTTCCGTAACAGGATTGGCCTTAAAACTTCTATCGCCATCTTTATAAACTAAACCGCTGATATTCTTATAATCCTGTCCGGATTCTAAGGCATTACACAACTGATAAAACGGCTCCTCTCCGTCTGATTGAATAATAAAATCAATATAATCGGAAAAATATTCAAACATCTGTGCGTACATAGTAGAAGCGTGTACCCCTCCCAGGACAACTTTAATCTCCTTGCTGATCTTTTTAATACCCTTAATAATCTTATAAGCGCCCCAACGGTTAAATGAGCTAAAAGATACTCCTGCTATATCCGGCCTAGTTTGTTTAATAGAGCTAAAGAATGAATTCAAGCTCTTCCTGAATTCACAGCCGTTATAATCATAGATATCCACCTTATGCCTTCTTTTTAAGGTGGCGGATAAATACGCCAGCCCCAAAGGATAACCCTTAAGATTTAACTCCTGAGATGGCGGATAGACAAGCGCTACCTTCAATTAAATTAACATCCTCTCTATTCATTGCAAACAGCAATAAAATCCAAGCAATTATCCAAATCCTTTCTCGTCCATGAAAAATAGCTGCAGTTTGCTTTTACGAAAAACTTCTTTACCGGGTCCAGTTTATCCGGTAAAAATTTAAATAATCCTATCTTCTTTAATCTCCTATTAAATCTTAAGGCCATACCCCTTCTTAAGCCAAAAATCTCAACCTTTTTAAAATGGCCCTGCAATAGTTCCTTAAATTCACTCGCCAGGTACTCTTTAACATGAAATTTATTAAAAGGTGACTCTCTTCCCGGAGATGCATCTTTTATGTTGCATGTAGAGCAGATAAATATCCCACCCTCCTTCAATAAATTAGTTATATTCTTCAAAAGCTTATGCGCATCTCGTATATGCTCTATATTCTGAAAAGAGCAGATTAGGTCAAATTTACGGGTTAAGGAACCCAGATTATCCACGTTAAGGCAAGAAAATTTCAGGTTTTCTTTATGATATTTATCTTTTGCGTAATCAATAATAGCTGCATCATAATCAATACCTAGAACCCCTTTAGCAACTTCAGCCAGAAACCCTGAACCATACCCCTCACCACAACCTATATCTAATACCTCCTTGCCGCTAGAATAAACCCTGGCAAATTTATAGGCGCAGAAATGCCGCGCAATCATAAGCGGCGTTTCTTTTTCTAAAAGTATCCTCTCTCCGGTATTCTCAATTTCAACCATTTTAATTAATCAAAACCTTATATATGCGTGACAATGAATTACTAAATACCAATTGAAAATCCTCTGGATGCGCCAGCGCCCATTCATCTTCAATGGGAAACTTAGCAGGATCAATTGATTCCCTGTTTTCATAAATCGGCTGGGCTATAAATAAATACTCAATCTTGTGCTTTTTTAAGTTTTCTCTCCAGGCTGAAAAATCCTTTACTTTTCTGTATAACCCATCAGGCTTATTATAAGGCGTAATTTCTTTTTTATTAACCGAGACATAGATTACCCGATTCTTTAATCCTCTTCCATAAAGCGGATAGTACTCCTGCCGGCCGGTATATGCAACTCTAGCCCCCTTACCGGTCAATTCATTAAGCGCCTTCCACCCCCTGCCTATATCCCTTTGCGCTGATTCCTTTTTGCTAAAACTTAAAGGGTACCGATTAAATTCTTCTTTATCATAATCGTAATTTAAGTATACTAAAAACAAAAGGGTAATAAATAATACAGCTAAAAAAACTTTCTTGAATTTTTTACTTTTATAAAACTCAGCTATCTGTTTTTTATAAACCACTAGCGCTATAAAAAGAAAGATAGAAAATAAAATTGAACTGACAAGTTCCAACCCATTCGCTAATTGAAAGGAGCCAAAGAAAATTGATATCGAAGAGATAAAAATTATGTACTTATTACCGTAAGAAAACTTAGACACGAAAATAACTGCCGTTAACAAACCTAAACTTAAAAGTGGGAAAAAATACCTGACAGTATAAACATTAATGGAAATACTGTACAAAACCAGCATTAAAAGCGGAGCGCTAAAAAGCAAAACATATTCTCCCAATGGAGAAAACCTGCCCTTTAAATACTTAAAAAAGATTAAAGGGGCAAAAATACCCGGTAAAATTAATGCTATAAATTGAACGCCTAAACCCTCCTTAAAGATAATCTTCTTCAGGTCTAATCCCCAAGAAGCCACCTGCATTTTATATGCAGCGCTATCAAGTAATCCCGCAAATACCGTCTTGCCAAAAATCTTTATATTCACCGGAAATAATGGATTACCGGTAAAAATATAATTCTTTATGAAAATATAACTGCCGAATAAAATCACCATCAAAGCAATAACCCCAAGAAAAGAAATTTTCTTGCTCAATGCGAACTTACCTGACTTTATGTCATTGTATAATATATAACAAACCGCTGGCGATAAACCAGCCAGCCAAACAAGATTAATAATCTTTGTCCCCACCAAAAGCCCCGCTGAAATACCAAAAAGTACACAATTGCTAAGAGTAAAATCCTCCCTTAACAATAAAATACACTCAAATACTAAAAGCAACAAAACAGCGCAGATCACATCAATTTCAGATCCCAATTTAAGCTGCTTGAAGATATTTGGAATCAGCGCCCAAACAAACCCGCTTAATAAAGCTATTCTTCTATCTACATCATATTTCCTCAAGATTGAATATACAGCAATGATGCCGATAATATAAAATGGAGCCTCGCCGGCGTCCGCTAAGAATGCGTTTCTTAAAGGCAGCATAAGCCAGGTGTAAAACAACTGGGCATTAATCGGATAATAAGAACCAGAGCTGGTTTCAAATCCGCTGG
>JAHJCJ010000096.1 GCA_018812825.1 Candidatus Omnitrophota bacterium
GATTGCTCTGCCGCGGAGAATTTGCCTTGGTCAGTATAAAGCCGGCCTAACCCTGCGTATGCTATGTCATTCTGAGAATTAAGCTCAAGGGCTTTTTTGTACGATTGCTCTGCCGCGGATAACTCGCCTTGATCTTTATAGAGCTTGCCTAACCCTGCGTACGCTATTTCATTCTGAGAATTAAGCTCAAGGGCTTTCTTAAATGATTGCTCTGCCTCGGATAACTCGCCTTGGTCTCTATAGAGCTTTCCTAACCCTGCGTATGCTATGTCATTTTTAATATTAAGCTCAATGGCCTTCTTAAATGATTGCTCTGCCTCAGAGAATCTGCCTTGGTCAGTATAAAGCCTGCCTAACTCTGCGTATGCTATGTCATTTTTAATATTAAGCTCAATGGCCTTCTTAAATGATTGCTCTGCCGCGGAGAATCTGCCTTGGTCAGTATGATGCTGGATTGTCCGGTTGATTTTCTGTCTAAACTTAAGGTTTTCTTTAAACGCTTCTTGCTGATTGAGATTATTCTGGGCAGTATATACCACTTTTAACCTAAGTTCCTTGGCCTTTGTTATGATATGCAACCAAAGAAGCCTTACGAATTTATATACCCTAAGAGACTGAATAAAGAGCACGATTCTTGAGCTTGAAGCCACGTCATAAGGTATATGCAATCCGCCATCATTTATGCCCATCATCGTAACTACTATATCAGGTTGATACTTATCAAGATTAGCTTCTAGATGAGATACTATAGCCCTTGTATTGGTTCCAACAATACCTTTATCAATCACGCTAAATTTAATCCCTATGTCACGCTGGTTTAAAATCTCTTCTAGGAAGGATGGATACTGCCCCTGAGTAGTGGATTCGCCCAGGCATAAAATACGATAGGTTGCTTTTTGTTTGATAGACGCTAGATTCCGATGCTCCTGGAGAGACAATAATATAAATCCGCCTAAGCGCAATCCGAGTTCCAGGATAACAATGGATAATATTATCCCAAATAAGACTAAAGATATATTTTTCCAGCTTGATATTTTAACCTGAGTTTTATCGCTGCTCATTAATTTTGTTCTCCAGGCTATGGCAAATCTTAACAATAATCCAGGGCTTTCACCAACGCTACCTGGCTTTTATTGTATCAGCATTTTTAAAACTTATATCCGATTTCAAAACGGAACATACTTGCAGGATCAGCTCCATCAGAATAAAAATTTCCCGGTATAAAATATTCTGTAAAGGCGCGCGCGTCAATATTGGGAGTGAGTTTGATTTTATAATCTATGCCAAAAAGAGACCCTCTTGTGTATCCTGACCCATACCTAGCCCCTCTTATATGTTGGTTAGCTAACAAATAAGCATAGCTTAATTCCAATGATTGCTTTTTCGTCAAACTTAAGGTTCCTATTAAGCGCAGTTGTTGTAAGTTTGTCCAATAAGATATTGATCCATAGTCAAGCGCTAACAAATAAGGATAAAGGTTGTCATATTTATTATATGTTGAATAAACCGGATCCCATCCTTCATCCTTAGCCGTGTCAGGGTCGTCTCCGGAAAAATAGTCATATTCTAATTTAATGGCAGGGCTATACTTTATGGGAAGTTTATAAGTCAAGTGGGCAAGCCCGCCTAAAGCAGCCTTAGGATTATTATCAGTTTCACCAATTTGTCTGGCGATTTCAAAAGCGTAATCAATTTTCTCCGCTAAAGGCCCTGATGCCCGAAAACCAATGGTATTTAATTCTACCTTGGGCGAATTAGTCATTTCATGAGAATAAAGATAGTATGTATCTAATTGATGTTTATCGAGTGATTTGTTAACCAGGTAAATTCCCGCTGCCTGCATTGTTCCCAGGTTTCTATTAAGGGGCTTGTGTAAACTATTTATCACCAAGAACTCATCTTCTTTTGGCTGCCTTGTAATGAAGATATCGACAGTTGTTTTACTGAAATTTAACGAGCCTTTAACAGCATCAAAATAATTAGTTAACAGCCCTGCCTTGGCAATCCCGTCGAAAATAATAAACCCTTCCCCGTATTTTATTTCTTGCCGCCCAATCGTTAATGAATGCGGTGTGCCTAAAACCTTGTCTAACTTTAAATAAAACTTGTCAAAAATAACTTCGTCTATCTCATATCTTGTCTTGGGTTGAAAATATGGACGGTTATCATTGGCCATGCGTGCTGAAAAAGTGGTATTTTCATCAGGAGTGAAAACTACGCCGACCCGGGTTAAGATTTCCATATAATCAAGATTCTTTCCTGTATCTGTATCCAGGTCAAGTTCATGACGATCAGTCCAGCGAATTCTTTCTTCGAAAGTCAACCTTAACTTACTCTCTAATGATTCGCCTGCCTCTGCTATGCCGAATATCGCCGATTTCGTAAAGATAAGGCCAAAAAACAAAGGTATTATTAGAAATTTATTCATATTTCTCCTTTCTGCTCTAAACAGCTATTAACGCCAAGATTCATTTGTTCTTCTCCGTTAGAATATTTTTAGATAAAATAGCCTGCCTATCTATTTTTCCTGAAGAAAGCCTAGGTAGTGAAGGCCTATACTCTACTATCTCTGGAATCATATAAATAGGTAAATAACGCTTTAGAAATGAAACTATCTTCTCTCTTTTTAACTCACCTGGCTTCTTTAATACCACAATTGCTTTTATACAATTTCCTGCTTGTCCATCAGGTATTCTTAAACAAACCGCTGACTTTATTCGCGGATGTTCCTCGAGAGCAGATTCTATTTCCTCTAAACCTACACGAAAACCTCTTACCCTAATAATATTATCTATACGGCCTAAAATAATATAATTTTTATTTCTATCGACCCTTACTAAATCATGAGTCCTATAAATCATCCTGTTTTTTTTAGTAAAATGGTCTTTAAGCAAAACTTCATGCGTCATTTCGGGATCTCCCCAGTAACCGGACATTAAACTGGGCGAGTATACATATAGCTCTCCTGTAGAACCAGGTCTTTCCGCTAACCTTTTACCCTGCATATCTACAATAAATGTTTCAATCCCTTTATGGGGCCTGCCAATAGATAAAATTAATTCTTTTTCGGAAAGAATGTTTTTTATAAGATAATCACTAATCCTCCGGGTTTCCGTTGAGCCAAAATTATTAAAAATCTTTGCTTTTGGCATGGCCTTTATCAAAAAACGTAAATATTTTACGGGAATTTTACCCCTTATAATAACCATTCTTAAATTCGTTAATTCGCCTTTAGCAAAATTACCGTATAAGGCTAACTGAATTAAGATATCAGACATCAACCCAAGGATGCTTATCTTCTTATCCTTAATGAACTTTTTTAAAGTCGAAATAAAAGCGCTGGTCCCTTCCGGCAATATACATATAACAGCTGCACATTTGATAATTAAAAGTATGTCCACAAACGAAGAGATAACGCTAAAGGAGTGATATAGCGCATACCGATCATTATTCGATATGCAGGAAGCTAGGTTTGAGGAATTCTTCAGGCTAGCCAGTTCTGCCTGATGCGTCATCATGACACCCTTAGGCTTATCTGCAGAACCAGAAGTATAAAATATACTTGCAAGACTGCTAGAACTTACTAAGGGTGGTTTTTGCAGGGGAACAGATTTTATTTGAGAATAAGTTATAATTCTTATGTTCTTAGGCAATGAAGCAATTTTGGGCTGAGAATCATTGTCTAAAAGTATCGCTGTCTTTAAAGAAGAGGACAGCTTAGCTATTTCATAGAGGCAGGCAACCTTACTAAAAGAGGTAAATATATATTGAATTTGACAGTTGTCAATAATAAAAGAACATCTTTTAATCGGCCAGCTGACATCCAGAGGGACATAAACACCTCCTGCTTTCAATATACCGAATATCGCGGCTATTCCTTCCATAGACTTAGACGTATATAAAGCAGCCCGGTCGCCTATTTTTAGGCCCTCATATAGAAGGCTGGAAGCAAAACTATCGCTGTATGAATCTAGTTGTTGATAAGTAAACTTGTTACCGCGATCTTCAACGGCTATTTTGCGGGGGTATTTTTGGGCAGTTGCAGTTAACAAAGCACCTAATGAAGATACCATTTTATATTATTTTAAAATAAGACTTTATTCTTTATCCGCAATGTAATAGAATATAATATATAGTGATTGTATATGCCTGTCAACAAGTAAAACTAACCTAAAATAGAAGGCATTAAATAAACGGAGGTAAGAATATGAATAGTACAATGCAACTTAATTTTACACAATCTTCATTATTTCTTTTATCCTTTCTTGCTTTTGTAGTCCTTGCCGTATACTTGTTGGCGCGGAAATAC
>JAHJCJ010000097.1 GCA_018812825.1 Candidatus Omnitrophota bacterium
CCAAATTTTGCATTAGCCTTTTTCTATGATAAAATAGCTATGTTTAACTATAATGCTTTCAATAAGTTGTATGACTAATAGTCTGCGAGATTGGGGGAAGAAAATGTTACATGAAGAATTGATTAAAAAAAGCGGGAATATCCCTTGGGAATATACCTCTAAACCCGTATCCGCATGGGGCGGAATGAGGCTGATGAAAGAGCTTATAGATAAAACTGAAATATCAAAAGAGTTGGAAAAGTTACCAATACCGTATCCTAAATCCAACCGTGGATATAATCCAATAATAGTAATAGAAAGCTTCTGGGTATGCGTATGGTTAGGAGGAGCCAGATTCGCGCACACAGCTCTTCTTCAATTTGATAAGGTGTTACAAGATATATTCGCGTGGAAAAAAGTTCCATCAGTAAGCACTTATACAAGATTTTTCAATAAATTCACAAGGGAAATAGCCGATAAAGTTTTTGTTAATTTAAACAAATCTTTTTTCGCCAAAATCCCATTATCTTCTTTTACATTAGACTTGGATTCATCAGTAATTAACCGATATGGGGAACAAGAGGGCAGTAAAAGGGGTTATAATCCAAATAAGAAAGGCAGGAATTCGCATCATCCGCTGATGGCATTTGTAGCTGACTTAAGAATGACAGCCAACGCATGGATGAGGCCGGGCAATACTTCCAGTTCCAATAATGTTTATAATTTTATGGAAGAAACGTTTCAAATAATAGATCCGGCAAAAATAGGATTAGTAAGAGCGGACAGTGGATTCTTCGGCGATAAATTCTTTGATTTTCTTGAAAATAAGAATCTGAATTATATCACAGCAGTAAGAATGAACGCTTTATTAAAGCAAGCGGTTTTAGATACGCGGAATTGGTTAAGCCTTGATGATGGCATACAAATAGCCGAGATGCCTTATCAAGCGCATTCATGGGATAAGGAACGCAGAATAATAATTATTCGTCAATCAATAATAAAAAGGTCGAAAGCAAAAGGTAAAACCTTATTTGAAAATCTGCCTGATTATTGCAGTTATAGGTATCAGTTATATATCACGAATCTTAATCTTTCCATGGCGGAAGTATGGAAACTCTACAGGCAAAGGGCAGATTCAGAAAATAGGATTAAGGAGCTAAAATACGAATTTGGAATGAATGGATTCTGCCTGCAAAAGTTTTACGCGACAGAAGCGGCTTTTAGAATGGTTCTTGTGGCTTATAATCTCTTAAGTTTATTTAGACAAGCTGTTTTACAACAAAAGATACAACCTACACTTGCGACGATAAGGTTTAAATGCTTTGCATTAGGAAGTTGGATAATTAAGGATGGCAGAAATAAGGTGTTAAAATTGTCTGTAGTGGCTAAACGCAGGGACTGGCTGGATGGATTATTCAGTAGATTGACAGATTTGGCCCCGCCATTTCCCGTAGGAATTAAGTTCTAATGCATAATTTGGGTTCATGGTGTCCTGCCAGGAAAAATTCAAATGTTGTCTTAGGATAAAATATCCCCCACGCATACCGCGAATATGCCAGCACATATAAAAAGCCTGCAACCTGCCCCATTGTTTTATGATTAAAAAAGAACCAGTCAACCTGAGCCTCTTCGCCCGGTAAAAAATTCAGCGTATGATATACAACGGTTTTGGGTTGCCGGTATTTGCGGCACAATAATACAACCGAAGGGTAACTGCCGGTATACCCATATCCTTTTAACCGTTCATAAACCTGTGTCGCTCTCAGCCGGGGATGTTCTTTATACCAGTGGGCAACAAGATTATTATATTCTTCAAGAATAGTTTTTCTGTCAATTGCTTTTGCGCTACCGGAATTATTTAATATCTTTTTAACCAGCTTCCTGCCGACATTTAACTTTTCAGCAATCTGCCGTTGCGAAAGTTTTTCTACCTGATGTAAATGCAATATCCTTTTGTGTAGCGATTCCTGCCTGGCAGCAGTCTGTGCTTCATCCATGAGCGGATCCTCCTGTTTGACGATTATTCCAATAACCCGGACAGGTCATAAAGCCTGCCTTTGGGTAGCCGGTTTGCTACTCTTTTAAACCGACTCCGATTATCTCTCAGGGAACCTCGTCTTGACAATGGACTTGCTTTTGTCAAACACACATAAAGCCCATATCCACCACGTGTTAAGTAACACTTATCTGCTTTGTTACCAGCCACTTGCGCCAATATCACCTTGCTTTTGTCAAACACCTTCTTTCTCTTGATTTTTCGCATACGAATCCTGCTCTGACTGCGATTATTCTCCAAAAGCTCGGGATTATTTTTCCGCCTTTGCCCGCTGTAATCCGGATGTGCCTTATTCCATTGCCGTGTCTGCTTATACTGATAATTCACACAATCCGGATTCCTCTTGCGC
>JAHJCJ010000098.1 GCA_018812825.1 Candidatus Omnitrophota bacterium
AAGGACCGGTAAAAAAGGGCAATTAGCAAGCCTTCTGACTGTTGTTTTAGTCGCGCTTTTTATATTTATTTTTATTTCCGTTGACCTGGGTAAATTCGGGTTAAACCGCACCCGGGTTTCTAACGCCGCTGATTCCGCGGCCTTAGCAGCCGGCTCAGTTGCCAGCCAGCTCCTTAACTATATGGCTTCTTATAATGAATTAATGTTAATGAATTTCGCCGGATTTGTCAGCCAGGCTACACTGCTTTTAATCTCCTGGATAATAGATCTTGTAAAGTCGATCGTTGCAGTAATAAAGGTATTTTCTACTATTGAAAGTAACGGCCTCGTTTATGAAGCCATTGCAGAAGCAGTATGTTATGTTGCAATTCTTGTGATGGATAGCGCGCTTCTTATGTTAGTAGTTGAAGGGACAACTAAAGTCGGCAAGAAATTAAAAGAAAAAATATATGAATTAAATGCTAAGATTCCTGAGAATACCCGGAATGTCCTCAGGCAGTATGCTTTTTCAGGCGCGGGAATTGATGAGCCAAAAATTGAATATAATAAATGGTTAGCCGGAAGAGGTGATTCGGACTCTTCCTGGAAAGACTACCTTAATCTGGAAACAGGTTTTGGCGTATTTATGCGCACCCTTTCCCAGACCAACGATGCTGACTCGAATTATGGCCCTAACAACCTGTTATCTTATTCCTGGCAGGATTGGCGCAGAGGCCAGGAAGTAAGCAACCTGGTAGAGGTTTATTCTACGCCAGTCCAACAATTATCGTTTGATGACATTGATTTTGAAGATATCGCTGATGATGCTGATTTTCGAAACGAATTGATAAACGAGCTTTATGCTCAAGGGGCAAGCTGGTGGCTGGGGGGGTGGCTTACACTAACCATAACTCTTTCCCCTTTATTGCTGATTTCACTTGAAACGATATCAAATACGCTTGCTGTCTTGAAGACAATGATGGAAGTTCTTGGTATTATATCCGCTATCTTGACCGTCGTATTCTTGATCATGTGTTGTATTTGGGGCTACCAGGACCCTTTTTGTAGTTGGGCGGTTTTTGCCGCTAGCGCAACTGCTTTTTTTGCTACTTATCTTTTAACAGTGGGACAAATACCTACGCCAGACTCGAAAGCTATCCCTTGTTTAGAATATGGCAGTAGTAGCAACGATTTAACCTTAGGCTTAGAGATCAAGCGTAGCACAACCAAAGCTGACGGCACAGCTATGGATTATGGTCCATGGATTATGCAGTATCCTGAGATAACAGTGCAAAGCAAAGCAGAAATTATTGGGGAAAGCGGAGGAAGGCTTTTCCCTCCGCTTCAGGATTATAGCCCGCAACTTAGTTTTATAAAATAAAAAATAGGGAGGCTTTATGAATTTAGCGAATAAATTTAAGATAGCGTTGATAATAGCAATGTTAGTTTTTTTAGCAGATACAACCAGCTGGGCCTTATCTTTACCTTTGCCGCCTGACACCAAAATTTTACGCGAAGAAACCGCAGAGGTCGACGGCGAGAATAAACAAATAACTTTCTGCACCAGTGGTTTAAATAAAGAAAAAATAAGCTCTTTTTACCGTAAAGAGCTGGAAAAAAGAGGCTATAATATTTTTACCCAGCAGGCGAATTTATCGATATATTCAAAAGAAGATAAGCTTTTCTTAGTGATGCTGGGAGAAGGTTCTGCCGGGCAGAAAACTAGCATTATCCTGACTGAAGCCAAAATTGGAAGGACTAGCGGAAAGCCTCAGGTCCAGAATTGCGAAGATATTCCTTCTGTGCCGGTTTATCCGGAAGCGCGCTGCCAAGGCTCAGTGCGCTTAAAAAGCTCAAAATCCGTATCAGTCAGGTATTTGGCGCCCGCAGAATTAAAGGATGTGCACGGTTTTTATCGGCTTCATTTGCCGCAGGCAGGTTGGGCAATAGAGCAAGAAAGAAATATGGGTGAGTCTATTCCTGAGCAGTCGTTTTCTAACGCAGACCCGGGGATAAGCGAGAGCTTTAAAAAATCAATCATAATTACTTTTAGAGGCCTTAAAAATGAACGTTTGATGGTTAATTTAATGCCCTCATTTATGGGCAGCGGCACTATGATAAATATCGTGTATGAAGAAGCAAAACAGCCTTAGAGGCCAGTCAACCATAGAATACGCCGTAGTTATAATAATTGTTGTTGCCGCATTGATGGCGATGTTCGGTTTTTTAAAACGCCATATTCAAAGCGGCTACCGGGAGTCAGCAGACAGCATTGGCGCAGGCAGGCAGTATCAAAAATAAGCCCTATGATTATGATGGAAGCCGGATAAAATATAAAAAATGTTGATATTGTTGCTTATAGTGGTTTTTTGTTCAGCCGCGCTCTTGATCTACGCGCTTACGTCATCCATGCCCAAGGTTCTAAGTAAGCCATTGCAGAATAAAGGAGATGGCAGGCTAAACCAACCGGAAAAAAAAGCAATATTTAGTTTCTTTGGCAAAAATGGCAAGAAACAACCGCCGTTAATTATTCTAAGCCCGCTTATTACCGCGATAATCGGGTTCATTTTATTCCAGAATGTCATAGGCGCGATAGCGGGCGGCGTCCTGGGTTTACTCCTGCCGTCCATATCGGTTAAATTAAAAGATAAAGCCCGGAAGGCTAAATTTCATAGCCAACTTGTAGATGGCTTAATGATCCTCTCGTCGTCTTTA
>JAHJCJ010000099.1 GCA_018812825.1 Candidatus Omnitrophota bacterium
CCGCACTTTTAGCCATATATATAAAACAATCTTTAGCTATCTTTTCAATTTCTTGGCGGGATTTTTCCTGGCCAAAAGCAATGTTAAGACTATCCAAGGCAATCTTTTTCTGCTTCGCCGCAAATACGTAAGCCAAAGAAGCAATATCCCTAGCAAAAATATAAAGATAGCCTGAAGGGATTACCCTAACTATCAAAGAGCATATATTTAAACCAAACCAAGCCAGAAAACTACTTAAGCCCTTGCGTAATTTTTTAGAATCCATCTTAATTTAAGTTAAATAATTATAGCAAACTGCTCTTAAATTGCAAACAAAAATTAATTTAACAGCGAATATTTATTTAATATTTAGTCGCTCTCAAATTTAAAGCTTATAGCCGATCTTACGCAATAAGCCCTTACGCCAAGCGATATCCTCAGCCTCTTCTATGGCATTAGGGCTTAAGCCATCAA
This sequence comes from Candidatus Omnitrophota bacterium, assembly GCA_018812825.1. GTDB lineage: Bacteria > Omnitrophota > Gorgyraeia > Gygaellales > Profunditerraquicolaceae > UBA6249. The sequence continues at coordinate 454 of JAHJCJ010000099.1, forward strand.
TTACTCCTAATATACCTCGCCCGCTTTTGCTTTGAGCAATGATTACTTCCGTAGGATTAGACGTAGCGCAATATATATTGCAGACTTCAGGGATATTCTTTATGGCGTTTAAAACGCTGATGGGATAAGCTTCTTTAAGAAAAACAATAAAACTGTGCCCACAGGCAAGCTCAAGCGCATTCTTACAGGCCAATTCTTTAAGCGTCGCATCATTGCCCTCGCAACGTATCTTGCACGCACCAGATGCCTCAGCAAAGGCCAAACCGAATTTCACCCCTGGGACATTAATCAAAGATTCATAGAGATCCTCCACTGTCTTAATAAAATGACTTTGTCCTAATATAAAATTCAAATCATCGGGCTTATCTATCTTTATTATCTTTAGCTCTAGCATACACCCTCCTTGTTACTTTAATCCCGACTCATATAATGTGCAAAAATTTATAAAGAAATTTTTACACATTGGTCGAGGTAAATTCGGCCAAACAACTTATGTTCGCTCATTATATTCGCTCCATAAGTTGAGACCTTATTTATTTAACTTTGATCTTGCGAAAACCTACAGCGTCAATAGGCAAATTACCGTGAAAAGCCTTAAGCGCCGTCAATACATAGTCTGGCTCACCCAAAAGTTTAAGCGGGATTTTCAAAATTAAATAATTCTTACCGAACTCCAGTAAAACCCCGGAGTTAATTACTCTTTTTTGGGCATTAAACACCCTGTATTTATTTCCCGCTGTAATAATGCGTATCTTGGGCATCGCAGCAAAAACAGTGTTCTTGCTGTAGCCGAACACATAAAGCAATACGCCAAATCTATTGCTGAGTTTTTTAGGTTTATCTACACGGACAGCAAAATAAATGTCTTCTTCGGCATAACTAACCTGTCCATTACCCTCTACCTCTTCCTTCTGTCCGGAGAGTTCCAAATTAGGCGCATCTTCAAACATATTTGAAGCGCCGAAATAAGAAACAATCTTATCTTTTAATGTTTGTTGAGGGACTAACTCCAGGACCGGATAATCTCCGAATAATTCATTTTCTCTAGCGAAGGAAAATAGATAAAAAGCGCTGGATTCCGTCTGGCTCTTGTAAAAAAGTATAGACTGGTATTTTTTATCCAATTCCCCGAAACTCAGGTCCGCCCGAGCCCAGTTGATCTCTGAATCAATGAATTTATTCGGTGGATAAAGTTCTAGCTCCGGATGATAATACCTGGGCTTCGGCCAACCAACACAATGCACAAGATATGGATAAATCTTGGGCTTAGGAATCTGATCTTCCAAATCGCTCAAAGCCACTTGAAGAAATAAATACAAGGATTTATGATCCACATTAACATCAGCCGGATGTGAAACAAATATTTTATCCGGCTGATAATCTAAAATCTGCTTAGTCAAATCATTTAGAATATTTTCGCCACAATACGCAGCTCCGTAAGAAGGGTTGTCTTTGTAAGGCACGCTAGATATACGGGTTAACCGGTCACGAAACGGCTTCTTGTCCTGCCAATGCTGGCTGAATATGTTAAAGGTACCGTAATCCGGATAGCCTAAAAATACCAGATCATCTTCAGATAACCCCAGGAATTTCATCGCCTTAATCGACTCTTGCTGGCGCACTTTACCCATATGCACAAACTCACCCTGGCGTACAATTATCCTTTTTTCATAAACAATAAAAGCTAACTCATTGTGGTCGCCATTGGTCAAATAAACTATCTTTATTCTTGCGCCTGCCTTAAGCGCCTGCTGGATAACCCCTGCGCAAGCAATTACCTCATCATCAGGATGCGGGGCTAAAATCAACACGCGCTCATCTTTTTTAAAAAACTCTAAAGCAGGAACTTTTGACCAATACACCAAATTGGGATTTTCTGTACTGGCACAACCAACAAGCAACAAGAATAATAAGAAGATTAATAATTTGCATTTAAGCATAGATATATTTTACCATTTAGCTAATTTTAGTCAAGAAAATCGCCTGCCTACTGGCAGCAGGTTTTTGACGATAAATTACCCTTATCACGGTGGCCATTATCCAAATTTGCCGGAAAGCAAGCTTACCATTAAAAGACGCGATCTTTGCCGCGAAAGTATAATTTGCAAAAATTTATGATTGTTATACAATAATTTCATGGCAGTCGACATCCATAAACACTATCAAAGGATAAGAAAGATCCTGCTTATTATACTTGCCTTAAACTGGTTGGTAGCCCTGATCAAGATCGTTTACGGCTTAAGCAGCCGTTGTTCCAGCATGACCGCAGACGGTTTCCATTCACTATCAGACGGTACATCTAATGTTATCGGGCTACTGGGAATTCATTTCGCCTGTCAACCAGTAGATAAAGACCATCCCTACGGACATAAAAAATATGAAACATTATTCTCTCTGGCAATTTCCGCCATGCTCTTTATTGTCTCATTTAATTTAATTAAACAAGGATGGACCCGCCTGCTCCAACCCATCCTGCCCCAAATTGACATAAGCAGCTTCGTAATCATGATTATTACCTTAGCGGTTAATATCTGGGTAATGCGCTATGAGCATAAAAAGGGAATAAACTTAAAAAGCGATATCCTAATTTCTGATTCCATGCATACTCGGGCAGACATCTTCACCTCTGTTTCGGTAATTGCTTCTCTTATCGCGATAAAATTAGGGTTTCCTTTAATCGATCCGATTATCACTATCCTTATATCATGTTTTATCGGTTTTACTGCTTTTGAAATAGCCAAACAAAGCTCTGATGTCCTCTGCGATACAGCGGTTTTTCTAGATGACCGGAAAATTATGGATATTGTATTAAAAACAAAGGGGGTGCGCGCCTGTCATAAAATACGCAGCCGCGGCAGAATTGATGATATTTATATTGACTTACATGTCCAAGTTAAACCCAATATGCACATAGATGACGCCCACCAAATAAGCTGCCACATTGAAAACGCAATCAAATCTGCCATACCCGGAATAACTGATGTAGTAGTGCATATGGAACCTCAAGAAAATTAGATATACTCAAGTGGGTCATGAGGAACACCATTTTTTCTAATCTCAAAATGCAAATGTGGAAGCATATCACGGGGTCTGGCATTGCCAGTCTTACCTACCCTGCCAATAACCTGACCTTGGCGCAGATAATCATTTTTCCGCACAAGAATCTCTGAAAGATGGCCATAGATTGAAATATAATTATCCGCATGCCGGATAATTATATACTTACCCATTCCCTGGTTCTGGGTAGCACTGATCACTTTACCGCTTTTGGCAGCTAAAACAGCAACTCCCGCATCCGCCAAAAGATCGAGACCTTTATGCGTTCTCCTGCCGGTACGGCTGGAGGCAAATAAACCATCCCCATAGTTGTCGTTACGAATAATAATATCGCTTTTGTATTCAATGGGGCAGGCAAAATATTGTTTATCCAGCAATCCCAGACTTATAAACGTAAAAATCAACACTATGATTGAAAAAATTACTAGGGCTTTCTTCATTTTCGTTTTCTTAAAACAAATATTATAACACAGGTATCAAACAGCAGGCAGAAAATAATGAGCAGATCGCCATAGCGGTTATAGATTGTATGTCTGATCGGCGTTAAACAAATACTTTTACTACTATAGCCTTTAATAAAACTATCTTTTCCTGCAACATCCTGTACTATTGATGAAGGCCTGCCAAACGGATCGATAAAACCGGAAATTCCAGTATTAGCTGCCCGAACCAAATATACACGATTCTCAACTGCCCTAAAGACCGAAGCAGCAAAATGCTGATAAGGCGCACTACTTTGTTTATACCAGGCATCATTAGTAATATTTACCAAAAACCTTGCCCCTCTTTTTACAAATTCCCGGGATAATTCTGGGAAAAGATCCTCAAAACAGATAAGTACGGAAAAATTAACCCGCTGACTAAATATAGTATACTCTTTTCCCGGCTCTATATCTCCGATAGGAGCAATAGACTGCAAGAAAGGAAAGATTTTTTTAAACGGCACATATTCTCCAAACGGAACCAGATGAAGCTTGTTATATACTCTCTCCGGCTGCCCCAGGTTATTAATAAATAAAGCGCTATTAAAATAAACCTCGTCAGAACACGAAACCGCACCTACCAGTAAACTAATCTTTAGTTGGCGAGCCAAAGAAAAAACCTGCGCAAATTGCACATCAGCGCTATCCCCTCCCCAAAGAACCGGCACAGATGCCTCTGGCCAAATAATCAAACTAGGATTATCCTTAGCAGCTGCGCTAGTTAATTCTATATAGTTATTCAATATACCGGCCGCTGCCTGTTTATCCCATTTTAAATCTTGAGGAATATTGCCCTGGACTACAGAAACTTTAAGCAACTCTTTATCGCAACGCAAATCAGGCTTATAACTTAACCTGTAAAAACCATACGCCAAAGACAAATACAATATACAAATAAAAATTAAAATAATCCTCAGCTTTAGGCGCTTACGCAAAGCTAAATAAAATACAACATTAACTAATACCACAAGAAATGAGACTCCCCAAGAACCAGTTATCTCGGCAATCTGGATAACCGGCAAATTTTTGTATTGCGAAAACCCGATTAACGCCCATGGGAAACCTGTAAATAAGTAACTGCGTAAATATTCCAACAATACCCATGCGCACGGTATGAAAAACAAAAAAACGCCTGGGGAAAGAAAACGAAATAAATAAACTGCGCAACCAAGGAGCCCAAAATAAACAGCCAGGTATAAAATTAAAACTGCCTGGCCAAGAAGGGTAACATGGATAAGCCAATATATAGTCAAACTCCAGAAAACGATCCCGCAAAGATAGCCTACAATAAATGATTGGAGAAGAGATCTTTTCTCTAGCGAAATAAACAAGGGAATGAAACCAAACCAGGCAAATAACCAAAGATTAAAACTGGAGAAAGAAAGCGACAGTAAACTGGCAGTTAAAATAGGCAGGATTACCTGGCTCATCCTGAACAACACTTCTTATATTTTTTTCCTGAACCGCAAGGGCAAGGATCATTGCGGCCTACCTTCGCATGAGACGCGCCGGGAGGAGCAATTGCAATATGCGAAGCACCATCCTCAGGATTTTGCATTACTAATCTTTCTTCTTTAGGAGGCTCAAACTTAGCAGCTTCGGGATGCACCAGCTGCTGGGATACCGAACTGAATACCCCCTTAAATCTATCTGGCTTAATCGGCTGCAATTTAAAAATAGTCTCCACAGCCTCTTCTTCAATAGCGCTAATCATCTGGCTAAACATTTCAAAAGCCTCACGCTTATATTCAATCAAAGGGTCTCGCTGTCCGTAGGCACGTAAGCCTATGCCTTCGCGCAGACTATCCATAGCATAAAGATGATCCTTCCATTTACTATCTATAATCTGCAAGAAAACCATACCTTCTAAATTGCGCATTAACTCAAAGGTAATCGCTTTCTCTTTAGCTTCATAAGCTTCAAGCAACTCCGTGGATAACTTATCCCTAATTTCCTGTTCACTCAGACCAACAAATCCTTGTAAATTAAGCTCCAGGCCAAACTTTAATGCCATGGAGCTAATTAAACCTGTAGCATCAACCCCAGAAGAGTTTGGC
>JAHJCJ010000013.1 GCA_018812825.1 Candidatus Omnitrophota bacterium
GAGTGAGTCCGCCACCTTCGGTGGCGGATTTTTCGCAATGGCAGGTTTTTTAGACAAAGGTGCCCTTATGTATAGAAAAATCATTTCTGTCCTGCTTGCCATAGCATTTCTTTTTACCAACACTATCTATGCTGCGCCAAGCCATACCAAAGCAAAACTTTCCTGCTTAAGGGTTCCGCTGGTTTCTGATAAAGGTTCCAAGTCACTATCGGACAGGATAACAACCGCAGTTCTAGAAATAAACCCCGTAACTTCTAATGCAGAGCTTCAAAATATGCTTTCTCTTTATTCATATTTTGAGGCTGATTATATTAAGGCGATTAAATTTTTATTTGACATGGGGCAAGGGCATCTTTTTGCTCAATGGGATAAGCCTGGGACGAACGATGATTTAAAGAAAAGTTTTTTAGGCCAGATTATAGAAGCGGATAACAGTTATCCGGGAGGTTTAACGCAATATCGCGAAAACGCGAAATATGCAATTGCGGATGCAGTATTCGGAGTTAACCCTTTTAAAGGGTTAACTCCGGAAGTTCCGGAAATTGTGAACATAGATACTCTTAATGGGATGGATGAAGAGTATCATAAGCTGGAGGCATATGGCTTAGGCATTAGTGATAAATTTTCAATCGCGGTCGTAGCCGGCGGAAGAGGAGACAGGTTAAAATACAACGGTATTAAATTAGGTATACCTTTAGATTTAGCTACAGAAAGAAGATATATAGAGCATTTTTTAGAAGCGAGAGAAGCTATTGAGGATGTTGTGAATACTGAAATACCTTTTGCTATTATGACCTCGGACGACAATCACGATTCAACGAAAGATTTGCTTCAGGATTTAGGATATCAGGTTGTAAGCGATAATGATGGTAAGGCTATTATGCAGAAAGGGAAAAGCAAGGTAACTATGGTTATGCAGGGACTTGTCCCCGCCGTGAACAATACTAACGCAGATTTTGTTTTAGATCCCGGGAATAAATATAAGTTATTAACTAAGCCCCATGGCCATGGCGATGTGCATATGCTGCTTAAAAGATACGGCCTTGTTGATGAATGGGTTGGGTTAGGGAAAGAGTATACTCTCTTTATTCAAGATACTAATGGGCAGGTTTTTAATAGTGTTTTAACCGGATTGGCAGTGACGCATCAAAATAAATTAGATATTAATTTTATTACGGTCCCGAGAGAAGCCGGCGAAGCTGCTGGATCAATAACCAAATTAAAAGGCCCGGATGGCACTAGCATGGTTTACAATGTAGAATATAATCAGATAGCCCCTTTATTAAAGGAAACAACTGGAAAAGGGGATGTAGCTGACCCGGAAACCAGAAAATCTCCTTATCCTGGAAATACTAACGTATATTTTGTTAGAAATACGGTCTATCAGGAAACCTTAGATAGGACAAAAGGAATTATGCCTGAATTTGTAAATCCGAAATTTACAGACGATACTAAAACTGTTTTTGAGCCCGTAAGATTAGAGACAATGATGCAGGATCTTGCCAAGGTTGTTACGCCAAACGCAAAGGTAAGCGCTACTAATTACTTAGATAAACGCGAGGTATTCTCTCCGGTAAAAAATGATTCTGTAGGCGCAGAAAAACAACTTGAAAAAGGCAACTATCCGGATCATATAGCTACGGGAGCGGCGGATTATTACAAAAGGAACAGAAAACTTTTAGCACAAGCTGGAATGAAAGTAAACATTGAAGGAAAGGAACAAAAAGCGCATGGCAGTATTCCTTATAGCGATGGGGCGAGGGTATCTTTTTATCGCAATTTTTCAACCACTGCTAACGATGTGATATCTAAAATAAAAGGAGGATCTATTGCCGATAGTTCTACCCTTATAATTGACGGAAAAGAGGTGTATCTGGAGGATGTAGTTATAAACGGCGCTTTAATAATCAAGGTAAAGCCAGGAGTAAAACTAGAAATAAAAGACCTTGAAGTGCAAAATAATGGCTGGGAGCTTGTTCACCTTACCCCGCAGGAAATTCAGGATCCCGAGACCCCGGAGTATTTGAAAATGAGAGGATATAAATTAGTAAAAAAAGATCAAAAAATAATAGATATAGAAGAACCAGGGGAATATGAAATTGGATCTAGCGGAGTTTTAAGGCAGGTTAACAATACCCTGGCGTCGAATGAGGAGGTAATTCCTAGGAAATTAGTGGCTAATATTGTTTCTGGGAAGAAAACAGCAAGCGAGATACTTAACGAAATTAACGATGACAATATCTCGAATGAAGAGTTAAGAAACGCCAAAAGTGATTTATACGGAATTATTGGCTTAGCGGATGCTAGAAATTTTAATGAATTGCAAGCGAGTCTTATATCTTTCAGTAAAAGATTTAATTATCTAGCTAGTTTAGATGGAAGCCAGCAGGAAATATATAATAAGATGATGATTGCAAGATCTATCCTGGCGCGAGATGCAGTCAACGCCTATCTGGATGATGAGAATGCGGATGCGCTTGATACTCTTGTCCGGAAAGCCAAAGATATTATGGCAGAATTTATTGAAGATAAGATTAAGACAGGAGCTATTAAAGAGTCAGAAAAAAGTAAAATAAAAGAAGCGAATAAGTATATAGATGAGTGGTTGTCTGAAAAGAATATGCCGCGTTATATAAAACAGGGGATTGTTCGAGGCATGCTTGAAGGTAGAAGTGATGACTTGATCTTTGCCTTTGGCAATGGCTGGAGGCAATTCGGCACAGCAGGTATAAGAAATCAGGCAGTAAATAGCAGTTTTGCGCCTGTACTGTTACTTGAGTTAGAAGAATTTGCCCAAGATTCCCATGCTCAGATTTTAGGTGGGCCAAATCTTATGAACGCTATTACCTTGTTACAGCAGACAGCAACAGTTAAACATATAATAAGCAGCCTGCGTTCTTATATAGAAGCAAACCCTAATGCGAATGAGGTAAGTCTAAAAGATTTGATGCAGTATAGTCAATTATTTAAAAGGACACAAGCCGCGGGACAGATTAGTATTGAAAATATACCAGATGTCGTAATAGCGTTACCGGAGGAGTTCAAGAGAAACTTGCGCAACAATAACGTTACTTTTTCATATGATAGCCGTTTGAATGGAAAATACTTGGCGCAGATGCTGGCAGCTGATCTTTTAGACGCAGGAATAAAAGTAAATTTGTTCGAAAATGTGTCAGGCATGCCTTCTCTTACGCGCGCCTCAAAGGTATATGGCAGCATCTTTGGATTTTTGATATCCGCAAGTCATAGCGAACCTAATTACAATGGTTTCAAGTTTGTAGTAGGGCATCTCATGTCACAGGTGGATTCTAATTTTCAAAAGATGATCATGGCTTTCCGGGACATGATAGAGTACGATGATATTGTTCTTTCGATGGCTTTATCTGATCCAGCAGATAGTCTGAAGCGCAGTAATAAAAATTTAACATGGCTTGGCAAAAAAGAACCTCTTAGAGGCCATGAGAGTTATGGAGCAGCGAGAAAAGATTTTTATACAGCCAACTATGAACATTTAAAAAAGAGATCTCCTCTTGCGATATTGGAGGAAAGATATCCGGGATTGGCTAATGAGTTTAGACAGGCAAGACTGGAATTTAAAGCGCTCTATACAGCTTTTTCTGGCGCAGGTGCAGATAACGCAGAGAGCATAAGAGAATTTTTGAATGATATGGGTTATGTCTCTATAAATACGGTTAAATCCCAGACAGATAAGATAGATGGAAGGTTTCCGGCGTTTATTAATGGTTGGAAAACTGGCATGCCTGATCCGGGAGATGTAAGGGCTTGCGCCGTTAATGTAGCGGATTATATACTTCAGGTAGCAGGAGAAGATCTTTCAAGGCTTGACGAGGCAATAGATAGTATTAATGGAATGGATATTGCGCCTGGAGCTACGGATCCTGATAGCGATAGGATGGGCGCAGCATTAAAACTGGACGAGAATACATATAAAGGCGCAACAGGGAATATGAGAGATCTTATAATTTCAGAAGTTGAAAAGACTATGACTGAAAGAGGCTACTTACAGCCAAAAATCACTCAAGTTAAGACAGACTTGGGAAGCAAACTAAACGATAAGCTTCACTTGACAGCTAATGATGCATGGTCTTTTCTTACGCACTTTAAGTTTAAAATTCTTGAAGACCAGGAAATGCTGGAAAAGGACAAGCTGTATGTGATTATAAAATCGCATGTTACCACATCTGGCCTGGAAGGGGTCGCAGAATATTGGAGAAATAAAGGTTACAATGTACATGTTGTAGATACATGGGTTGGGTTTACTTTATTGGCTGAGAGGGCAGACTTACTATTTGATTTTGCAAAAGTTGCATGGGAAGCTATTTCAAGAAGAAAAGATAGCATGGGCAATAGCGCTAAACTGAAAGAACTCATGCCTCAGCTTGAAAAAGCCTATGGGCCTATAGCAGGACAGATTAATGTAATAGACAATGCTATGCATGCGGCTCGTCTGGCGCTGAACGAAGGCGCATCTTCTGAGCAATTACAAGACGCATTGAGAAAACTCTATGTGGCCGCAAATATTGATATAGTCTGTGGCGTTGAAGAAAGCAATGGTTACGGCGAGTTTGGGCGTATACAGCTTGCAGATGGAAAACCGGCAGAGCTGGTTAATGAGCATATAAAAGAAAAAGACGGCGCATTGGCCCTTTATGAATTCATGGAGATCATGGTGTATCTAAAGGTAATGAACAAATCTTTCCATAGCGCGTACTTAGAGATGATGCGCGATGCTGGAAATATTACGGCAACGACAAATAGTTACCACAGATATGTCGGAGCTGAGGGAGAGGGCCAGAAAGTCGGCACCATACAGGCTATTGAAAAAGAGCTTGCGTTTTATACAATGTGGGCGCTTGACCACAAAGAAGCAATTTCATTTTTTGGAGGAAGATACAAGTTTGACCGGGAAAAAGAGCCTGTCGAAATCTTCTGGGACGATAAGTATGACAATAGTTACCGTCGTTTCCCGGAAGAAGGCGTGAGGTTTAATCTTGTAACCGAATATAAAGGTGTAGCATATAAATTGACCGTTACATATAGACCTTCAGGCACAGGTATGGAGAACAGAGATTATAACTGGGCAATAGGAGTTATTCCCCATGAAGCTACGCTTGACCAAGTCGAGGCTATCAGACGAGACGTAGAAATAGTAAGAGAGCAGCTTGTTAAAGATTTTTTTGGAGAGGAAGGGGTTACTAAAGGCTACTTAGATAAGGATAAGTTCAACGGTATTCTTCTTGCAATGAACGAAGGCGGATTTAACCGTTTCAGAGAGGTTTTTGCAAAGGCTCTTGGTTTAGATTCTGTGCTGGATGGGAGCAAAGTTAACCTTACCTTTACAGAAAGGGAAGAAAAATTATTGCAGAGAACTAGTAGTTTTGCGTTTACCTCAAGGAGATTGAAGGGAAAAATAACTCCACAAGCAAGGGAAGCATACGCTGAACAATTCAAGATGGCAAGCAAAGCAAACTTTAAACTCTGGCAGGAGTATCTGAGTTCAGATGAGGCAAAATCTTATCCTAATAAAGTAACTGTTGTAGTTAAAGGAAAACCTATAGCGAAAATACCTAGGGCAATGGCGATTTCATGGGGCGTGTCAGTTGCCGATTATCTAACAACGCTTATCGAAAATGAATTTGGCCTGGAAAGATCCATGGATATTGTTTGCGACATACCAGACTTGACTAAACTGATAAAACAGTTTATAGATTCAGAAGATAATATTAACATGCTTAAACAGGCTGCAAGAGCTGCTTTTAATTATTCCATAGATCAAAAAGCAGTAAGAGCCATAGGTTCAGGTATGTAAACTAATGTAATATTTTCTCTTGCGCCGCAAAAGTCTGTGCGGAATCAAGCAGAAAATGGAGCCCGCGCGGGTAGGTTCCTGTGGGCGAATATATAACCGCCAAGTTTGGCAAGGGCAGATTTTTCTTGATAGTATAGGAAATTATATTGACCCGCCAAAAAGCGGCGAGGTCTACGGAAAATAGCTTAAAGTTTCGCCCGTGCCGAAGGCGAGGGCGATTTTCCTTGATCTACAAGGAAATTAAATAGATCCTTCGTCGC
>JAHJCJ010000100.1 GCA_018812825.1 Candidatus Omnitrophota bacterium
CCTCCCGGACCTAAAGGCGGAGCAGGGACTAATTGGGAAAACAAGCCCGGGCCTAAGGGTGGGCCAGGTGCAGGCCCTGACAGAAAGCCGATGTTTGACCGGGACAACAATCCTCCCGGACCTAAAGGCGGAGCAGGGACTGGCCCAGTAAGACCTAAGGGTGGCCCGCGAGGTAAAAGGTAATAATTAAAGATAGTTGGAAGACTCAAAAAACCTTCTGCAATAAACTTTATTGCAGAAGGTTTTTAATTGCCATAGATTTTTGGAAGAAATAGCAGTATAATAACAGTGCAATGAATAAAATATTCCCAAAGTTATACTTTTGTGGCCAAGCAATGGCCGTTAAAATTCTTATCCTGTGTGGTTTTGTATTACTATCTCTGGGAATTAATGCGGAAGGAGAATTGAATATGAAATTATCCAGTTCGGAATTTGAGCACAAAACATTCATCCCACAGAAATTTACATGTCAAGGCAATGGCATAAACCCAGCGTTAATTATTGAAGGTATTCCCGAAAAGGTTAAAAGTCTGGCTTTGATTATGGATGATCCAGATGCCCCGGGCGGAGATTTTGTACATTGGGTGCTTTATGATATCCCGGTTATGGGTCGTATAGACGAGGATACTATTCCCGGAAAACAAGGGCTTAATTCTTTGGGCAAATTAGGATATGTCAGCCCTTGCCCGCCGACAGGGACACACCGCTACTTTTTTAAAATCTACGCTTTGGATAAAATATTAAATCTTGATGAAGGCTTGAGCAAATCTGAACTAGAAAAAGAGATTTCTGCCCATTTATTAGATAAGGCCGAATTAATTGGATTGTATCAAAAAAAGTGAAGCCATTTGGCTTAAAGATAAGGCTGAATACTTGAGCGGCCAAAACCTTACTTTAAAAAATTATTTTTTGGCCGTGAAAGTATGGATATTTTATGGCCTGGTATGTCTATATCATTGAGTGTAATGATACCTTGCTTTATACTGGCATTACTAAAGATTTAGAACGCCGGATTAAAGAACATAACAGTGGTAATGGTTGCAGGTTCACTAGATATAGAGCTCCAGTTGAACTAATGTACAGTGAGAAGGTAAAAAGCAGACCTCAGGCATTAATAAGAGAGGCGGAGATTAAACGTCTTCCGCGGCAAAAGAAATTGAAATTATTTAATGGAGATTGAATATGTCAAATTTTTCTTTTGATATTGTTTCAGAAGTAGATTTGCAAGAAGTAGACAATGCGGTAAATCAGGCAATTAAAGAACTGGGCCAGCGTTACGATTTTAAAAATAGCAAGGCTTCGATCGCCTTTGATCGTAAAGAGAAAAAGATTACCTTAATTGCGGATGACGATTTTAAGCTGCGTGCACTTACGGATATTCTAGCAACGCGTTTAGCAAAAAGAGGTGTTTCGATTAAAGCACTTAAGTTCAATGTTCCGGAAAAGGCATTTGAGGGCTATTTGCGTCAGTCAGTAGAAATCTGCATGGGTATTGATAAAGAGAGGGCTAAAGAGCTCACTGGTATCATAAAGGGTTTAGGTTTAAAAGTACAGACGCAGATAGAAGGGGAAAAGATTAAGGTCAGTTCAACTAAGAAAGATGAGCTTCAGGAGGTCATTGCGCATTTAAGGGGCTTGGATTTCTCACTGCCTCTTAACTTTTGTAATTATCGGTAGCCAAAATCGGTAAAAACTAATTTAATATTAAATTAGTTGTGTTATAATGTTTACACAGACAGAAAGGATAAAACAATGATAAGTTTTATTAAGTTTGGAATAATAAGTTCTTGTATAGTGTTTTTTAGCGTTGTTTATGGTTTTGCCCAGCAGACTGGGATGCAGGATATTAGCAATCCAGAATTCTCAAAAATGGATAAAAACCAAAATGGGCTTATTTCTTCTAGCGAGATGCAGATATATCAAGCAGAGAAATTTAACGAACTGGATAAAGATAAAAACGGAGATCTAAATCGTGAGGAGTTAGCGGCAGATAGTACTAAAATGTATCAGCCTGCCGATAAAGATATGGATGGCAAAGTTACTCAGCAAGAATCTAGCTCGCAATTCAAGGAATATTTCCGGCAGATGGATAAAGATAATGACGGCCAGGTTTCCGAAGCTGAATATACGGATTACTGGAAACTGATTCATAGGTTTTAAAACTAAAAAGCTGATGTAAGGTTTTAAAAAGGGAGGTAAATATGTGTAATGGATGCGGGTGTAAGAAACCAAAGAAAAAGGCAAAAAAGAAAAAGAAGTAACTGAATTTAGAAGTTTATTAAATTACGTTAATCAAGCTAGGAAGAAAATCAACGAAGGAATAAAACAAAATGATTGGAATTATTGTTTTTTGTTTCTTATTCTTTGGCAGTATTGTTAGTTTTGCCCAACATAATGAGATTCAAGATATCAGCTCTCCTGAATTATCAAAGATGCTTAAAAGCCAGGATGGCCTTATTTCTTCTAGCGAGATGCAGCCTTACCAGGGAGAGAAATCTAATAGATCGGATAAGAATGGAACAAGGAGTATTTACAGGAAATGGAAAAACACAAAGACACCCAGGTCTCCGACGCCAAATACCCTGATTACGGAAAGATAGTTTATTTATTTTAAAAGAGAGATAATTGTGTCTTGCGGATGAAGTAAGTTCTGTTTAGAAAGGTTTACAGGGCTGGATAGTTAAATCCAGCCCTGTAACTTTCAGGCTGGAGTATTCTATGAAAAGTAAAGTATATTTTATTTCCGTAAAAAATTCCAATAGCCTTGAGGATATTAATGGAAAACTTAAAGTCCTGCTGGATAAAAGCAGAGTCTTAACTTTTATCCCTAAAGAAAACAAAGTAGCCGTAAAGGTCCACTTTGGCGAAGAAGGTAATACTGGCTTTGTAAGGCCTGCACATCTGCGTGTAATCTGCGATGAAATAGCCAGCAGTGGCGGCAGTGCATTCTTATCAGACGCAAATACGCTTTATCGCGGACGGCGCCTGAATTCTGAAGACCATTTGAAACTTGCTTATGAACACGAATTTACAAAAGAGATAACCGGGGTAGATGTAATTATCCCGGATGATACAAAAAAAGAGAACATAATTACTGTAGAGATTAAGCAAAAATTAATTAAAAGCGCCAAACTTGTTCGTATTTTTATTGATACAGATGCGTTAGTTGCAGTCAGTCATTTTAAAGGGCATATTTTAACTGGTTTTGGCGGCGCGTTAAAGAATATAGGCATGGGTTGCGCTACAAGAGAAGGTAAACTTGCGCAGCATTGCAATGTTGCTCCTGTTGTTCATTCTGATAGGTGTATTGGCTGTGGTGAATGTGAAATAATTTGTCCGGCATCCGCCGTTATTCTTATAAACAAGAAATCGGAAGTAGCTAGCTCAAAGTGCATCGGTTGCGCAAGTTGTCTGGCTGTCTGCCCTACTATGGCTATGTTTATAGATTTTAATGCCGGAGAAAAAGTACAGTATAAGATGGCTGAATATGCCTTGGCTGTGCTTAAGGACAAAAAAAATAAAGCAGGATTTATAAATTTTGCTGTGAGGATAAATAAAGAATGCGACTGTTGGGACGCGGATAATCCACGCATTGCTCCGGATATCGGGATACTGGCGTCAAATGATCCCGTAAGTATAGACAAGGCAAGTTTTGATTTAGTAAATAAGGCCTGTGGAAAAAATATCTTTAAAGCTGCTCATCCTGAGCAAGATGGGATGAAGCAACTTAAGTATGCCCAGGAGATAGGGTTGGGCAACCTTGATTATGAATTAATAGAATTGTAGTGTTTGAAATGGTATAATATAAAAGTGGCAAGGTTTAAAATGGAGGGGGCGTGGAAGATAAGCCTGAAGAACAGAATCGCAGAAAGTCTGAGCGTATTGATGCTGCGTTTACTCTCACTTATAGCATAGAGAAATCTTATACTTTACGCGTCAGTTTGGGTTTAGTTGATAATATAGAGACGATAATGATAAATTTAAGTGATTTAGGCATGGCTATTATGACAAATTATGATATTCCTGTGGGCGTGCAACTTTATATTAAATTTGACCTTATAGATATGCATTTGAGCGGTGATGAACGCTGGAGGTCCATGAAAATTAACGGAGAGGCAGTTTCCAACGTTAGCCTGCCGAATGAAAACCATAGAATAGGCATACGTTTTGATAAGATTTCTGAAGAAGACAAAGCCGCAATAAGGAATTTTGTATTATGCAATAAGTTTCCTCATAAGTAATACGAGAATGATTTATAGTTATGCGACTAAACCAATAAGGGGAGGACCTTCGTTCGTTTCTGCTCTTCAGGCCCTTGTAGATTCATCAAGGGTTTCACTGAATAGAAACTTTAAGGTGTTCAAATTTTTTCTGGATAAAAACCAAGGAGGAGTTGATGTTTAGGGAAAAGATTAAAGTTTTGGATTGTACGATTAGAGACGGTGGCTTGATGAATAAGCATGATTTTGACTTGCGTTTTGTGCGCGAAGTTTATAAAGCGATTTCTGAAGCAGGTGTGGATTATATGGAGATCGGTTATAAGAATTCCAGGCGGCTTTTTAACACTAAAGAATTTGGCAAATGGAAGTTTTGCGACGATGAAGATATAAAAAAAGTAGTTGAAGGAATTCAATCCAAGGTTAAGATTTCGGTGATGGTTGATGTGGATAGAGTAGATGTGGACGATGTCTTGCCTAAAAAAGACAGCCCCGTTGACATGATTAGGGTTGCTACTTATGTTAAAGATGTGGACAAGGCGATTTATCTGGTAAACCATTTTACCGATAAAGGATATGAGACTACGGTAAATATTATGGCTATATCCCGCGCCCTGGATAATGAGCTTACAGAATGTTTGCAACAGCTAGAAAATGAGTCTAAAGCTCGGATTGTATATATTGTAGATAGTTTTGGTTCTCTGTATCAGGAAACAACCGAGTTTTTGATTAAAAAAGCGAAAAGCATCCTAAAGGATAAGGAAATCGGGATGCATGCGCATAATAATCAACAGCTTGCTTTTGGTAATACTATTGAAGCGATCATTCATGATGCTAATTATGTAGACGGGTCTATTTTTGGTTTAGGTAGGGCCGCGGGGAATTGCCCAACAGAACTAATATTGGGGTTCCTGAAGAATCCTAAATATGACATCCGTCCAATTCTGGATGTTATTTCAAAAGAGTTTATCCCTTTGCAGAAGAAAATAGAATGGGGTTATTTTATTCCTTATGCGATAACCGGGATTCTTGATGAGCATCCACGTACAGCGATTGCTTTACGGGAAAGCGATAAAAAAGAGAACTACCGCGAGTACTATGAGCATTTGGTCGGTGATGTCGAAGAATAAAAAGGGGCGGAAATGGATTTAGTTAATTTTAAGAAAAAACCGATTCTCGGTATTCTACGCGGGGTAAAAGCTGATATTATCGAGCCATTGATTGAGGCGGTAATTTCCGCTGGCCTGGAAACTCTAGAGATAACCATGAATACTGCGTATGCCCCAGAATTAATCCGCAAGGCAAAAAAGGTTTGCGGAGATCGCCTAACCCTGGGTGCAGGGACAGTGCTTACGATGCAAGATTTAAAATTAGCTCTTCAAAGTGGCGCCAGTTTTATTGTTATGCCGATGCTGGTTAATGATATCGTAGATTATTGTGTAAATAATAAGATACCTGTGTTTCCTGGAGCACTTACACCTCAAGAGGTCTACCAAGCGCATGACGCAGGTGCTACTATGGTTAAAGTTTTTCCGGCAAGATTTTTTGGGCCGGAATATTTTCGGGAGCTCAAAGGACCTTTTAATAACATAGAACTGTTAGCTTGTAGCGGTATTACTCCTGATAATCTAAAAGACTATTTTGCCAATGGCGCCAGCGCTGTATCTTTTGGCGCCAGCGTTTTTAGAAAAGACTGGCTGGCCAAGGGCGATTTTAATTCAATTGCGCAGGCTATTAAGAATTTTATTGATACTTGGAATAAATAGGAGGGAAAATGGCAGAGCTTACAGAAATACGGATACAAGATTTAGATACGCAGGAATTTATTAAAATGAAGTCGGAAGAGATATCTGCATTAGTAGGTTCAGGGCTGGCTATTAATGCTCTTTCCGGCGGCGTAGATTCTTCTGCAGTTACCATGTTAGGGCATAAGGCTTTAGGTAGCCGCCTAAGAACTTATTTTATTAACAATGGGATTATGCGTAAAGATGAACCGCAGCAGATCGTATCCATATTTGAGCGATTGGGTGTTAAGGTAGAAATAATTGACGCGCAGGATAAATTTTTCAAAGCTTTAAAAGGAATAACTGACCCGGAAGAAAAAAGAGAGGCGATAGCCCAGACTTTCTATAAAGATATTTTTGCAAAACTAATCAAAGAAAGCAAAGCTAAGTATCTTTTACAGGGGACGATCTTAACGGACGTGGATGAGACGGTTGCCGGAATTAAAAGACAGCATAATGTATTTGAACAGCTGGGAATTGATCCGCAGGAGGCATTTGGCTATAAAATCATTGAGCCGTTAGTGCAATTACGTAAGGATGGCGTAAGAAAATTGGCTGAAGCCTTAGGCCTGCCCAAGTCTATTTTTAAACGCATGCCTTTTCCTGGACCGGCATTAGCTGCAAGAATTATCGGAGAAGTAACACCCGAGAAAATTGGAGTTGTCAGAATCGCAACCTCTGTCATAGAAGAAGAGCTTAAAGATACAGATGCCTTTCAGTACATGGCCATCTTGCATCAGGATAGAGTTACTGGAATGCGCGATGGTAAAAGGGATTTCGGCCTGCAGATTGAAATTCGCTGTTGGGATAGTGTTGATGCTCGTCATGCCAAGCCGACCAGGCTTTCTTTTGATAAACTAGATAGCTTATCCAACCGAATGGTCATAGAGGTCCCAGGCGTTGTCAGCGTAACTTATAATATCACTTCCAAACCGCCGTCAACTATGGAAGCGATCTAACCTTAAATCAAGTTAACTTTAAGGAGGTAGGGCTATGGCAACTAAAATTAGGAGTAAAAAGAAGGGCTTGGCACTTATTTTCGGTGAAAGTATTACTGATAAAATCCGCAGGCGCGCACAAGAACTTTACGAAAAAAAAGGTTCTGTTCCAGGCAATGATTGGGCAGATTGGTTTGAGGCGGAAAGACAAGTAAAATCCGAATTAAATAAAAATATTTTTTAAACGAGTTTTGGCAGTTTAAGAGGAGGAGATATGAAATTCTTTTTATTTTTTATTTGCTTAATAATGGTTATTTTATTTAACTTCACGGGAAATTTAAGAGCAGAAATTGATGATAAAGATATCAGGTGGGGAGGGACGCCTTTACATAAGCTAGAGAGAGGAATAATAAATATTTTTACCTGTCCGGTTGAATTACCCGCAAGTATGATCAGTGTTGCGGACGAAAAGGGTGAAATTTTTGGCTTTGTAATTGGCGCTGCCGAAGGATTATTCACAACTTTATTCAGGGCTACCTCAGGTGCATATGATGCGATAACTTTTTTGATCCCTTCTTATACTAAAACGATTATGGAACCGGAATATGCCATTCAAAGCTTAGATAATGCTCAGCGTTAAAAGAAAAGAGCGGAAAGATAAGTGTGGTTTAAATTAGGTAAAAATGGAAGATATGCAAAAGAGCGAGAAGAAAAACAGTCGAATTCGGTTTACAAGTGCATTTAAAGACTTAGTTATAATTGCTATAGTTTTTATTTTTACGCTAACCCTTTCTTTATTTTTCAACATTTTCTCATTTATATTGAAATTTATTAAAAGAAACCCAGGTGCGATAACCTATGTTGATGAAATTATCACTGGCCTTTTTATTTTAAGTGTTAGTTTTGCTATTTTTTCTTGGCGTAGATGGTTAGAACTAAAGAAGGAAACGGCTGAACGAATAAGAATACAGGAAGAACTTATTAGAATTGCCAACACAAAAGCAGAGACAGAAAGAATTATCAGTAAGCAACTTCATTGTGAAATCGAGGAGCGCAAACGAAGTTAAGCTTTTTAATCAAATAAGTACTAAGCCGAAGCATTGATTAAGGATCAGGGCTGTTGTATTTCAATTAAAATATGTGCAGAGAGGAAGTAAAATAATGTTTGAGAAAATTATAAAACATAGATATTTCTTCCACATTTTAACAATTGCTATCATTATTGCAATAACAATTTTTTTTATCGTTTTTAGCGGTACATCTAATTAATTCGGCAAAAAAGGGCTGTTTCTATTTTTTATACAAGTGGCCTAAGTAGGGGGATAATACATGAGTTATGAATACGTATAGAATAAACCCGGGGATAAAATAAAAAAATAATTATTTATTTTTTTCTTGACAAACCACACATTTGTGTGGTATATCTATAGGCATGGAAAATAAGCCGTATTTGACACCAAAGCAGGAAAAGGTGCTTAATTTTATCCAAAAACGGATAGGGGAGAGGCTCCCCCCTACAATTAGAGAAATAGGAGAGGAGCTTGGATTTAAATCTACAGGAACAGTAAGAGACTATTTAAAGGCTTTAATACAGAAAGGCTTGGTGAGGCGTATGAATAATAAATCCCGGGCAATAGAATTGACTGAACGCGTAAACTTTAACAAGATTCCCATAATTGGCACAATTATGGCGGGAAAGCCAAATTTGGCTTATGAGGAAATCCAGGGTTATGTTGATGCTGATGATTTGTTCCTTGGCCGCTTAGGCTTTGATGATGTTTTTGCTTTAAGGGTTAAGGGCGACAGTATGGTTGATGCCGGAATCCTTGATGGCGATATTGCCATTATTAAGAAAAGGCCTAATGCCGAGAATAACAATATAGTTGCTGCGTTATTAGATAATAATGAGGTTACTTTAAAAAGACTGCGTAGCAAAGCCGGTAAGTTCCATCTGGAAGCTGCTAATAACAATTACCCTCCAATTTTTGAGGAGTTTAAGGTTATAGGTAAATTAATAACGGTTATAAGGAAGTATTAAAATCAGGGTCAGGCACCATAGATTTATTTAGATAACACTTAGGGTGCCTGACCCTTCTAAAATATATGAATCAGAATAGTTTTAGCCCTAAGGCACGCTGGGATAGGTTTGAACCAGGAAAGTACGGCTTTAATCCTGATGCCTTAAATGAGCGCATCGAAGTTCTGGCAAATTTTAAGCATGCCAAGATCTTCCCTAAAAGCTTTACCTGGCATAGCAAGGAATATGTCATCGAAACGATTACCTACAACTGGCAGGAGCGCATTGGCCAAGCATTGATCAGCTACTTTTCTGTGCTTTGCGCTGGCCAGATGTATCAGATATCTTTTGATAATTCCACCTTCCGCTGGCAGATTGACAAACTTATACAATAAAAAAATTCGAACACCTCAAGGTTTGATTTAGGGTGAGATCCCGCGTAAGCGGGACCCCGGTAAGTTTAAGTATGATTTTACATATTGATATGGATGCCTTTTTTGCCTCAATTGAAGAGGCAATTAATCCCAGGTTTAAAGGTAAACCTTTAATTGTTGGCTCGCGTGGCAATAGAATGCACACCGTAGTTTGCGCAGCAAATTATGCGGCTAAAGCCATAGGCATCCATTCTGGCATGACTACTAAGAGAGCTTATAGTATTTACTCTAAGTTGGAATTTGTGGCAGCTGATCAGGCTAAATATATCTGGACTTCAGAACAAATTCTTGAACTTCTGAAGGGCTTTAATTTACCCCTAAATTATGCCTCAATTGATGAGTTTCAGCTAGACCTTAGCGGTTGTCCAACCCCAAACCCGGTAAGTTTGGGTAAAGAAATTAAAGCGCAGATTTATGCAAACTTTAACATTACCGCATCAGTGGGTATAGCCAAAAATTGGCTCTTGGCTAAGTTAGCTTCCAAGCTAAATAAACCGGATGGACTAACTCTAATTGATGATTCAAACTTTGAACAAGTTTTACGCAAGGTCAGCTTAGATAAACTCTGTGGTATGGGTGGGAAAAACGGCCAGATTTTAATCGCCAAAGGGCTAAAAACATGTTGGGACTTATACTTAAACTTACCGGGATTATTATTAAGGAATCCCGGTAAGTTTGATGAAAACTCCGGTAAGCCTAGTGAAAAGCCAAAATCGGTGAGCCATTCATATACTTTACCTATAGTTCAAGTAAACCCCCAGGTTATCCATGCTTGGATTAGGTTATTGTCTGAAATGGTTTCCACAAGACTTCGGCAACAATTATTAGTCAGCGCAACTGTTCATCTTTGGCTAAACGGACCTGAAATTGGCAATCTTGGGGCCCAGAAAACTCACCAAGCACCAACCAATGATGGTTATGAGGTTTGCCAAAGAGCCATTAAAATAATGACAAAATTATGCCTTAAAAGTCCTAAAATACGGGCAATTGGGATCACTTGTAGTGGTCTTTCTTGGGGCAACTACCAGCCTTTACTTAGCGAAGAAGTACGCAGAGAGAGGCTTATTCAGGCTTTAGACCGCATAAATAACCGCTTTGGAGAAGGGACGATTTCCCCCGCAATTACTGCTTTAGCCCGACCAAATCCATATGATCGGAATCTTTAATTAAACGCGAAAAATCCTTGTAGCTTCATATATAATGCTTCCTACATTTGTTAAGCTTAGAGAATAACGGTAAGTTTAAGTAAAGAAGAAACACCTTTTCCACAGGTAAAAAACAACCTTAAGTAACCCATTATCCCCCATAGGCTTAAATATACTTACGTAAGATTAACAAGTTAACATAAGATATATTATAGGAAGTACAGTAATGAGGGAAATAAGTTAAAACCTCCCGGAATACGTAATTAAACCAGCCTTAATGTTATAGTTTCTATTCTAGATTGTGTTTAATTCGTAGGGTTTTGAGTAAGATCCTGGCGGGAACTAATTATGTACTGGCCACCTTGTATTCTAATCGCAGATCCAGTAGTAATCCCCTTAGCGATAAGATTATGCGCTCTCCTAAGGATCCGGCTAAAGGTTTGTTGAGATATACGCATTGATTTAGCAGCCTCTTTCTGTGCTAAACCCTGATAATCTGCCAATCTTAAAGCCTCAAATTCATCAATTTTAAGCTCTACCTCATCCGGCCTTCCCGGTTTACCTCTAGGGCTAAATTGGCTGATTTTAGGGTCTATTTTGACTATCCTATACTTTCTGGGTCTTCCTCTAGGACGCATTTACTTAGTTTTACCTACTTTTAACGCCAGGTTTATTATGAGTACCTACTTGCAATCAATTAGTATTTATTATGAGTACTTACTTATAAATAACATTAAATAGAGACAGCGACCGTTATTCTTGGTTGTATAGAATAGAATAACGGTCGCTGTCCCTATTTAACACTTATAAACTTTGTCGTTCTGCCTAACGCGAGAACTAACTTGAAGTCCAATTTCATCGCCTTTTTTGGCGCTTGAAATGTCTACCCGGTCTATCTGCATTGAGGCTATAACTTGATTAAGGTCAGTGGTGTGCCCCTTTATTTTTACCGTATCCCCTATTACTAACGGCCCTTTTAATTTAATTACCGCAGCTTGAACATGCGGGAAATAATGCGTGATTAAACCTACAAGTTTTCCTTCTTGTTTTTTAGGTAATTTCTTTGTTGTAGGCTTACGCTTTTTAAAGGTTGTTTTCTTCTTTAAAGCTGACTTTTTCACTGAGGTGGATTTACTTTTAGCCACCCCTTTCTTAACCAGACGTTTTTTCGACGCCTTTTTTACTGATCTTTTTACCGCTTTTTTAGCCGCTTTCTTAACTTTCTTCCCTTGCGCTTTGCGCAAGGATTTCGCTATATTTTTACGGGTGCTCAATTTCTTTTTCAAAGCCATAGCGACACCTCCTTATTTAAGAATAATTATTAAAGCTAGCTTATTTTATAACCTTTTTCACTAAAGGATGACCCTTGTTCGCTTCGCTCACAAGGATTATTATAGATAAAATGTTAAAGGATTACTTTCTCGGATACCTCGGTTATAACCGGTATACGGCAGTATAGACCTAAAGCAGCCTGCATAATCCCCCAAATAGAAACTAAGAGGAATAAGGCATACCCGAATACCCCAACTAACCATCCTAATAAAGGTATAATTGAAAGTATGAAAGCCACAACTTCCATAACAAAAAGCACTAGGCCTTGTCTGGCATGGTAAAGGGCGAATTTGTTATCTTTTTTTAAAATCAGAGTGATTATACAGAGAAAAGAAACATATGAAATTACGGCAAAAAACTTACCTTCGCGTATCATTTCTACATCATGTCCCTTTGTCATATTTTAACTTCAAGCAATGAATCCATGGTTCCGTATGGGTTGATTTGCCTAAGGGGATTATTCGGGTCTTCCGACCAATTACCATCGATTACAAAACGGTAGCGGTATTTTCCGCTGTTAAGATTTATACTTTTGCTCCAGCAACCGTTATTTTGATCCATGCGGCTATCTTCATTCAACTTCCAGTTATTGAATTCACCAGCCAGATAAACTTCTTTTGCGTCCGGGGCATTAACCGTAAGGGTGATCTCGCTTAATTTAGGCAGGGTTTCTTTTAAAATCTCATTCATACGTTTTTCTAAAGTTTTTTCAGTAACCTGAATGGCGGGAGGGTTTTCCTGGGTAATGATTTCACGCGAAAGACTAAAATAATCCTTTGCCCCGCGGCAGTATTTATCATAAGCAAATACGTGTAGACCTTCGTTCTGCGCCTCTTTTAATTTTACGTTTACATGAATGATATTAGAAAACATCTTATTTTGGTAATCGGTTTTTATTTTCTCCAGCATTTTAAAGGAATGTTGTAAACGCGAGTCAAAATTAGTGACTAAAACGCGAAAATCTACGTTGTGGTCTAATCTTTCTTTGACTAAATTAATGATACTAGTTAACTGACTTAAGCCTTCCAGTGAAAACCTGCTGGCTTCAACCGGGATAATTATCTCACTTGCTGAGCGGATAGCATTAATAGTTAAAATCCCCAAATTAGGCGGACAATCAATTAAAATATAGTCGTAATTATTTTTAAAGGTAGCTAAGATATCACGCAGCCGACTTTCGCGTCCGATTTCGCCGCTTAATTCCTGCTCTAGAGTGCTTAAGACCAAACTCGATGGCGCAATATCAAAATTCTCGCCTAAGTTCTGAATGATTTCTTCCAGTTGGCATTTTTTATGCGCAATCTTAGAAAGGACATTGTAAATACTTAAATCGGATTTCATATTCAGGCCGCTAGTTGCATGCGCTTGCGGGTCAAGGTCAATAAGCAGGATCTTGCGGTTATTAGCTGCTAAGGCAGCAGCTAAATTTATGGATGTAGTTGTTTTTCCGCAGCCACCTTTTTGATTAGCGATTGATATTATGCGCATGAGCATTTCCTCCTTTAAAGATTATCTAATTACTTTTATATTATCTATATAAACAATTCCGGATTTTTCTTTTGCATTCCATTCCTCAACGCTAAAAGACAATACTTTCATCTGATCCCAATCATTAATTTTCGCAAAACGTCCTAAACCTATCTCATAGCTTGCCCATTTACCAGGGATATCTTTTAGATAAACCTCCGACTTTTCGTTGAAACGATTAATAAATTCTACTTTTAATGCAATGGTATCTTTGGGATTAACTTTTCTTACCGCAAAAGCTAAAGTTCTATATTTGGATAGATTTAATTGTTTAAGCTCAAGTGAAAAAGTTTCTTTTTTGGCAGGGTCAAAATTAAAATTCAATTTTGCAGTATCTTGGAATAAAAATAAGGTAATCTGTGCATCATGATTACGGTAGTTAAAGTTAGAGTAGGCGATACCGCTACCTAATCCTAAGACCAGCAAAAACCCGACGAGAATTAAATTACGCACTGGTTTTGGATATGCCTTAGATTTGCGTTTTTTCTTTGATGATTTAGAAGAGGCATCCAGATAAATATTTGCCAGATGGTCGTAGATTTCTTTCTTATCCATTTCAATCTATTTTATAACACAAAAGCTAAGTTGTGTCAAGGGTTTAGATAGGCTGGTATATTTTTGTTGATTAGTTTATAGAAGTTAGATAGATGCAGCCTGAATAGGCGGTCAAATGAGCCATCAGGGTCCTCCCCTGCCCACCAGAACCAGTCGCTCCCCTCTAAAATATACATTTGTTTCCATGCAAGCTCATTGGCTGGTTCCCTAACTTGTTCCAGCGCCTTTCGCGCATCTACCAGCCATTCCCAGTATTTTACTTTAATGGGATTACCGATCCATTTACCGAATTCTCCGTAAATCCATGAGCCAGCGCTTAGGCGTTTAATTTTATTCTTTGCCGGGTTAAGTTTTAAATATTCATTTATGGTGTTAGTTTTTACGAAATCACTTTCCGAAATCCGCTGGTAAAATAGTTCCAGGAAATCGTGGCCGTCATTGCGGAAAAACTCCCAGGCATTTTCCCCATCCATGGCAATAGTAACTAATGTATCTCTGCCCTTAAAGGCCTTGTC
This sequence comes from Candidatus Omnitrophota bacterium, assembly GCA_018812825.1. Lineage (GTDB taxonomy): Bacteria > Omnitrophota > Gorgyraeia > Gygaellales > Profunditerraquicolaceae > UBA6249. The sequence continues at coordinate 14,465 of JAHJCJ010000100.1, forward strand.
AATATTTTTCAAATGGCCCATAAAATTATTTACGGCATCAACCTCTTTCATGCTATGGTAATTAAAACCGATTAAATCTGAAAGATTGCGGTCGCGAAAAACAATATTCAGCTCTCCATCTTTTCTTTTTAAGAGATGCGGTTGGTATAATAGCCTGGCATCACGTTTCTTTAGTTTTAAGGATCTAAATAAAATCGCTTCATCTGCAACAATCCATTTTATTCCGGATTGGATTATAAATGGCAGGATGTGCTCGCTTACCGCTTCTTCCGACGGCCACATGCCTTCTGGCGAAGAGCCAAACCTCTGTTTATAAAATTCTACTGCGCTGTTGATATGTTCTTTTGCGTCAAGCGGGTAACTAAATTCTTTTTTAGGCAAGACTGTTTTTTTGTTTGACTCTTTTGCAATATTTGTGCTGCATAATAAAGGCAAAATCGGATGATAATATGGGGTAACGCTTATTTCAATCTGGTTATTCTGCTTAAAAAGGCAGTACGTTGGGATGATCTCTTTTAGTATGAGCAACTGCTTATCTAAAACAATATGTTTATCCTCTTCGCTAAAAAATCTTTCTTTGGCAGATATCTTTTTAAGCTCAGCAATATTCTGCCGGAATGACGGGTCTATCCAGGCCAGGTTAAAGTAGAGCTGCAGGTCAAGGTAGTCCTGGGTAGAAAACTCCTGGTTATGGCGTTTTTTTGCATGAAGTTGATAATATCGGGGAAAAGTTGAAATTACCTTTTCATTATTTATGGAGAAGAAGTTTTGCAGAATAAATTCTTTTTCAGATTGAGTCAGTTCTGCAGCAGGCCTCTTAGTTAATTCAAAGAATTTATCTTTTACCTTGTCATTGTTGTAATCCTCAATCTGTTCAAATAAAGACGGCACAACATTAAAGGTTTGTTTGATCTTAGGGAATTTTTCCAGTATTTGCACCATGTCCAGATAATCCTTGACTCCGTGCAGCCTGACCCAGGGCAGGTCACTCTCCTGTGTCAAGAGGTTCTTGTAGTATGGCTGGTGCATATGGAAGATAAAAGCGAGGTTTAGCATATTCTTTTCAGGGACGGTTCTCAACTCAAAGCTAAACTGTCCCTTTTATTTGGGGGACACTTCTCCTTTACTTTGAGAACCGTCCCTAGTAAGTATTAAAAAACCCTCGGGAGATCACTCTCCCGAGGGTTTGGTATTCCTACATAAGCTGTATTAGAATGTGACCTTCATTGAACCGATTACTTGCTGAGCTACCTGCTTATCACTTGCTATTGTAATTGCATTACCTGCTCTAAAGAGGCCACCAGTTAAACTGAATTGGACATCTTCAGTGTAATCATAAACAGCAGTTAAATCAAGAGCATCACCAAGATGTGATTCACCAGTATAAGCAACAGCGTTTAAATATACGGCTCCAGCGTCATAAGTTGACGGGCTGGTAAGTGTTCCACCGTTTTTCTGAGCAACATCATAATAACCGTAATTAGCAGCTAAAGTAACATCTTCAACTGGTTTACAACTTGCCTTTAGGTTAAGAACGCTCATGTTAGTCATAGGTAAAAGCGCATAAGTAATGCCATTGAGCGCCTGATCATAGAACATCGGATCCCATCCTTCATTTACGGTACCATTACCGGTATCCCTTCCTGAAAGATAGGTATAAGAAGCGCCAACTTTAGGAGTTGTTTTTACCTTTACAAAGGTGTAATCTGCCATTGCCTGTAAAGCCCAAGCAGAGTGTCTCTTTTGATTTAAGTTTGTTGCGTCAGAGTTTCTTCCAAATTGATAAGCAGCTTCTAATGAAGCGTTAAGATTGTCAATCGGAGTACTAGTAACTAAAACTCCAACGGTCTTTACTTTGTCAGACTGTGGTCTGGAAGCTGCTGCGCCTGCTTTGAAATCATCATTCTTTAAATAGAAGTAACCCGAAATATTGGTCTTCTTATTTAAAGCATATGCAGCATTAACACCTGATAATACGATATCATTTCTGTCAACTGTCGTTGTTTGCCTTACTTTGGCATATACTAAATCAACTACGAGCGGATCATAGTCTAAGGTTGCGCGGATCGCATCAAATGCTCGTCTTTCAGACAGATCAGTAGGGATATTTGTGGTGTTAGCTGAAGCACCTGATTTTCCGATTACCAAACCATTGCCAAACTTAATATTCTGGCGACCAACAGTTAAAGTTAAAGGAGAATACAGGAACTCTTTTAAAGTAACAAATGCTAAGTCTAAATCAATATTTGTTGAGTTCGCACTGTTTGCAGTGTTCAAATCATTCTGACCGTTCCAAATTCTTTCATTGATCAGTCTTACGGTAGCCATGACGTTATCGGTAAGATCTGCATCAACACGTACTCTTGTTTGAGACATAAGAAAGCTTTGCTTCAACACACTTTTGTCTCCGGCTGTAGCTGCCATCAACCCAAAATGCTTCCTTAACACTCCACTCATGGTGATATCACCAGATACCTTTACATTCTGTACTTCGGCATAGGCGGCGCTAAATGTCAGCCCGACTAGCAAAGCAAGCGCTAATACTATAATCAAGCGTTTACCCATTTTTTTACTCCTCCTTTTTTTGTTAACTGTGATAGATATATGGTTAACTAGGCAAATAAAAATTATCACCTAGAATAATTTCTCCAAGTTACTTATAATATTTTACATATAACCCTATAATTGTCAAGAGTTTTTTTAAATAAGGACGTACAATAATGAAATGCTACATTGGGCTTCAACTGCCAAAACCATCTCATGCAAAAGCTTTAAAACCACAGACCACCCCAAGCAATACTTCGGCTTCGCAAAAGAACGCATCGCGGACCAAAAAGGCCTAAATTCTATTTTTCAAAAAAAGAACAAGAGGTTGAAAATGTTATTTGACAATAGATATGCTACTTTACTACTTTTGACTTTTTCTCAATCATCTCTAATCTAAGTTTTTTACTGGAATCTATAAAATTACTCAAGCAGGCGAACTCATCC
>JAHJCJ010000101.1 GCA_018812825.1 Candidatus Omnitrophota bacterium
CCCGAAACTGCAAACTTGCGAGGAGAGCCGCGTGCTCTATCAGGCTGAGCTACTCCGCCAAAAATTACTTCAAACCTATCAATCGCTAATCACGCGGCTTGTTTTAAGTATCAAGCCGTCTTATTTAAAAAATTATTCTACTTTTTTCTATAAGCATCTAAATACGAATCGCAGTAAATATTTTTGTTTATAATAAGCTCTGCGGTAATTAATGTATCCATAAGTTCTTTATCTTTAGGATCAAGTATAGCAGAATCCAAACCATATGCAACTGCCATGGTCAAAAATGTCCGATTAATCAGGCTGCGCACATTCGTCCCTTGAGAAACATTACTCAATCCTAGAATAGTCTTGGGACTTGGCTCAGAAATAATCCTAAACTCAGCAATAGATTCTAAAACATCCTTCATTTGCGTTTGAGCCACATTAACCGGTAAAACTATAGGGTCTAAATATAAATCTTCTATAGAAAAACCTTTTTCCACGCAATTATCAACAATAGTTGCTGCTAATTCCAAACGTTGATCTTTGTTTTGCGGAATACCTTTTGCGCTGATTGTAATCCCAATCAACCTAGACTTATATTTCTTAGCTAGCGGTAAAAGTACATCTAGTTTTTCCACATCGGCTGTAGTAGAATTAATAATAGTTTTATTTTTAGCAACCTTTAGTCCTTCTTCAATAACTGTGGGCTTACTTGAATCCAAACAAAGTGGTTTATCGGTTATCTCTTGAATTACCTCAACTAGCCAAGGCATATCAACCAAGGGTTGCTTGGAAGCCGACCCGCAGTTGATATCCAAAGCATCTGCTCCACAGCTAAGCTGTTGTAAGGCACATTTTTGTATTTCTGTTTTATTGCGCTCTTTAATTGCCGCGCCGATATTAGCGTACATCCCGTTAATCAGTTCACCTATAATAAACATAATCCCCTCCCTAGAAAAACTTCTACTTAGGAATCTATATAATCAGTCTTATTTATCAAAAAAAGCGTTAATATATTTAGTGACTTTTTCAACTGCAACTGGATGGCGCATAACCAAAAGATCGGCTCCAGATTGAATAAGGCTGGTAGCAGTAATTGTCTCCCAGATAATACCATGATGCGCATCAACTTTCGCCTCTTTTGCCCTCCAGGCCTCTTGCCCCACAAAACAAATAAATGGGGAGGCTAAAGTCTTATCTCCAGATAAAGCGGCAAGCCTGGCTCTCTCCAGAATGGAATAAGCATATTCAAGCCCGTAACCTAACGCCCCGATTGTTGAATTGATTACAATCCGTTCGAGACTTAAACCCATATCAGAGATTAATATATTTAGCTGCTTTGCAATATTAATATCTATAGGGCTTTCGGCAATAATGTTATGCCCGTCAGCTAATACGCTAGCAACCAAGGTTTTATAATTGTCCTGAACTGCACAGCCTATCAAACAACGCTCTCCTTTAGCCACTTCTGAACAAGCAGGCATAATCAGATTATCTTTTGCGTCATCACCACTACCTATAATTACTAAAGGCACCTTTACTTTATTCAAAAGCATAGAAATAAATTTTGCAGCTTCTTGTGGATTTTTGTTGCCAAAATCAGGGTGTGTCCCCTGCATCCTTACGCAAAGTAATTGCGCCTTAAATTCATTTACACATTTATCTGCCCATGCAAATGGATCATTTAAAACTTTACCATAAGCTGAATTCAATTCTTCAGGCCAATCAAGCGGCGGAGTATCCCAGATCTCAAAAGCAATCACAGGTCGGTTAGGAATATTGCCCTCTTTAAATAATAACGGCAGGCTGCTCTGGCCTCCAATTTTCACCGTATTGGCCCGCGAGCCACCTTCTTCTTTATTTGCGCCAATAGTTACAGTTGAAATTACACCTATCCATTTCTCAAGTACTAATTGCGTTTCCATATTTGATCCCCCAGTAAATTAAGCGCCTTCATTATCGGCGCATCCTTGCTTAGATTAAAAACTGATTTTCCTTCAAAGCTCAATTCTTCCATTAACGGGTCGTACGGTAAACTACCTAAGTACTCTAAACCAGTTTCCTTTAATTTTATTTTATCGACGTTTTTATTAAAACGATTGACTAAGAGAAGCTTCTCCCTGACTTTGAATTTTAACTGCTCTATTAATTCATTAATTCTTTGCGCAGATTTTAATCCTACACTAGAAGCATCTGACACCACTACAAGTTTATCGGCAAAACGGGTAGTGCGCCTAGAAAGATGCTCTAATCCGGCTTCATTATCAATAACTATGTAATTATAATCTTTAATCAGCTTAATCATCACACCTCTTAAAACGTTATTTACATAACAATAGCAGCCTGGTCCTTCTGGTTTACCCATGCTCAAAATATCAAATCCATCCTCCTCTTGAATAGCTGATTGCACTTGATATTCTATAAAACGATCTTTCGCCATCCCAGAAGGCACCTTATCCGGATTAGCGGATATATCATCAAGAATCATTCCAATATTGCGACCTGCCTTTAGACCCAGAACTTCACCCAGGTTACTATTAGGATCAGCATCTATAGCTAAAACTGAGCCAATTTTAGTTTCCTTAATACTGCGAATAATCAAAGCTGCGATAGTGGTTTTTCCTGTGCCGCCTTTTCCAGCCATTGCAATAATAGTGCCCATTTAGAATTTAACCGAAGGAAACTTTGCTAAATCTGTATGCGGGAAAAATAACGCCTGACTATACTCATCCATATAACCCGGGTCAACAGATAATTCAAAATAAGTAATTTTAGAAGCAAGTATATTCGCCATAACCATAGCCTGATTTGATAAAAGAATTTGCCTAGCCCCTGCTAGAGCGCTGTTACCGATAAAAGAAAACTTGGAACGCTCTAAATCCGGTAATAATCCAATTTTAATTGACTTTTCAATATCCAGGTATGTGCCAAATCCACCGGCAATAAATATTTCAGAGATTGAAGAAAACTCTAATCCTAGATGTTTAACCAGAATAGCAGTAGCAGAATATATTGCACCCTTAGAACGTTTAAGGTTTTCAATATCTGCTTCACTAATTACAATATCAGCTGCTGCATCACTATCTTCCTTAAAACAAACCACAAACTCTTTGCTGGTTTCTGTTTGCCGGATGCGTTTGTCTTCAACCTTAATTTTTCCACTCTTATCAATTATGCCGGCTTCTAATAATGCGCCAAGTAAATCAATGTAACCAGAACCACAAATTCCCCGGGGTTTTTTATCGGCGATAGTAGAGTATTTTACGCTAAAATCATCTTTATTTATGCTTACTTTCTGAATTGCACCACTACTTGCGCGCATACCACTAGTTACCCCGCTTCCTTCAAAAGCAGGGCCAGCAGATGCAGCACAAGCTACCAGAAAATCTTTATTCCCTAAAACAATTTCCCCGTTAGTACCAATGTCAATTAAAATAGAAAGTTTATCTTTTTTATATATAGCACTAGAAAGTACTCCAGCGGTAGTATCTCCCCCCACATAACTAGAGACTCCCGGAACGCAAGAAAGCAGCCCCCTAGGATTAATCTTTATCCCTGCTTCTGCCGCACGCAAAACAGGCAGAAAATTTGCAGTAGGTACATAAGGTTCTTTGCGGATATGCACCGGATCAACACTTAGGAGCAGATGGATCATCGTAGTATTGCCGGAACAAACAATACAATTCGCATCATTTAAATCAACATTATTTTCCAAAACCAGCTCACGGATTATCTGATTCATTGTATTGCAAACGGCCTCGTGTAGTTTTTCTAACCCATCAGCCTGACCAGCATAAACTATACGCGTAATCACATCGCTGCCAAAAGTTGCCTGTTGATTATATGTTGCCTTTGTTCCTAGAATTTTCTTTGAATTTAAATCTATAAGTTGACCGGAAATTGTAGTTGTTCCAATATCAAAACAAAACCCAAAGTTCTTGTCAGTCGTATCGGCTGATTCAATTAAAACAATCTCCACCGTATCATTACGCTTACCCAATGTTACAGTAACCTTCCATTCAGAATCACGTAATAATTCTCCCAGCTGTCGGATATTAAATAATCCTGTCTGTATTACAGGAAATTCTTCGAACCTACGCAAAGCACGATACAACCTTTCTAAATCACTTACGCTGTCATTAAGCGTTGGCTGGGATAACTCCAAATATAATTTTGTGGCAAATGGCGAATGTTTAAAAAGACCATCATCAAATTCCGCTTTTACTTGCTGGATATCCTCAACCTTTGAATAAAGGCTGCCTAAGCGCTCTTCTAACTCTTCAGGGGTAAGCTTATCAAAATTAAGCCGAGAACTCACAGGAATTTCCACCTCTAAATCACTATGAATATTTGTAAGACAACCAAGGTATATATTATTTTTCTTTTCTTCTGCCGAAATCATCCCATTGGGCTGAGTACTTACCTTGCCGCTTTTGAGAATAACTTTGCATCTTCCGCAAACTCCGTCTCCTGCACAAGTAGAATTAACATAAACTCCGGCAGAGATGGCCGCAGAAAGAATAGTTTTATCTTTCTCGACAACTATGGACTTATTATCAGGAAAAAATGTAACTTTGAATTTTTGCATAGGTTAGATAACCATAGCGTAAACCGAAGCCATGTATTAGTTCAGATTTTTTAAAAATGCGGGAATCCCTGCTGCTTCCTTGGGCCCTACGATCACCTTGAATCCCGACTGCTCCTCAAGGTCTCCGCTTAACACCGCTACGTAACCTGGAATAATCAAATTTTTGTGATTTATCACATCTTTAATTCCATTTTTATCCAAGGATTTAGTGATAGTTTCGGCGTTAAATTTTTCCGCAGCCCAGGCAGTAAGCACGGACATCCCTTCAGTATCTACGCTTAAAATATAGGAAGGTATTTTACTGGACTCTACTTCTCCTAAAACAGTATAATAACTTAACGAGAAATTAGTAGTAATTAAAACCGGTGATTTTTCGCTAACTCTTCCTATAGGATAAAGCTTAGGTTCAATTTGCAAAGGTTTCTGCGGATCAGTGTAAATATTCTGCCTTAAGGTTAAGATAGACAGGATTTCCCAGGTTTTAATACCTTTGATCAAAATAATACTTGCGTATTTAGCTATATATGCAGTAGCCTCCATAGCTTCTTCATAAGAATCTATTTTATCTACAATAACCAAACCTGGGTAACCTAATGCACGATTTGATTTCTTGAGCGCTTGCCTACGGAGTTGTGTCAAATCCCAAATTTTATCAGCAATAGGTTTTACGCCAGTATCTAAAATCAGGTCGCTTACGCCTATTGCCTTAAGCTCCCCGGTAAGCTGCGTAAGGCTATCGATATCCTGCGCAACTACCACTAATGGTAGTTGAAATTCTTTAGCCAAAGCACCGATTTGCGCAAAATTTTCTTTTGTCGCAGAATAAAGCAAAGGTTTGCGTTCTTTAGCAAAAATTATTGCCTGTTTTAAAACAGATAAATCGCTACACATCAACAAAATTGGTAAACTAGAATTATTTAAAACCAATTCTGTTGTTTCTAAGAAATTCTTTGCATCTTTATTGTATTGTATAGCGATAAGATTTACTTCAAGTAACTGACCCACGCGTTCAAACTTCAACTGGTTGATTTTCTCAAGGCGCTGCTTTATTTCAACCTCCCCTAAATTATCGTCAATAATAAAACCAAGTCCGGCGGGATTGCGGAATTTTTCTTCATGCCTAAACATCACTGTTTCATTTCCAATCTCAAATTTTCCTTCATTACTACCTAATGAGATAAGCCTAATAGGTGGTAAGGCCTGTGCCTCCAAGGTATCTTTAGCCTCTATGGAAATAAAAGGGCATTTTTCAATTACCACAGCTTTTTTAGCTAACTGCATAGCAAAAGCAAGGCATGTAGCCAAACCGCACTGCCGGCAATTTGTTTTAGGTAACAATTTGTAAATATCCAAACCAGAAAGTGCCATAATTATCTCCTTACCCGCAAGGGTACACCGGCCACTCCCTTAAGGCCGGGTGTTAGCCCGCAAGGGTACACCGGCCACTTTCGCCACGAGGCGAACACTGGCCCAATTCCTGTCTGGGCCAAGTGCCTTTGCTAGCGTCGGGTGCCTTTAACGCAGGGTGATTTATTAACGCGGGGCGTTGTTAATTAAGCTGGCGAAATAACCAGCGCCAAATCCATTATCGATATTAACTACTGTAACACCCGGGGAACATCCGTTTAGCATAGACAAAAGTGCGGCTAAGCCGGAAAAACTTGAACCGTATCCACAGCTAGTTGGAACGGCAATAACTGGCGATTTGACTAAACCACTAACTAAACTTGCTAACGCCCCCTCCATGCCCGCTACAACTATTATTACTTTTGCCTTTTTCAATTTATCAGTATTACTCATCAACCGGTGAACGCCTGCAACACCAACATCATACAGCTTATCAACACGGTTCCCCATTACTTGCAGGGTTTGCGCCGCTTCTTCAGCTATCGAAATGTCGCTGGTACCCGCAGAAACCACTAAAACCCGGCCCTTAGGAGATTCTTTAGCCCGGGCTAAAAAATAACCGATTTTCGCCAGGGGATTGTATTTTAAAACAGGGATTGTTTTTTTTAAAAAAGAAAATGTAGCTTTGTCTAATTTAGTTAACAAAAGGTCATCTTTTAACTTAATTATATTTTTAGCTATTTTCTCTAAGTGTTCTTTATTCTTTCCCGGACAATAGATTACTTCCGCAAAACCCTTGCGCTTCTTCCTGTCTGTGTCAAGTTTAGCAAATCCCAAATCACAGAAACCTTTCTTTACTGACATCTAACTATAAACCCCGGTAAACAAGAAAACCTAGAAGAATTATTAAAAACATAGCAAGGATATAAAAATCATTAAAATAAAAGAAATCATGGATCTTGTCCTGCAAAACTCTTTCTTCTTTTCCCTGGCTTCCCGGATGCAGGCGATGATGGGCTTTTTTGTATTGCTCTACCTGATCTTTCTTAAATCTTAAGTATAGCCCGCCAATTTTATAAGCTGGGATTATACCTTTCTCCGCCAGGTCCAAAACATCTTTTTCAAATACACCCAAGATAACCGATACATCCCTAACTGTAAGTAATTTTTCTTCAGCCATCAGTTTATTTCCCAATCTTACCCGAAGCAACCCAGCTATCAATCGCCTTACGTTCAAATTTCCAGTCGTTTCCTTCTTTATCTCCAGGCACCTTTCCTGAATTAGCCCATTCCATTATTGAATGCAATTCCACTTCCAGATATTTTGCCAGCTGTTCAGGATTAAGAAAATCATGCAACATTGAACACTGCCCTTCCAATACCGCACCTTCAGCAACATTGAGCCTAACGGGATAAATATGCCCTTCTACAATAGCCTGCGGTAGGAGAGTGAGCCTTTCCTTAGCAGTAATCTTGCCTTTGACGCGACCACCAACAATTATGTTATCACCGATAATGTCCGCATTGATTACCGCTGCAGGCCCTATGATAAGGTTACCGCGAGTATCGAGATTACCTTCAAATTTTCCGTTAATACGCAAATTAACCGGATCCTTAAAACTTAAACTCCCCTGCATTGCGGCATCAACATCTAAAATCTTTTCTTCCAATTTCTTTTTAAATGCCATATTTGCCCTCCTTGTTTTTAAGCTTAGGTTTATTTAAAAGGTTATCTTCTATGTAGCGCAATAAATATAACACTACTAAAACTAGAACCGTGGCATAAATTGCTACCCTGTTAAATCCGCAGCCTACTGCCAGGCCAATCCCTGAAACCACCCATAAGCTAGCGGCAGTAGTCAATCCTCTTACCCTTTCGGGTTCGCGGATAATTGTTCCCGCGCACAAAAAACCAATTCCCGTAATTACGCCAGCGGCAATACGTGCCGGATCTAACGAAACCTTATCTTTATATATATCAAAAACATATAAAGATGTCAACATGATAAGACAGGAACCCAAAGCTACTAAAATATGCGTGCGCAGGCCAGCATCTCTGCGATGCACCTGCCGTTCAAGGCCGATTAAACCGCTTAAACTCAAAGTCAATAATAAGCGCGTGATCATTTGAAAATCAGTAGGCATCAGCCCTCCTTTAGTTATTAAGCTGTATGTTTAAATAAAGGCTATCTCTTACGCCTCGTTTATAAAGAAAATAAGCAAGGCCGCTAACCATAGCAGCATTATCCATACACAGGCCAATACTAGGAAAAAAACAATTAATCCCTTCATCTTTTGCGGCCGAGATTAATTTTTGGCGTAAACAGCTGTTAGCAGCTACCCCTCCTCCGATTAGAAGCTGCTTCGCATTTTTACGTTTACAAGCCAACAAAGATTTCTTTATCAGCACATTTACTACGCTCTCCTGAAAAGAAGCAGCCAAGTTGGCATTTCTTGATTTTATTTTCATGGGATTATCTTTTAAATAATACAAAACAGCGGTTTTTATCCCGCTGAAACTAAAATCTAGCTCTCCCCTCGTACCTGAACAGGAAAATTTAATCTTATGTTTATTGCCATCCCTGGATAACTTTTCAATTAACGGCCCCCCAGGATAACCCAACCCCATAATTTTAGCCACTTTATCAAAAGCCTCTCCGCAGGCATCGTCTTGAGTCTGTCCCAAAACCTGAATATTAAAAAAGTCTTTGACATAAAAAAGACTTGTGTGCCCTCCGGAAACCACTAAAGCTACACAGGGAAGTTTTATATTACGATAGCAAAGAATATTGGCATAAATATGGCTATAGACATGATTAACGCTTAATATTGGCTTGCCTAAACTCAATGCCAGGGCCTTGGCAAAAGATACCCCGACCAAAAGCGAGCCCGGTAGACCAGGGCCTGTAGTAACCGCAACTAGATCAATTTCCTCCGCTTTAATCTTAGCCGCTTTAATTGCTGCGCAGTATACTCCAGTTACGCTTTCCAACTGCAAACGCGAAGCAATTTCCGGAATTACTCCGCCGTATTTACTATGTATCTTCAAGCTTGATACTACTATATTAGCCAAAACTACCTTGCCATCTTTAACTATACCGACACCCGTTTCATCACAAGATGTCTCTATCCCCAGGACAATCACTTGGCTATCTCCGAAATAAAAACAAATTTATACCCCGCCTTTACTAATTGCGGTATTGCCTCCCTCAGCGCAACAAGCGTATTCCTGCGGTCATGGCCTATACCAATAGCCTGGCCATTTTTATTAGCCAAATCCCTTAATTTAATTATCTGACCTTTTATATAACCCGGGTCATCTAGGTTATCCAAAAATATGTCTCTTTTGGCAAATCGTATCTTTATTTTCCTGGCTAATAAAGGACAAACGGATTTAGCAGTTACAAAACTATCCAAGAAATATAACTTGCGTTTCTTCGCTTCAGATATAATTAATGCGCTAACCCTGCTATCTTCAGTAATACGCGACCCCATATGATTAGATATACCTTTTGCAAATAAAATTGAAGCTAAATCTTGATCGAAAATACTGTGAACCTGTCCGGCGTCCATGGATATCAAAATAGTATCTTTTTCCAACCGGTATTTTTCTTTAGGCTCCATAGGTAAATGCAATATTATTTCAAATCCGAGATTATTCAATTTCTGCGCCACCAGCAGGGAATTATTCAAGTTCGGTAAAATTGCGCAAGTTAAAGGTTGTTTTATTCCTTCGGCAATTTCAAGGTTGTTTAAATTATATCCCCAATCGTCTATTACGATAGCAATCCTGCCTTTTATAGGCACAGCCTTACGTATTATTTTCTTATCTACTGAGGTTAGAATAACGGCAATAAACACAAATAATAATAAAACTGTCGCGATGATAATTATTATCTTCTTTTTCATCCTATCTTGGCTTGTTTATAAAGTTCTATAGCTTTTAATGTATCAATGGCGCGCATTATCTGTGGGTCATTTTTATAATCAAAGGTATCTTCCAAAGCCTTATTCTTTTTATCTCCGAACTCAATTGCTTTAAATATTTCATCGGTTTTACTGGGTTTTACCTGTTCAATCTTATTAGCACCATCTTCTTTTGCCTCTACCAGAATATCAGGAGTAACCCCCTTACCATGGATTATTTTTCCGGAAGGGGTAAAATAATGACTGGTAGTCAGCCGTAATGCTGAACCATCCCTCAGGGGTATAACCGTTTGCACTGAACCCTTACCAAAAGACTTATTCCCAATAAGTATGGCGCGTTTATAATCTTGTAAGACACCCGCTACGATTTCACTTCCCGAAGCAGAGCCTTCATTAATTAGGATTACTAACGGCAGATCCAAGATTACATTCTTACTATCAGATAAAAATTCAAAATTCTGTTCTGGTTTCCTGCCTTTAGTATAAGCAATCATTTTGTCGGACGATATAAACCTACCGGCTATCTTTACGGCAACATCCAGCAAGCCTCCGGGGTTATTACGCAAATCTATGATCAACGCATTCATGTTCTGCTTTGACAGATTACTCAACGCGTTATTAAACTCCCTTAAGGTATTCTCGCGAAATTCAGTCAAACGGATATATCCAATACCATCCTCCAGGATACGCACTTGTTTAATATCTTTAATTTTTATAATGTCTCTGATAATTTTAAAATCCAAAAGTTTCTTTTCGGAATCCCTCAATATAGTAAGATTAACAGCTTCTCCCGGCTGGCCGC
>JAHJCJ010000102.1 GCA_018812825.1 Candidatus Omnitrophota bacterium
AACTCACCGACCGCGCTTGATAAACCGCCTGCGCCGCAATCGGTGATCGCCTCATAAAGGCCTAGGTCGCGTGCCTGCAGGATAGTATCGGCCATCTTTTTTTCCTGGATAGGATTGCCTATCTGCACTGCACCGCTGGAGATAGTCTCGGATTCATGGGTCAGCTCACCCGAGGAAAAAGTCGCTCCGTGGATGCCGTCACGTCCGGTCGCCCCGCCAAGCACAACCACCAGGTCTCCGACATTGGTTTTCTTAAAAGATTTATCTTTGGGCATAATCCCCACTGTGCCGCAATATACCAACGGATTGCCGGCGAAATGTTCATGGAAAAGAATAGCCCCGTTTACCGTAGGGATACCCATCTTATTGCCGTAATCGCGCACACCGCTAACCACACCCTTCATTACCCGTTTTGGATGCAGGGATCCGGCGGGAACTTTATTAAACGCCAAATCCGGCGGCGCAAAACAAAATATGTCGCTGTTTAAAATCGGTTTTGCCCCAAGGCCAGTGCCCATAGGATCACGGATTACTCCGCCGATACCGGTATTTGCTCCGCCAAACGGCTCTAAGGCCGAAGGATGGTTATGCGTTTCAACTTTAAAACAGATATTATTTTTTTTATCAAACTTGATCACTCCGGCGTTATCCTTGAACACAGAAACACACCAGCTTTTATTTAACTCCTTAGTTGCCTTCATAATAGTAGATTTAAGCAGGCCCTTAATGGATTTATTGCCTAGAGCAGGAATGGCCTTACTTTCTTTGTAATCAATGTTGCCGCGAAAGGTCTTATGATAACAGTGTTCAGACCAGGTCTGGGCAATGGTCTCCAATTCGCAATCAACAGGATTGCGTTTTTGTTTACGGAAATAATTGCAGATCTGGCGCATCTCCTCTAAATTCAGAAAAAGCTGACCCTTTTTACTTATCTCCAAGAGGCCTGCATCTGTCGCATTAAGCAAATCTACTGTAATTAAGTTAAAGTGGTAACCGGGCTGGTGTTTAACATCGCCTTCAATGGCACGCGGGTCAACCACATGCTGGATAAGTTTATTATATAGAAGTTTTTCCGAGATGGTTTTTAACTGCGATGCAGAAAGTTTACCGCAAAGAATATATTTCCTGGCTGTCTTAACCGTTTCGGCGCCCAAGATACCTAAGTCCTGAATACCCTTTAAGACTGACGCCTCAACAGGATCCATTACTCCCGGATTATAAGCAACCCCTATGATATGCTGCGCTGCAGCCGGCTTTACCGGAGAGGCCGAATGACTAGATATGATTTTATATTCCTGTGCGACTTTGTCCGTTAAAAGCTCTCCACAGATTTTAACAACCTGGTTTTCGGTGAGATCCCCCTCGAGGATATAAACCTGGACAAACTTAACTTGCTTAACGCCCTTGATTCCCAGGTCAAAAATATCCTTCTTTACACCCTGGCCAATTGCGTCAAAAATACCGGGTTTATCCACTACTTCGATTTTATACTGCATATCTATTAAAGAGGTTTTAAAAGGCAGGATTACTGAGCTTCCGATAAATCATGGCTCAGTATACTATAAACCGACCTTCTTAAAGATTTTATTTACGTTGCGCAGATAAAAATCCAGATCAAATATTTTATCCAGCTCTTTTGCGCTTAAATACCGGGCTGCTTCAGGGATAGATAAAAGATTATCTTTAAAATTTCCTGTTCCTTTCCAGGTCTGCATGGCTGCCTTCTGCACTAAATCATATGCCTTGGTGCGGGCTAAACCTTTATTCATTAAAGCAATCAAGACCCGCTGCGAAAAAATTAATCCGCGCGTCTTGGCCAGATTAGAAAGCATATTATCCGGATAAACCTTTAAACCACTGACTACTGCAATAAATTTATTCAGCATATAGTCCAAAGCTAAAGTGGAATCAGGGAAAATTATCCGCTCAACCGAAGAATGGCTGATATCGCGTTCATGCCAAAGGCACACATTCTCCAAAGCCACCTGGGCATTTGCGCGCAAGAGTCGCGCCAGGCCACAGATACGCTCGCAGATTACCGGGTTGCGTTTATGCGGCATAGCGCTTGAGCCCTTCTGCCCCTTACCAAAAGGCTCTTCTGCCTCTAAAACCTCGGTCTTCTGCAGATGCCTGATTTCAGTAGCGAACTTTTCTAAAGATGCGCCGATTACCGCCAAAGTAGCTATATATTGTGCGTATACATCCCGCTGTATTACCTGCGTTGCGATGTTCACCGACTTTAAGCCCAGTTTTTTGCAGACATAACTCTCTACAAACGGCTCAATATTTGAATAAGTACCTACGGCTCCGGAAAGCTTTCCTACGCAAATTTCATGCGTGGATTTTCTCAGCCGCTCAAGATTCCTAGACATCTCATCGAACCAAAGCGCAAGCTTCAAACCAAAAGTCGTCGGTTCAGCGTGTACTCCGTGCGTGCGGCCGATACAAACCATATCCTTATAAGCCCTGGCTTTTTTAGCCAGCACCTGCAATAGCTTTTCTAAATCTCCGATCAATATCTCGGAGGCTGATTTTAATTGCACCCCTAGCGTAGTATCTAAAATATCGGAGGAGGTCAAACCCATATGCAGATACTGGGCGTCTTTACCTATATATTGGGCTACATTAGAGACAAAGGCAACAACATCATGTTGTGTCTTCTCTTCAATTTTATTAATCTCTCGGATATTAAAACGGGCTTTTTGTTTGATGCGCTTTACTGCTTGTTGCGGGACGATCTTTTCTTTGGCGTAAGCTTCTAAGGCGAGTATCTCTATGAGCAGCATGGTCTTAAACTTAAACTCCTCCTGCCAGATACTCTTCATTTGCGGTAGGCTGTAACGTTCAATCATCGCGGGGATTCCTCCTATCGTTTGAGAAATTATTATAACAGAAATTAAAGGCTTTGGCAAATAAAATACTCCATTGACTTTATAGCCAATGAAGTATGCGCTCCTGGGATTAAATAGGTATAACCTTGGCCTCTTCAGCTCGCTTTTTCCAACGCCTTCCTCACAAACTCCTTAAACAAAAAATGCGCTTTATCAGGCTTAGACTTAAACTCCGGATGAAATTGTACCGCGATAAAATATGGATGGCCTTTAAGCTCGATTATTTCAACCAGGCCCTTTCCGGGATTTATACCGGAAAGAACCATACCCTTGCTCTCAAACAATTTCTTGTATTTATTGTTAAACTCATACCTGTGCCGGTGGCGTTCATAAATCAGGGTTTTACCATAGATTTTGGAGGCAAGGCTATTTTTCTTGATCCTGCAGGGATACGCCCCTAAACGCATCGTGCCGCCCAAATCTTTAAGCTTCTTCTGTTCCTGCAATAAACTGATTACCGGGTATTTTGTCTGCTTAAACTCCGTTGAATTAGCGCCTGCCAGGCCACAGACATTCCTGGCAAATTCAATTACTGCGCACTGCATGCCAAGACAGATACCTAAGAATGGAATTTTATTTTGCCGCCCGAATTTAATCGCCTTGATCTTTCCTTCGATACCCCGGTAACCAAAACCTCCGGGGACTAAGATTCCTGATACCCCCTCCAACACCTTGTCAATCTTACCCTTATCCAAACTCTCGGAATCAATCCTCTTTATTTCTATTCTGGCATCATTATGAATCCCGCCGTGGATCAATGCCTCGTATATTGATTTATACGCATCCTGCAATTCAATATATTTACCAATTACAGCAATGGTAACTTTATTCTTCGGATCAAGCACCCGGTTAACTACGCCCCTTTCCCAGTCTTTAAGATCGGAAAACTTGCAGATTAATTTAAAATGGCTCAGGATTATTTCATCAAGGATCTGTTTCTTAAAAACCAAAGGAACCTGGTATATGGAATCCATATCCGGAGATTCGATAACCGCCTCTTTTTTCACATTACAAAATAAAGAGATTTTCTCCTTCACGCTATCGGTCAGCGACTCTTCCGTACGGCAAATGAGTACATCCGGAATAATACCTATTTCGCGCAAAGTACCTACGCTATGCTGGGTAGGCTTAGTCTTAACTTCTCCCGCTGCTTTGATATAGGGGACAAGCGTAAGATGTATATAAAACACATTATCCGATCCCATATCCAGCTTGAATTGCCTGGATGCCTCCAGAAAAGGCAGGCTTTCAATATCGCCGACCGTTCCTCCGATTTCTACAATCACAATATCCGCCTTTGAAACCTCCGCGCATTTTCTTATCCTCTCTTTTATCGCATCGGTGATATGCGGAATAACCTGGATAGTCTTCCCTAAATAATCCCCCTTCCTCTCCCTGGAGATTACACTATTATAAATTTGGCCGGTAGTTATATTGTTAAATTTTGATGAAAGTGTATTAGTAAAACGTTCGTAATGGCCGAGGTCCAAATCTGTTTCCGAGCCATCTTCGGTAACATAGACCTCTCCGTGCTGATACGGGTTCATCGTCCCGGGGTCAACATTTATATAAGGGTCAAGTTTCATAAGTGAAACTTTTAAGCCGCGGGATTCAAGAATCTTTCCTATTGAAGCAGAGGCAATCCCTTTACCTAAACTTGAAATAACCCCGCCGGTTATAAAAATATATTTAGACATTCAACACCCCTTTCCTATCCCATGAGTCCTACCAGATTTATCACCCTTATTTAGAAACATACGACCCTTTGCGAGACCACATCCGACATTACCCTTAAAGACTTGTTGCTGACATCATAAACTCCGATGATATTTTCAAATTTCACAAATTCAGGCATAAGCTCGCTGAACAAATTCTTCAGCTGCTTAAACCAGGTAAGGTTAAACATCGAGCCTTCCTTTTCCGGGAATAACGCTACATAGAATATATTTGTCTCCACCAGATCCTGGAAAAAATGCGTTCCAAAGGACAGCTCGGGCATAAGATTACCGGCTGAAAATGCCACCTCCGCGAGCACCGCCACATTATTTATCTCGGCAAATTTAACCGGCACCCCTAAAGATGGAGTAGTAGTGCCCCATCTTCCCGGGCCCATAAGCAAAGTAGGTAGCTCCTGCTTATCTTTTATGCTCTTATTCAAACTGCCGACAATATGTGCAATTTCATACTTATCTGACAACACCAGCTTATTATACTTTTCCGGATCAACGTATATAACCCAATCAATTTTTTGCGAGATATTGCCACCCAAAAAATACCCCTGGGAATCAAAAAGCGCATCCTTTTTGTTTATATGCTCAGGCATGTTAACTTTAAGGCCTAATCCCCGCGTCTGCAAAGGCCTGCACTGCAACAGATTTATTTTAAATGCATTATCTTTTGTAAAATTTATAGTGAACTCTATCTCAACCGGATAGCGATAATTCTCCTCAAGCAACTCTAATATCGTTTTCAATGATTTTACCAACGGCTTATTTTCAAGGACTTTATCAAGTGTTAATATCCAGTAATCCTTATCCCCCAAACCCCTCTCCTCCATCATACGCTTAGCCTCGTCGTCTTTGACAGCCACGCGGTCAACGCCCACAAATGACTTCTCGACAATCAACTTTTCAAAAGAGATGGTCTGCAAAGCATTTTCTTTTACATTTATAAGATCCACCATATGTTGCGAGTATTTTCTTAGATCGTCTTTCTCTGCGTAAGGCCTGCGTAATGGGTCGCTTAGCGCCGCCATTCTCGGGTAATCGCCTTCAACGCGATTAACCGCTCTCGTTCCCAGGCCAAAGACAAGCCTGAGCATCCCCGCCTCTGGATCAATATTGTTATTCCAGACATAGGTATTATAAGAGACGCCGACTCCGGCAAGATCCGGGAAGAAATAATTTTTGTGATGCGCACCGGAGACCCGCTGCACCAAAAGAGCCATCTGTTCATCTGATTTATCCAGGCCTCTCTGTTTTCTATACACAAGGGCATCTTCATTCATCGTGCTGGCGTAGATTTTCTTTACTGCTTCGGCGAACTGGATATATCTTTGCTCCGGGCTTCCCTGATTAGCTAAAAATATGCTTTCATATTTACCGGCGAAGGCGTTGCCGAAATCATCTTCCAAAAGAGAGCTTGAGCGTATAATAATCGGAGAGGATCCAAAATATTCTACGATTTGCTGAAAATGCTCCATAATTTCATCGGGAAAAACCCCGTAAAGCATTTTTTCTTTAAGCACTTTTGCGATATTAAAATATCCTGCCTCGCTTTTCTGCTGCATATGCAATTTCCACCATCGGTTATGCACTATGTACGAATAGAATATATCTGACCCGATGTAAAAAGAATCATGGGGCTCCGAAAGCTTCTGCCAATCAAGTAATTTATTCTTTGAAAGTATTTTTCGGGCCAAAAGCATACCCACAGCTTTGCCTCCGATAAAACCCGTGCCGATTAATCTTGATTTTATTTCAATTAATTCTTCCAGTGAGAAATTATTTATCACAAGAGATAGGATCTTTTTGTTTTTGGATATCATTAAATTACAAAGCCTTCTTATCATCTCCTTTTTTTTGCTTAACAAGGACTTGCTTTTAACCAAAGCCTCTACCTCAAGAAATAAACGATCCCAGTAATCCAGGTTTCTCTTGGCATTTTCCGTGCCCCTTTTGCGGATATGAGATAATATCTGAACAGCATTAACACTATCGGTAATAGGAACAAAATTACCGGCTTCCCTTTGGTGGGGAAGAAACATAGTAGGAGAATACCGGTTCCATACTTTTAAAGGGTGGATATAGAAGCTGCCTTCGCAATGATACACATCCATAAGTAACTGGGTTGTTTCGCGTATACGGGCTATGGATTTAAAGGAATGGTTATTGCGTAATATCGAAAAATAAGTTACTGTCTTCAGCTCATAAAGATACGGGCAGGTGACCATAAAGAAGTTGCCGATCATAAGGTCTGTGGCCCAGGCAGAGAGAAGCTCGGATAAACAGTCGAATACATAATAGGCGCCTTCTCCCTCTTGCGCGATGACATTATTTACCTTGGCAGTAAAAGATTCAAATCCAGCCTGAGCATTAAGCTCATACCGCTTTATCTGCCGGGAAGCTTTAACCAGCTCTTTGTGTGTTGCAAACCTCATGTATATAACCTTTTTTTTATCTTTGAGTGCCTGGCGCACAAAAGGCTGCACAAGGTTAGCATAATCATTTATATCATCTATCTGCCAAACTACATTATCCCCCAGCCTTAAACCCGTAATTACATTATCTAAACCTTTTATTCCTGTGCTTATCATTTTGCACTCCTTTATATAACCGGCAAGTTACTCCTACCCATCAGATATTTATCCATAAAATAGGCGCATCGCCTTCCTTCTGCAATAGCCCAAACCACCAGTGACTGTCCGCGCCTCATATCCCCTGCAGAGAATACATTCTTAAGCGAAGTCATGTAATTTTTATCGGTAGCAATATTTCCCCGTGTGTCAAATTCAAGATCAAGATCATTAAGCAGACCCGATTTCTCAGGATGCAAGAAACCTATGGCAAGGATAACCAGATCTGCGCTAATTTCAAACTCGCTTTGCGGAATCTCCCGCATAACAGGACATGCATTATCTGCTGCCGGTAAAAATTCAACCTTTACGCAAGAGAGTTTTTTAAGATGATTCTTTTCTCCGATAAAACTCTTGGTCAAGACCTGCCAATGCCGCTCTCCGCCCTCTTCATGGCTTGATGATACCTTTAAAATCAATGGGTAGTTTGGCCAAGGCTGAGCCGGAGTCCTGCATTCAGCCGGCTGAGGCAAAACTTCAATCTGTACCACGCAGGAAGCTCTTTGGCGATGCGCCGTGCCTACGCAATCAGCTCCGCTATCTCCTCCGCCGATAACTACCACTTTCTTATCCTTAGCATCAATTAAATCTTTTTCCGTAATCTTTTCCCCGGATACCCGCTTGTTGGATTGCGTAAGGTATTCCATGGCAAAATATACCCCCTTCAACTGCCTTCCTTCAATTTTGAGGTCCCTTGGAACACGGCAACCACCTGCCAAACAAACTGCATCAAAATCGGCCAGAAGTTTATCCGACGGATAATTTATCCCCATATCTACGCCTGTTTTAAAAACAACCCCCTCTTCTTTCCATATATCAATGCGCCTGTCCAGAATATGTTTTTCCAGTTTGAAATCAGGAATGCCATAGCGTAGTATACCCCCCGGCTGATTATCCCGTTCAAAAACAGTTACATTATGCCCAGCCCTATTAAGCTGTGCGGCACAAGACAAACCTGCCGGCCCCGAACCGACAACAGCGACATTTTTACCCGTTCTATTTTCTATATGCTGCGGCTTAATTAAACCGTTTTTAAACCCTGCCTCTATTATCGAAAGTTCGTTCTCCCGTATAGTAACCGATTCGTCATTTAATCCGAGGACACAGGCGTATTCACATAACGCCGGACACACTCTACCGGTTATCTCAGGAAGATTATTGGTGGCATCTAATAACTTAAACCCCTGTTTCCAGTTGCTATGAAAGATATAATCATTCCATTCCGGGATATAATTGCCTACCGGGCAGGCCCAGTGGCAAAACGGAGTTGAACAATCCATGCAACGTGAGGCCTGTTCTTGCGATTGGCTCTCCGGGCACTGCTTATAAACATCCTTAAAATCTCCCACCCGCTCACAAACCTGCCTATAATCGCTGGCTTGCCTGGCTAATTTAAGAAAACCTCTTTCTTCACCCATCTAGAGCCTCCGCAATATCAAGCCTCTCTTCTATTTTAATACCCTCTAAAATACGCTTGTATTCTATCGGCATAACCCTGACAAATTTCTTAAGTTGATCCTGAATATTGTTTAAGATTTTCTTAGCTTTATTGCTTTTCGTATATTTATAGTGATTGCTCAATAAATGATATATTGTATCCTTGTCGGATTCTTTAACCTTTTCCAATTCAACCATATCCAGATTACATCTTTTCTTAAATGTAGTATCCTCATCATAGATATAGGCTATACCGCCTGACATGCCAGCGGCAAAATTATTCCCTGTCTTACCCAGGACAATTACCCTGCCGCCGGTCATATATTCGCAGCCATGATCGCCAACACCTTCAACCACGGCATATAAACCGGAGTTTCTTACACAGAACCTTTCCCCTGCCAATCCGCTTATATATGCCTCACCTGATATAGCCCCATAAAAAGAAGTATTGCCGATAATTATATTCTCATCGGATTTGTAGTTTGCAGTTTTATCAGGATATATGATGAGCTTGCCTCCGGAAATACCTTTGCCAACGTAGTCATTAGCCATACCTTCCAATTCAAATGTAATTCCTTTTGTCAGAAAAGCACCAAAACTCTGGCCGGCTATACCCTTAAATTTACAAATAATACTATCTTCCAAAAGTACACCTTCGCCACATTGCTTACAAACCTTTCCACTTAACATTGCACCCACTGCCCTGTTGGTATTATTGATCTCAACCGAAATTCTTACTGGTTCATTATTCTTAAGGCAATCCTCCCACATCTTAATAAGCTGCTTATCCAAAACAGAATCCAGCCCGCTATCCTGTTTTATTTTACAGTAGCGGACAATATTCTCAGGAAGCTCCGGCCTATAAAGAATTTTCGAATAATCTATCTGCCTTGCCTTTAAAGGCACAATTGCTTGATTTAATTCCAAAAGATCAGTTCTGCCAATCATTTCATCTATTGTCCTTAAACCTAAACTTGCCATAATTTCACGCAACTCGTTAACTATAAAATGAAAGTAATTCACAATATGCTCTGCCTTACCCTGAAACATTTTCTGCAGGATATCATCCTGAGTAGCCACTCCAACCGAGCAATTGTTAAGATGGCAATGTCTCAACATAACGCAACCAATGACAACCAATACTGCCGAGCAAAAACCATATTCTTCCGCACCTAATAAGGCTGCAATCGCCACGTCCCGGCCGGTGCGCATTTGCCCGTCAGTTTGCAGGCGCACTCTTGAACGTAAATTATTGAGTAAAAGTGTCTGGTGGGTTTCAGAAAGCCCTAACTCCCAGGGAAGGCCGGCATATCTTATCGAACTCCTGGGAGAAGCACCTGTGCCGCCGTCTCCTCCGGAAATAAGAATCATATCCGCATGCCCCTTTGCCACCC
>JAHJCJ010000103.1 GCA_018812825.1 Candidatus Omnitrophota bacterium
CTTGAGCTTTAGGTAGTTAATGGGAATAGCCAATGTTTAGAAAAGGTTTCACCCTGGTTGAAAGCATCATCATTTTAACAATTATCGTCTTATTAACGGTAATTGTAGTGCCATATTTAACAACTTCTGGTAAAATTAACGCAACAACAGCAAAAGAAATCTTGCGCAAACTTTCTGTTGCTGCAGAAAACTATGCCACATCTCATAGTGGCGCGTATCCTGCTAGGGTGGCTGAGCTTACTGATTTTATTGCCTCAGCAGGCAGCTATTGTGCTAATGCAACCGGAGCAACTACAGTCATGGGAGAGTATAGTTATGCTTGCACATTGTCTGAAGACGGCTATACTTTTACAGCTAGCCCGGTTATAACAGGGACAAACGGAAGCGTTACTTATACTGCTACCACAGGCGGAGTACTTACTCCACTATAGAAACGTCTCCATTTAAATGGTCGCTGTCCCTATTTATAAACAATATACCTTGGTTTTTCTGGTAATCTGCGCAGTCTGTTTTCTTGCCTATTTTAATTCTTTAACTAACCCATTTATTTGGGATGATCAGGCTTTAGTTGTAGAAAACTCCCTTATCCGCAGTTGGCAAAATTTAGGGTTAAGCTTTATTAATGATCTTTATCTAGGAACAAATTCCGGATCAAATTTTTATCGTCCGCTGCAAACCATATCCTATATATTTGATTATCATTTCTGGCAGCTTAATCCTTTTGGGTATCATCTAACTAATATAATCCTGCAAATCGGTGTTTCTTATCTGGTTTTTCTTTTATTGTTTAACCTGCTGGCAAATTTACCTATTGCCGCTGCCACTGGTATTTTTTTTGCTGCTAGCCCGTTGAATACGGAAGCAGTTACCTATATTTCCGGAAGGGCAGATATGCTTATGGGCTTATTTGTCATATTTTCTCTGTTATTATTTATCAGGAGCCAGAAGGATGGCGTTAAAAATCCTACCTTGTTTTATATTTTATCCGTAATCAATTTTATATTGGCTTTATTGAGCAAAGAGGCAGCAATTGTTTTTCCTTTTATAATCTGCGGTTATATATTCTGGTTTTTACATGAAAGCATAAAAGAAAAGTATTATTTTATCAAAAGAATTATTCCTTTTTTTAGCGTAGCTTTGATTTACCTATGCTTGAGATTTTGTTTACTTAACTTTGTTACATTTTCTGCCCCTGCATTAACCAGGGTTGGCTGGTTAATGCGTTTAAGTGTTTTGCCGAAAGTAATTTTTACCTATCTAAAACTACTTATTTTTCCGCTTGATTTGCATATGTCGCGCCAGTTTGCCTGGCAAAGCAGTGACGCGGGAATCTTGTTTGGTATTATTTGTCTCGGATTAATCATTATTGGCTGTGGGTTTTTATTAAGGTATTCAGTAAAAAATAAAGCTGCCTCTTTTATGCTTTTTTGGGCCCTGGTTTTTCTGATCCCACAATGCGGAATTTTCCCTATTAATACTTTTGTCGCCGAGCATTTTATTTATCTATCTTCAATCAGCTTTTTTTTGCTCTTAGTTTATATTTTGCATAAAGCCTTAAGAAGAGAGTTGTTTATCCTGGCTGTTACCGGCCTCTGTGCATTCTATGTCCTGCTTAGCGCTGGCCGCAATTTTGAATGGGCTAACCCGGTAGTTTTTTACAAGAATATTATCAAGTATTCACCTCAGAGCTTTCAGGCGCATAATAATCTTGGATTACAATATGAACTTAAAGGGTTAAATGAGCAGGCGATAGAGGAATATAGAAGGGCACTGGAAATTAAACCTGACCTGCTTGAGGCGCGCTCTAATTTGGCCAACCTTTATTTTAAATTAAAGCGTTTTACCGAGGCCAAAAATGAGTATGAAGTTGTTGAGAAAAACTCTCCTCCTGAGAAGATCGCAGAGGTAGAGAATAATATTGCCAATATTTATGAAATAGAGGGGTTCTTTGAGCAGGCTATCCAAAAATACAAGTTAGCGTTAAAGCTTAATCCGGGAATTATTTTTGTGCATTTTAACCTGGCGCGCATTTATTATGTGCAGGGAAAGCCTGATTCCGCGGGGCTGCACATACTGGAATCTTTGACCGAGATTACAAACACAGCCAAAGCAGTTGATTGTAAGGTTATCGCGGATTTTCTTAAAAACTCCGGGCGCGTTGATAATGCTGAACAGTTTTATAATAATTTAGGAATTAATTTTGCCAAGCATGAACGCTGGGAGGCGGCAGTGAGCGCCTTTAAGCGTGCCCTGGAATTAAATCCCGGCCTTTCTGATTACCATTATAATCTGGGGCTTGCTTATTTGAGTATGGGGGAAAGAGCCGAGGCAAGACGCGCCTTAAGGCAGGCGTTAAGGATTGACCCTAATCATATTAGGGCCAAGCGGTTAATAATCAAGGATAAATTGTAGAAATTGATTGCTAAATTGCCTCTTTGTGTTAAAATCAATGATATAGCTTTTTAATTAATTCCAGCTTTTAATGATTTTTAAAGATGACTAACAGTAAAGCCCGAAGTTTTGTTATGATTATGATCGCCCTAGGTTTAAGCGCCTTATTGCTGCGTATGGCGGTTCAGAAGTTTATTATTTACAATATTGAACGCAACCAGTCATTCGCGCAGGTTAATCTTAAACTTTTCTATACAGCTTTAGAAAATTACGCCAAAGATAATAAAGGGGCATATCCTGAAAATATAAACCAGCTTACTAAGGGTAACCCGGTTTACCTGGATAGGGATTATCTTGGGGTTTCTTCGGTGAGGGGTTATGAGTATGATTGCCAGCGGTTTGATTCTACGGGGTATAATTGTACGGCAGAACCGGTAAATTGTAATCTTACCGGAAAGAAAACTTATACTATGACTACCGGCGGGCTGATTATTTCCGAGGATTGCGATAAGAAATAAGAGAATTTTCCTAAAGTTAGATCATTGGGGGAGGGCTCAAGAGTGAAAAAACTATTTTTAGTTTGTGCCTTATCTTTTTGTTTTTATGCTTATGCTGCTGCGCAAGTTGCTCAAAAGACGCAGAGTGCCTCTAATGCCCCAGGCCAGCAGGCACCCTTAGCAGCCGCAGTAGCCCCTACTACTCTTGAGCCAGAGTCAGCGGCTGCAGAAGAAAATATCCCTACTGCCAAGGGAAATGTTACCCTGGATTTTAAAGAAGCGGATATTGCTAACGTGCTTAAAATTATCTCCTATAATTCAGGGGTTAATATAGTGACTACACCTGATGTTGCCGGTAATGTCTCCGTGCGGTTGACGGATGTCCCTTGGGAGATTGCCTTGGATGTAATTTTAAAAACATATGGTTTTGGATACCAGAGGCAGGGGAATGTTATCTTAGTTACTAAGATAGAGAATGTGGCTAAGATTGCCGCAGAGGAACCTTTGCAAACGGATATTATTACTTTAAAGTTTTTGGATGCTCAGGATGCTCAGAAGATCATTATTCCTTTACTTTCTCCGCGCGGTAAGACTTCAGTATTATATGCCCGGGGCCAGAAAGGCTGGCAATTTGGTTCATTTAAAATTGGCAAAGATGATGCTTCTAGCGCATCTTCAAGTAAGGAAAATGCTGGCGCAAAAAGCGAGACCGTCTCTTTTGAAAAGAATGCTACCGGCGATACAGTGATGAAGAAAGCGGATTTCGATCCGTCAGTGAAATCCAAGATCCTAGTGATTACCGATACCCCCAGCATTTTGGATAAGATCCGTAATTTGATTTTACCTAAAGTTGATGTTAGGCCTAAGCAGGTTTTAATTGAGACTAAGATTATTGAAGTTAATCGTAATAAGTTAAAAGATCTGGGGTTTGATTGGGGTTTAGGCGGAAGCGGGGCAGCAACGAGCAATACTATTCAGTTTGGCAAAGTAGATAGTAAGGGTAAGGCGAATTTGGGCGGCCATGGAGGGACTATTGCCACAGGTACGACTCCGTCGATATTTAGTCCGTCAACAACAGGAATTTTAGGGTATAGTCCTTATAACGCCGGAGCTGAACTTATATTCCAGAAATTAACTGGCACTAAGTTTGAGGCAGTTGTACACGCTTTAGAGGACGATGCTGATACAAATACACTTTCTGCTCCCAGGATTATGACTCTTGATAATCAGGAGGCTTCGATGTTGGTGGGGTATCATACCCCTATCCTTGGATCTACTGTTACAGCAGGTACGGATACTGGAACCGGCCCGACAGTCACCCAAACGCTGGATTATTATCAAGAGATTGGGATTCGTTTAAATGTTGTGCCACAGATAAGCGAAGAGGGGTATATCAATATGATTATTCATCCAAGCATTACCTCTTCTACTGCTGATGTTGACGCCACTTCTATAGCAGGTACCGGCGCGACGGCAACAACGACAACTACCAGCTATCCGATTATTGATGTGCGCGAAGCCCAGACGCAGGTCCTGCTTAAGGACGGAGAAACCGTGGTGATTGGCGGTTTGCTTAAAGATGTTAAGAGTAAAGAAATTATCGGGGTGCCATTTATAAAAGACATTCCTTGGTTAGGAAAATTCTTCAGGCGCGAGACAACTGATACGCAGAAAATCGATCTGTTGATTTTTATTACCGCTAAGATTATTAAGGAAGGTGAGTTTACTCCGGAAGAGATCGCTAAATTAGAAACAAGGCTTGAGCGTGGCCCCGTGGTGGTAAAGATTGAAGCAGGGAAGAAGAAAAAGAAATAGTGATAAAGACAGGGACGGTTCTCAACTCAAAGCTAAAGTGTCCCCTGTTAAGGGACAGTTTTCCTTTGGTTTGAGAACCGTCCCTACTTGAGATATGTATAAGGTTAACTTCATCCTTTACGCTTCGCGTAAAGGACTGCACTCTAAATAAAAGTTTAAGGTGTTTGTTTTTTATGTATAAAGTTAATTTTATTTTTTCTAAGAAAGGACTGATGCGTTATATTTCGCATTTAGACCTGATGCGCCTATTCATGCGCGCTATGCGCCGGGCAGAGCTGCCTCTAAAAATGACAGAAGGTTTTAGCCCGCATCCTAAATTAAGCTTAAAAAGAGCCCTAAAATTAGGATTGGAAAGCGAACACGAAGAAGCTTCCATAGTTTTAAGATTTCCGGTTGAACCGGAAGATTTTAAGAATAGGCTGCAAAAACAATTACCAGAAGGGATAGAAGTAAAAGATGTCCAAGGAAATTTTAATTAATTCTGAAGCCCAGGAAAAGCGTGTTGTCATAGCACAGGACGGCATACTTCTTGAGTTTCATATTGAGCGGCCGCAGGACCGCACGATCGTGGGCAATATTTATAAAGGAAGGATTGAGGCAGTGATGCCTTCGATTGGCGCCGCCTTTGTGGATATTGGCTTGGTGAAGAATGGTTTTCTGTATTTATCGGAGATCGAATCTGCCTATGAGTCTGTGGAGGCTCCGCAGCAGACTCCGATCAAAGAGGTAAAAAAGGGCCAGGAGGTTTTGGTCCAGGTAGTCAAAGAATCTTTCGGCACCAAAGGCCCGCGGCTTTCTACGCAGATTGGTTTAGCCGGCAGGTATTTAGTAATTATGCCGATGGATAAACAGGGCGGTATTTCGCGGCGCATTGAAGATGAGGCTGAAAGGCGGCGCTTACGCGATATTTTTAAAGGGCTTAAATTTCCCGATGCGGTAGGTTTTATTGTGCGCACTGCTGCCAGCGGCCGCTCCGCGCAGGAGCTGACCCGCGACGCGCAGTTTCTTTATAAATTATGGAAACGGTTGGAAAAGATTGCCCAGGGTAAAAAAGCCCCGGCCTTGGTTTATGAAGAATACGATTTAGCCCTGCGGGCAATTCGCGATTCTTTTACCGAAGATGTTACTAAACTGATTGTTGATTCCAAGCCTGAATTTTACCGCATCCAGCATTTTATGCGCACTTTCCTAAGTTATTTATGTAAGAAGGTTGAGCTTTACAGGGGGGATGACCTTTTTGCATCAAAAGACGTAGAGAAGCAAATCAACCGTATCTTTGAAAGCCATGTTTATTTAAAATCCAAAGCTTACCTGATCATTGAGCCGACTGAGGGGCTGGTGGTAATTGATGTAAACAGCGGGGGTTTTAAGAAAAAGGTCAATCAGGAGGATATGGCTTTTAAGGTCAATGCCGAGGCAGCGGTTGAAATTGCCCGTCAGTTAGTGTTACGCGATTTAGGCGGTATAATCGTAATTGATTTTATTGACATGGAGCGCGAAGGCCACCGCAGGGAACTGCTTAATGTTTTTAAAAAGGCCTTGTCGAACGACCGGGCAAAATATGACATACTAGGGATTTCTAAGTTTGGGATAGTAGAGATGACCCGTGAACGTATCCATAAAACCGTGCAGATGCTTTCTTTTCATCCTTGTCCGTATTGCAAAGGTAAAGGCAAACTGCGCTCACCGCAAACCCTGGGAATTTTTGCTTTAAAAGAGCTTAAGCGCTATCTCAAGGGCAAAACCTTAAAACAGGCATCAGTTACTCTGGCACCGCCTGTGATTGATGAAATCTTAAAAGATAAGGAGGCCCTGCGCGCGATTGAGCATAAATATAGGATCAAGGTCAACTTGATTTCTAACCCAGCCGCGCACTTAGAAGACATCAAGATAAGCTAAAGATTGGAAATTGGGTTCGGATCTATCCTGCCTCGCAAGCTTGGTAGGATTTCGCTAGATAAAAGATTTAAGATGCTCATTTTCCCTTGACCCCTAAGTCCAACAGATATATAATATATAGCTCAAGTTTACTTATTATTCACGGAGGATGACAAATGTATGCAATAGTTGAAGTTGGAGCAAAACAGTATAATGTAGAGAAAGATGATATTATCGAGGTGGATAAGCAACTGGTTGATAAAGGCAAGAATATTATTTTAGACAAGGTTTTGTTGGTCTGTAAGGATAAAAGCGTTGAGATTGGCCAGCCTTATGTTAAAGGCGCTAAAGTTGAGGCATTGGTTTTGGGAGCGATCAAGGGTAAAAAGACTACGGCTTATAAATATCGCCGTAGAAAGAATTCGCATTGGGAAAAAGGCCACCGCGCCCAACTTACTGAGCTTAAGATTAAATCTATTGATTTAGGCCTGTAGTGTTTATTGATAGCGCTAAAATAGAAGTCCGAGCTGGCAGTGGTGGTAAGGGCTGTAAAAGCCTCTATCGCGATAAGTACCAGCGCCAAGGCAAGCCTGATGGCGGAGATGGGGGTAAGGGCGCGGATATAATTTTTCGCGCAGACCACAACCTGCTTACGCTTTTGGATTTTCAGTATCATCGGCATTTTTTCGGGCAGCACGGTAGCCACGGCAGCGGCAACAATAAAAAAGGCAGGGCTGCAGAGGATGTAATTGTACGCGTTCCCATGGGTACTACTATTAAGGATGCTGTGACAGGTTCTCTTTTGCGTGATTTAAATGAAGATGGGCAAGAAGTTATTATTGTCAAGGGCGGAAAAGGCGGAATAGGTAATTGCCACCGTAAAGAAGCAACCCCGGGAGAACCAGGGGAGAAAAGAACAGTTATCCTGGATTTAAAGCTTCTGGCAGATGTGGGGGTAGTAGGGTTTCCTAATGCGGGAAAGTCTACTTTGATTACGGCAATTTCAAATGCCCGGCCAAAGATTGCAGCTTATCCGTTTACGACTATGGGGCCGGTGTTGGGAGTAGTAGATGCAACACATAAGAAATTTGTTATTGCTGACCTTCCCGGTTTAATTGAGGGGGCTTCAGAAGGACGCGGGCTGGGTGATAAATTTTTAAAACATCTTGAGCGTACCAAGGTTCTAATCCATATAGTTGATATGGCAGGTTTTGAAGGTAGAAACCCGGCGGATGATTATAAAAAGATTAACCTGGAATTAAAGAATTACAGTAAAAGTATTTATAAAAAGCCGCAGGTTGTCTGCGCTAATAAAATGGATATTGCCGGCGCAGAAGGAAATTTAAAAAGGTTTAAAAGGTTAATTAAAAAGCCGGTTTATGCGATTTCGGCGCTGGAGAAGACGAATTTAGGGGAGTTAATTGATGCAGTCGCAAATAAATTATAAAAGGATAGTGATCAAGATCGGCTCAAGCCTGTTTACCAGCCAGAAGACAAGGCTAGATATGGGGCTGGTTAATAACATCGCCGGCCAGATCTCTGATTTGATCAAGCAGGGCAAGGAAGTGGTGGTAGTTTCTTCAGGGGCGATTGCTTTAGGCATGTCAATTTTAAAGCTTGTTAACCGGCCTAAAGAGCTCCAGTATCTTCAGGCTGCTGCGGCCATTGGCCAGCATGAGTTGATGCATGTTTACAACCGGGCGATTAAAGAACGGGGGTTAAGCTGCGCGCAATTGCTTTTGACCTGGGATGACTTTTCCAGCCGTTTGCGCTATCTTAACGCCAAGAATACATTAAATACCTTACTTAAATTAAAGTGCGTGCCGGTTATAAATGAGAATGACACAGTCTCAACCGAGGAAATTAAATTTGGAGATAACGATAAACTCTCAGCTTTGGTTTCTATATTAGTTGGCGCTGAACTTTTGATAATTCTCTCTGATGTTGACGG
Organism: Candidatus Omnitrophota bacterium; assembly: GCA_018812825.1. Taxonomy (GTDB): domain Bacteria; phylum Omnitrophota; class Gorgyraeia; order Gygaellales; family Profunditerraquicolaceae; genus UBA6249. The sequence goes on from JAHJCJ010000103.1 coordinate 8,533, forward strand.
CCTGCTGGATGAGAATAAGAAAGTCATCCGCCTGGTGGACAAGATTACCGGCCAGATCAAATCTTTAGCCTGTCCGACGAACAAGAAGAGTTGTGTCGGAGGCATGGTTACTAAAATTGAAGCAGCGCGCATTGCCGTGGACTCAGGGATTGCCTGCGTGATTGCCAATGGCCGCAGCAAGGGAATTATCAGCCAAATTGCGCATGATCCTTTTACCCAGGGAACTATATTTTTGCCTAAGCATGAGATGTTGGATGAGAAGAGGCGCTGGATGGCTTTTGGCACTAAGGCTAAGGGCAAGATTGTGATTGATGATGGAGCAAAAAAGGCCCTTTGCGAAAAAAAGAGCCTGCTTGCCGTGGGCGTGATTTCTTGTGAAGGAAATTTCTACCCCGGAGAAGTGGTCAGCGTTTGCGATAAGAAAGATTGCGAGATTGGCCGTGGTAAGGTGGGCATAGCCAGCCGCGAATTGAATAAAGTAAAGGGAAACCGTTTCTCCAGGGAAGTTATCCATTGTGATAACTTGGTTATATTGTAGAGATGAATATAAAACAAGAAATAGAAAATATTGCAAAAGGGGCATTAGCGGCTTCTCGAGTGTTAGCTAACCTGCCTTCAGCTACCAAGGATGGGGTGCTTAAGGATATGGCCGCAGTTTTATTAAGTAATAAAGCGGATATTTTAAAGGCGAACAGGAAAGATATTGCCGCTTCCCGCAACAAGGGCAAGGCTTTTATTGACCGGCTTACTTTAAATGAGGCAAGAATTAAGCAGATGGCAGATGTATTGCTTGATCTTGTTAAGCTTAAAGATCCAGTGGGGGAGCTTATACGCGGCTGGGATACTTCTAATGGCCTGCGCATTCATAAGGTGCGTTCAGCTATAGGGGTGGTGGCTATAATTTATGAATCTCGGCCTAATGTTACTGCGGATTGCGTCGGGCTTTGCCTTAAGTCAGGCAACAGCGTAATTTTACGCGGGGGAAGCGAGTCTTTGAATTCTAACCTTGCGATTTATAACGCATTGAATTCCGTAATACAAAAATACGCCTTACCTTGTGCAGCGATTAACTTGATTAAAACGCGTGAGCACAAGGCTGTAGATGTTTTGTTAAAGTTAAATAATTACATTGATTTGCTTATTCCTCGCGGCGGAGAAGAGTTGATCAAAAAAGTAGTCAGGTCTTCGAGTATACCGGTGATCAAGCATTATAAAGGTATTTGCCATGTTTATGTGGATGAATGGGCGGATTTGAATATGGCGGAGAAGATTTGTTTTAACGCTAAGGTGCAGAGGCCAGGAGTTTGTAATGCCATGGAAAGTATGCTGGTGCATCGTGATGTGGCTATAAGATTTCTACCGGGAATGTTTAAGAAATTCAGAGAAGCAGGCGTCGAGATCCGCGGATGCGCCTTAACCCGAAAAATCGCTAAGTGGGCAAAGCGCGCGACCGAAAAAGATTACCGCACTGAATACCTGGATTTAATTCTTTCAGTAAAAGTAGTTGAGGATCTGGAGGAGGCAATCGCGCATATAAATAATTATGGCTCACATCACTCAGATAGCATTGTTACAGATAATTATGATCAGGCTTTGAAATTCTTGAGGCAGGTGGATTCGGCCTGTGTTTACCAAAACGCCTCAACTCGTTTTAGCGACGGAAATCAATTTGGCATGGGTGCTGAGATTGGTATCTCGACGGATAAGTTGCATGCCCGCGGCCCTATGGCGCTTGAAGAGCTGACTACCTATAAATATATGGTCTTTGGCTCTGGCCAGGTGAGGCAATGAAGATTGGCATTTTAGGCGGAACTTTTAACCCGGTACACATCGGCCATTTAATTTTGGCAGAAGAGGCACGGGAAAAACTGGGGTTAGATAAAATTATTTTTATTCCGACAGCCTTGCCGCCGCATAAGGATAATTTAAATATTGCCCCTGCGCATAAAAGGCTTAAGATGTTAAAGTTAGCTATTAGAGGTAATAGGCATTTTGCAGTTTCAGATGTTGAGATTAAACGCAGGGGGCGCTCTTATACAATTGATACATTAAAGGAATTAAAGCGTAGATATAGCCGCGATGAGCTTTATTTTATCATTGGCTCAGACTTGCTTAAATATTTAAAAGAGTGGAAGGATTTAAGCGAGATAATTAAGATGGTTAAGTTTGTGGCGGCTACGCGTCCGGGTTATCCTCTGGAGCAGATACCGCCTTATATTAAGACTTTGGCTATCCGGGCAGTAGATGTTTCGGGTTTTGAGGTAAGAGAGTGTGTGAAGCGGAATAAGTCGTTCCGTTATTTGGTGCCAGAAGCAATTTTTGAGCATATAAACAAGAATAAGTTATACAAGGGCCGTCTGTAAATTCAAGGCAAAGGGGGCTTTTTTTGAGGGGACACCCTTCCGATTGGCTTTAAAGACGACCCCCGATTGGGTCAGTGCCTGACCCTAAATAAAATGAAGATAAAGATTGCGCCATCAATTTTATCGGCTGATTTCAATAATCTTGCTGCTGAGCTTAAGAAAGTGCAGCGGGCTGGAGCGGATTTAATCCACGTTGATGTGATGGACGGGCATTTTGTGCCGAATATTACAATCGGGCCGGTAATTGTGAAGTATATGCGTAAGGCGACCAAACTTCCCTTAGATGTGCATTTAATGATTGAAAATCCGGCTAAGTACTTGAGTGCTTTTGTTAATGCCGGAAGCGATATGATCACTGTGCATATTGAGACGGTTACGGTAAAAGAATTGGCAGTTATGTCTAAGGGGCTAAATAACAAAGCTGTAAAGTTGGGGGTATCTTTAAACCCAGCGACTTCTTTAGATAAGATTAAAAAAGCCTTGCCGCTGGTTGACTTTGTTTTGGTAATGTCAGTTAATCCTGGATTTAGCGGACAGGAGTTTATCCCGGGAGCGTTAAGGAAAATAAAACAACTGCGCGCTATCTTTAAGAAAGATATTGCCGTAGACGGAGGGATCAATAATCTCACCGGACGACAAGTAATAAACGCAGGAGCTAATATTATAGTTGCAGGTTCTTATATTTTTGGAGCAAAAAATACAAAAAAAGCAATTAACAGTTTAAGATAAGACAACTCGCGCTTAAGGCACCCGACGCTAATAGGTACCCAACGCTTAAGAGGTTTTGCGTTGGTATCCGCCAGGTGGCGGAGTATTGCGTCGGTGTGCGCTAGGTAGCGTAAATTGCGCGGGTGTTGTCTTTGTAGACAAGGAGAGATTCGATGGGCAACGCAGTTTCGCAAATTAAATTTGGCACCGACGGTTGGAGGGCGATTATCGCAGATACATATACCCTGGAAAACGTTAGAATTTTGACTCAGGCAGTAGCGGATTATTTAGGCAGCGGGAAAAAGGTTGCGGTGGGATATGATACGCGTTTTATGTCCGCTAAGTTTGCAGAGGCCGCGGCAATAGTATTAAAGAATAACGGCATAGAGGTAATCCTTTCTGACCGGCCCGCGCCTACCCCGGCTTTAAGTTTTGTCGTAAAGTCGCGGAGATTGGATTTGGGGATTATGATTACTGCCTCGCATAATCCGGCAGAGTATAATGGTTTTAAAATTAAAAATGCTGCAGGAGGCGGAGCCAGCCAGGAGTTGACCCGGGAGGTTGAGGGTTTGCTTGGAAAGAATCCGGTAAAAGCCGGCGAAGCCGGTGTGCTGCTTGAGCCGATTAAGCCCGTAGATATCACTAAGGATTATATAAAATTTATCCGCAGTTATATTGATTTAAGGAAGATTAAAAATAAGAAATTTAAAGTTTTGGTGGACTCCATGTATGGCTCAGGAGACAGTTTTATCGCCCAGGTACTTAAAGGTACAAGAATAAAATTAGAGTTTATGCGCAATACGATTAATCCTTCTTTTGGCGGCGGCAGGCCTGAACCGGTGGAAGAAAACTTAGAAGAATTAAAGGCGCGCGTAAAAAAAGAAAAATTTGATTTAGGTATTGCTTTGGATGGCGATGCTGACAGGATTGCCGCAGTGGCGCCCGAAGGAGTATTTATTCATCCGCAGAAAATTTTAGGATTACTCGCCTTGCATTTAAATCAGGACCGGCATTGGAGCGGCGGGTTGGTTAAGACAATTTGCGGCACGACGATGATGGATAATATCGCGAAATTCTTAGGGATTAAACTTTATGAAACTCCCGTAGGTTTTAAGTACATCTCAAATCTTATGGAGACTGAAGATATCGTTGCTGGCGGAGAAGAGGCGGGTGGCATGGGGGTAAAGGGGTACATCCCGGAGCGCGACGGAACCATGGCCGGGCTGCTATTGATTGAAATGATGGTTTATCGCAATAAGAATATGCTAAAGATTTTAAATGAAACGGAAAAGAAATTTGGCAAATATTATTATGTGCGCCAGGATTTGCATTTGACTAAACTTATTGAGCCAAGAAAAGAAATGTTACCTTCTAAATTATTAGGCAAGAAAGTTGTGGGGGTAAAGGATTACGATGGTATAAAACTAATCTGTGAAGACGAAAGTTGGCTGATGTTCCGCGGTTCAGGGACTGAGCCGATTATGCGCACCTATGCTGAAGCCAAGAGCCTGAATCGGGCAAAGAAGCTGCTTGCGCTGGGTAAAGATATAATTTTGAAAGAAGGAGTATAAGATGTTTGTATACGAGCAAATTCATATAGAAAGGGGGAGGCCTTATCAGGAAATTTCGCATCTGATAATGGCTAATATTAACCAATTATCGAGTAATTAATGATTAACCAGGGACGGTTCTCAAACTAAAGGAGAAGTGTCCCCAAAAAAGGGACAGTTTAGCTTTGAGTTGAGAACCGTCCCTAAACCTAAACTAAACAAGGGAGTAATTTAAAATGCCTAGCATGACAAGAGAAGAATTGGAACAGATGTATAATCAGAGTATTAAAGTTTTAAAAGAAGGCCAGGTAGTTACGGGCAAGGTTGTGGGGATTAAAAGTAAGGAAGTTTTAGTGGATATAGGGTTTAAGTCCGAAGGCATTGTGCCGATTATGGAATTCAGCTCTGGTGATTTGGAAGTTGGTAAGGAGATGGAATTCTTGCTTGAGACCATGGAAAATGACGCAGGGGTGATGACTTTATCGCGTGAAAAGGCCATGCGTATGCAGGGGTGGGACAAGATCGTCAAATTATCCAATGAAGGCACTTTGGTTGAGGGAAAACCGGTAAAGAAGGTTAAGGGTGGATTCCTCGTTGATATTATGGGAATTGAAGGGTTCCTGCCTAGCTCACTTTCCTCTTTCCGTAACGTTCCGGATAAAGACATATTGTATAAGGTGTTTAAGTTTAAAATTGTTAAGGTGAATAACTTGCGCCGTAGTATTATTGTTAGTCGCCGCGAGGCAGTGCAGGCAGATAGGGATGTGGCCAAGGGTAAGATTTGGGGTGAGTTAAAGATCGGCAATATTTGTCCCGGGCTAGTCAAGGCGATTACCGACTTCGGCGCCTTTATTGATTTGGGTGGGGTAGATGGGTTATTACATATTACAGATATGTCTTGGTCAAAGATCAGCCATCCGAGTGAGATTGTCGCTATCGGAGATAAGATTGAGGTTATGATTTTGAATATGGACCAGGCTTCGGGCAAGGTTTCTTTGGGGCTTAAGCAGAGACTTTCTGATCCTTGGGGTGATATCGGTGATAAACTCAGCGTTGGCGCAAAGGTAAAAGGCAAGGTAGTAAATATTCTGCCGTATGGAGTTTTTGTGGAGCTGGAAAAAGGCATTGAAGGCTTAATCCATGTTTCTGAGATTTCCTGGACCAAGCGCGTGAATAACCCTGGCGAGATGTTTGCCGTCGGGGATATGCTGGAAACCCAGATCCTAAGCGTGGAAAAAGAATCCCGCAGGATATCTTTGAGTTTAAAGCAATTGGAGCAGAATCCTTGGACTGAGGCCGAGGGTAAATATCCGGTAGGCGCAAAGGTATCTGGTAAAGTCCGCGGTTTCACTGATTACGGGGCATTCGTGGAATTGGATTCTAGCCTTGAGGGGATGATTCACGTATCTGATATTTCATGGACCAAGAGAATCGGCCATCCGCAGGATGTGTTAAAGAAAGGCCAAAAGATTGATGTTATTGTACTTTCTGTTGATGCCACTAATCGCAGGATTGCTTTAGGATTAAAACAGCTGCAGGATAATCCTTGGGAGAAGATTGCGGAGAAATATCCCTTGGATACCCAGTTAGAAGTAGAGGTGTCTAGCTTGACGGAATTTGGCGTGTTTGCTAAAATTGATAATGAGCTGGAAGGTTTGATTTACTCTAGCGAAATTGAAAAAGAAACAGTTGCCAATTTGAAGCCCGGAGATAAAATAAAGGTAAAAGTAATCAAGGTGGATGTGGAGCAGGCGAAAATCGGCCTCACCGCCCGCCTATAGAATAGAGGGTCAGGCACTGACTCAATCGGAAGCCTGGCACCAAGTGTCATGCTTAGCTTTGAGGTGGTGTCTGACCCTAGATAAATATGGATGCAAATAAGCAAATAGAGATTATTAAGCGTGGTGTGGTGGAGATATTCTCTGAAGGAGAGCTGCGTAAGAAGCTCGAGGAGAGTATTAAAACTAAGCGGCCCTTAAAGATCAAAGCAGGTTTTGACCCTACTGCACCTGACCTGCATTTGGGCCATACTGTGCTTTTAAGAAAACTGCGCCAGTTTCAGGATTTAGGGCATGAGGTGTATTTTCTAATCGGCGATTTTACCGGACAAATCGGTGACCCAAGCGGCAGATCAGAAATCCGCAAACAACTTTCAAAAGCAGAAGTTGCCAAGAATGCAGAGACCTATAAAAAACAGGTAGCTAAGATTCTTGATACTTCAAAACTCAAAATAGTTTTTAACAGTAAATGGTTTGAGAAGATGTCAGTCGTAGAAATGCTCAAGCTTACCACTCACGCAACAGTTTCCCAGATGCTTGCCCGGGACGATTTCAAGAAAAGATATACAAGCGGAGAGAATATCTCTATTTTAGAGTTTATGTATCCTCTTATGCAGGGGTATGATTCAGTTGTGCTTGAGGCTGATGTTGAACTGGGTGGGACGGATCAGGTATTTAATCTGTTGGTCGGCCGAGAGTTCCAAAAAGATTTTAATCAGGCGCAGCAAGTTGTGCTGACTATGCCGCTTCTTGAAGGTACCGATGGCGTGCAGAAAATGAGCAAGTCTTATGACAACTATATAGGTATAAATGAGCCGGCAAAAGAGATGTTTGGTAAGATTATGTCAATCTCCGACGAGCTAATGCTTAAGTATTATGAGTTGTTGACTGATGAAGATTTAAATTTAGTCAGACAGATGCATCCTAAAGAAGCAAAAGTTAATTTGGCTAAAATTATCATTGCTCAGTATCATTCTAAGCAAGCAGCAGAAAAAGAAGCCGAGGAGTTTACCCGCGTCTTTTCCCAGAAAGAAGTTCCTCTGGAGATGCCGGTTTTTAAAACCGATGGCAAAAAGACCATTTTGGCGATTCTTACTGAAAGCAAGTTGGCTGCTAGTGGCAATGAAGGCCGCAGGTTGATTAAGCAGGGAGCAGTGAGTTTTAATAATGTGAAAGTTGAGAAGGATGATTTTGTCCCAAGCGAATCCGGTATCCTCAAAGCGGGTTCCCGCAGGTTCCTAAAGCTCACCTTGTAGACAGTATACGTAACCGCATATTCCCCAGTTATATCTGTAAGAAATATTTCTCTCCTTAAAATAAAAATCGTTAGATTTGTTGGCCTTCTGCGTCAATTATAATAGAAGGAGAGAAGCCCATGCCATCATATGCGCGTAAGCATCAATTGCAACAGTCGTTAGTGTATCATGCGTTTAGCCGGAGCAATGGACGCAAGGTGATTTTTCAAGAACCTAGGGATTTTGATCATTTTAAGAGATTGCTTTGCGAGTATAATAATAGGTTTGAGGCAAGAATATATCATTGGGTTATTATGGCGAATCACTACCATCTTGTGGTTGAATTCGAATATCCTGAATTGATTTCGAAATTTATGGCTGGATTGCATCGGGCGTATAGCCATTATTATCATAAGCAATATAACGCGGTGGGGTTTTTATGGCAAGGCAGGTTTAAATTACAGCCGATACAAAAAGAATTATATTTAAATAATTGCGGCAGGTACGTGGAGAGAAATCCGGTGCGCGCGGGGATGGTTAGGGAGGCCTGTGAATATGAACATAGCAGTGCGCGATTTTATTGCTTAGGGCAAGAGGATGGAATAACGCGAGTTAGCCCAGATTTTAAAGATTTTGGAGCAGAGGTTGTTGGACGACAGTCAGCTTATAAAGAATTTTTAAAAGCCTTTGTTAGTAAAGAGGAGGCTTATTTTTAAAATATAGAGACACCTTGTGGCGATCAAGATTTTATACGGAAGTTGGTGAAGATTAACGGGCATTATTTTCCGAGAAGGCAAGGTAGAAAAGCCGCAATATTTGTTTTGTAACCACCTAGCTTTAATAGAATTACGTACACTGTCTATAAATAGCTTTATTTTATAAAGATTTAGAGATATAATTATTAATTATGTTTTGGACGATGATTGGCGCAGCCGCTGCCACCCTAACCATGCTTTCTTTCATTCCGCAGATAGCCAGGTCTTTAAGGACTAAATCTGTTAAGGATGTAAGTCCGGTTACTTTATTTCAACTCTCAATTGGTGTTTCACTTTGGATGATCTACGGAGCTTATCGAAAAGATCCTATAATAATCTTGGCAAATGCAGTTACCTTAATTAGTTTATTCGTGTTGATATTTTTATATTTTAAGTATGGGAGGCTAGTTAAATGAAAGGCATAATTTTAGCCGGGGGCAAAGCTACGAGGCTTTATCCAATAACTAAAGGTGTTTGCAAGCAGATGCTGCCGATTTACGACAAGCCGATGATTTATTATCCTTTGTCGGTATTGATGCTGGCAGGTATCCGGGAGATTCTGATTATCTCTAATCCTAAAGATATGACTAGGTTTAAAGATGTATTAGGCGATGGAAGTAATTTAGGTTTAAAGATTTCTTATGCTGTGCAAAAAGAGCCCAAGGGTATTGCCCAGAGCCTTATTATCGGAGAGAAATTTATTGAAGATGACAATGTTTGCCTGGCTCTCGGAGACAATATATTTTATGGTGACCAATTAGTGGCGCTTGTGCAGGATGCCGCTAAGTTAAAAGAAGGGGCGCTAATTCTTGGTTATACTGTTAAGGATCCGCAAAGATACGGGGTAATTGGGTTCGATAAGGACTCTCATGTCGTTTCTCTTGAGGAAAAGCCGAAGAAGCCGAAATCTAACTGGGTAACCTGTGGTATGTATTTTTATGATAATTCTGCGCCAAAGATTGCTCGAAAGCTGAAAGCCTCCAGTAGGGGGGAACTAGAAATTAATGATCTCAATAAGGAATATCTAAGGCGAGGCATGCTTAAGGTTAAGTTATTAGGCCGCGGCCATGCCTGGCTTGATACCGGCACGTATGAATCACTAATTGACGCTTCAGTCTTTATTAAAACAATAGAAGACAGGCAGGGATTAAAGATCGGTTGTATTGAGGAAGTAGCATATCGTATGGGTTATATTAATAAAACACAATTGCTAAAGCTTGCTAGTAAAATACCAACCAGCTACGGTGAATATTTAAAGGATTTACTTAAGGATGAATAAGAAGATTTTAATTTTGGGAAAAGGTTTTATCGGCGAAAGGTTGCAAAAGGAGCTTGATTGTTTGATTGACGGATCAATGATAAATTCTTTTAGCGATACCGAGAAGCTGATTAAAAAATACAATCCCAAAATAATTATTAATTGTATCGGCATTACCGGCAGGCGCAACGTAGATGATTGCGAGCTGGAAAAGGATGCAACTTTGTTGGCAAATAGTTTTATTCCGATAATCTTAGCTGAGATATGCCTGCGTAACAATATCAAACTTGTGCATATAAGCAGTGGGTGTATTTTTAATTACGGTTATAAGAAGAATAAGCCGATAAAAGAAAATAGCCAGGATTATTTTTTTAAGTTATTTTACAGCCGCAGCAAGATTTACGCAGAAAGGGCGCTTGAGGCGCTTGCTTGGGATTACAATATACTGATTGCGAGGATTCGCATACCCCTGCTTAATATCAAACATCCTAAGAATGTGTTAGATAAGCTTATAAAATACAAGAAAGTAATTGATATCGCTAACTCCATAACCTATGTCCCTGATTTTATCCGGGCAATCAAACATTTGATAAAAATTGATGCCCGGGGGGTGTATAATGTGGTAAATAAAGGTGGCCTGCGTTACCCCAAGCTTATGAAAGCTTATCAAAAGTACGTTCCGGAATTTAAATTTAAAGTGATTTCTTTAAAAAAGTTAAACTTAGTCAGGACTAATCTGATTTTATCCACAAAAAAGCTTGAGAAAACGGGTTTTAAAGTCAGGAACATTAACTCGGTATTAGAAGAATGCGTCAAAGCTTATAGACAGTCTACGTAATTCTATAAAAGACAAACGTTTACAAAACAAATATTAGTGAGAATATGAAATATAATAATATTTTGGTTACCGGTGGCGCAGGTTTTATCGGCAGCGCTTTTGTGCGACTGCTATCGAAGGGGCTGTCTTTGAAGGGGACTGTCCCTGAGATTATTATAGTCGATAAGCTTACCTATGCCGGAGACCTGGAGCGGCTTGAGGAGGTAAAAGGCAGATTTAAATTCTATAAAACGGATATTTGCAGCAAAAATGGGGTCGGATCTATTTTTGCGAAAGAGAAACCTGATATCGTAGTGCATTTCGCTGCTGAAAGCCACGTTGACCGCAGTATTAATGATGCCACCCCGTTTGTGGAAACTAATATTAAGGGGACGCAGGTACTTCTTGATGCCAGCCGTAAACATAATATAAAGAAATTTATTCTAATCTCGACTGATGAAGTCTACGGAGAAATTGTTAATGGCAGGTTTAACGAGAATTCTCCGATTAAGCCTAATAGCCCTTATGCGGCGTCTAAAGCAGCAGCAGACCTCCTGGTGCAAGCCTATATCAGGACAAACAAGTTTCCCGCGGTAATTATCCGGCCGTCAAATAATTACGGGCCGTGGCAATATCCGGAGAAACTCATCCCGTTGGCTATTCTAAGAATATTAGGTGAGGGCAAGGTCCCGGTTTATGGTAGGGGGTTAAATGTGCGTGAATGGCTTTATGTTGATGATTGCGCGCGAGGGATTATGACGATTATGCGCAAGGGTAAAATCGGTCAGACCTATAATCTAGGCAGCGCTTGCGAGAGTAAGAATATTGATACAGTTAAGCTATTACTAAAGACTCTAGGTGTTAGCCAGGACAGGTTTGAGTTTGTCAAGGACCGCTTAGGCCATGATATAAGATATAGTCTTAACTCAAGAAAGGTTACCCGAGATCTTGGCTGGAAGCCGAGTATTAAGCTTGCGCAAGGCCTTAAGCTTACAGTGGACTGGTCGCTTAAACGCCAAGCCTGGCTTAAGAGTAAGCTGGGAGATGTAAATAAATTGTATAAGAAATAAAGGCACCTTTGATTTAGAAAGTAAAATATTTCTTATGTAACTATTTGTTTTTAATGGGATTACGTACACTGTCTATGGGCTTATGGTTGTTGTAGTCACAGGTTCCTGCGGGTTAATTGGTTCTGAAGCCGTTAGCTTCTTCGCTGAAAAAGGCTTGGATATCGTCGGCATAGATAACAATATGCGAAAAAGCTTTTTTGGCGTAGATGGTTCAATCCTTTGGAATAAGCAACGCCTTCAGAAATTACAAAAAAAATACCGCCATTATTCCGTAGACATCCGCAATCAGAATAAAATAAATTCAATATTCAAGAAATTCAGTAAAGATATAGCTTTAATTGTGCATACTGCAGCCCAGCCATCCCATGATTGGGCAGCCAAGGATGCGGTGGTTGATTTTGGGGTTAATGCCCAAGGTACACTGTTTATGCTTGAGGCGATGCGTAAATTCTCTCCCCATGCGGTTTTTATTTTTACCTCAACAAATAAAGTCTATGGCGATACCCCTAATCAGCTGCCCATAATTGAACAAGAAAAACGTTATGAGATTTCCGTTGAACATAAGTACCTTAAAGGCATTGATGAGACAATGAGTATAGATAATTGCCTGCATTCAGTTTTCGGCGCCTCAAAAGTTGCAGCGGATATTATGACGCAGGAGTATGGAAAATATTTTCATCTTAAGACAGGAGTGTTTAGGGGCGGTTGTTTTACCGGGCCAGGTCATTCTGGCGCTGAGATGCATGGGTTCTTGTCGTATTTAGTTAAGTGTGCCGTGACAAGACGCAAATATAAAATCTTCGGTTATAAAGGCAAGCAGGTTAGGGATAATATACATTCTTTTGACCTGGTGAATGCCTTTTACCATTATTTCCAGGATCCGCGCTGTGGAGAGGTTTATAATATAGGCGGAGGCAGGTTTGCTAATGTTTCGGTCCTGGAAGCAATTGAGATGTGCGAGAAGTTGACTGGCGAGAAGCTTGATTATAAATATATTGATACTAACCGCATTGGCGACCATATCTGGTGGATCAGCGATGTCTCTAAGTTTAAATCGCATTATCCTGCCTGGAATTATAAATTCGGCATAGAAGAGACGATTAAGCAAATATACGAAGCGCAAAAATAGATCCGACCCCCAATTATTCCACTTCAGTATTTCTTTCGTAACTACCTATCTTTAATGCAATTACGTAGACTGTCTATGTTTTATTTTTTGTAACATTAAGTTTGGGAGTAGTACGTTTTTATGTAGTTAGATTTTGTCTCTTGTTGCGTCTATTGGTGCAAGGAGGCATAAATGAATAAAAAAGAGATTGCGGTTGAAGTAGTGGCAACAAAGATTTTGTTAGTTAGGGGTAAAAAGGTGATGTTGGATTCGGATCTAGCGAAGTTGTACGGCGTGGAAACAAAACAACTCATAAGGTAGATGAAAAGGAATTATACAAGGTTCCCGGATGATTTTATGTATCAGCTTACACGGGAAGAGTTTAGAAACTTGAGGTTCCAAATTGGCACCTCAAATAAAGGGGGACGACGTTATTTGCCGTATGTTTTTACCGAACAAGGAGTAGCAATGCTTTCTACGGTTCTGAATTCTGAACGCGCAATTCAGGTTAATACCGTTATCATGCGTGCATTCGTTAAATTGCGGGAGTTATTGCTAACACATAAAGAACTGGCAGAGAAACTTGAGGAATTAGAGCGAAAGTACCAATTGCATGAAACGGATATCCAGGTGATATTCGGGGTGATCAAGAAATTGCTTGAGCCGCCGCCTGAGCCACCAAAACCACGATTTGATTTGAATTAGCATGGTCGCTGTCCTATTTACTATTGACACGAATAGGTGATGTAAGTAGAATAGGAGCGTCCTCTAATTTGGAGGAATAATGGTCGCTGTCCCTATTAACAAGGAATAGGAGGAGCACGCATGGCTGATGGCGGATTTTTAGTCAAGTTTGACGGAAAAGAGGCTTTTCGTTGTTATGCGGTGGCATTTGACTACGACGAGTGGCAGGTTATCATTAATAATGGCCAAGAGAAGAAGGAACTGCCTCCACGTGTAAAGAGTATAACTATTAAGGTTGAGGGGTGAAATTAGCTAAGCCAAAGAATACTTTACAGAAACGTTTTATCGCCGTTGAATCTGACTCCTTGGTTATTGAAACTATCCAAATAGTAGAGAAGCAAGTAGGGAAACAGGGACTGTCCCCGAAGGGGACTGTCCCTGGTACACACCTTCGCATACTTAAACTTAAAGGCACCTGGCGCGCCAATGAATACAATGAATTGGTCTTTGAGGCAGCAGCACGAAAAGGTCCGCCTGAGAAATATACCTTTAAGGGCGCCTGGAAAATAAACAATAACCAGCAGATTGAATATAGCTGCGGAGATGACCCGGACGTATTAACCTTCAAAGGCCACTGGGATATAGCTTCCGTTAATAAGCTTGTTTATTTATTTGAAGGCAGCTCAACCTCGCGCTTTGAATTCAAGGTACAGCTTGAATCACCAATAATCTATCCTAAAAAAGGAGAGATCCGCTATCGTATTGGCGTAGGTATGCGCCAAAGCCGCCTGAGCGCACCTGGCCAGGTACTTATTCTCTATGGTGAGTGGAAATTTGGCCGTAATTTAGGACTAAACTTTCAAATGGACTATGGCCAGGGCAAGGTAAGGGCAATAGAATTTGGGGCAGAGGTATTCTTTGGCCACAACAAGGTTATTCTCGCGCTTAAGAACGAGTTTGGCGACTCTTTAGGCATAACCTTGACCATGTCGCATAAATTCTTAGAACATTTTGACGCCGAAGCTTTTATAAGGTTAAAATCCCGCCAAAAAGAGCGAAGCGAACAGGCAATAGAAGCCGGAATAACTATTCCGTTTTAAAATTAAACAAAACTCGTTCTAATATTTCTTTACTATTTCAGTTCCTCACGTATCGGTGATCTTAATGCGTTTGCGTCAGGAAGTTTTCCGACCAAATATTTAGGCAGTTTATTGGTAAGATAGTATTCGGCAACTCCCACGGGTTTTTTGGTGCTACGCAAGGCATACTCAACCACGATATTCTCCTTAGCCGCGCATAGAATAATGCCTATTGACGGATTTTCATCTTTCAGCTTTACTTGTTCATCTAATAGCTGCAGATAAAAATCCATCTTACCGGCATATTCGGGTTCAAACTTACCGGTCTTAAGCTCAATTGCCACAAGGCATTTCAATGTACGGTTAAAAAACAAGAGATCAATGAAATATTCGTTATTCCCTAATGTGAGACGGTATTGATTCCCAAGAAACGAAAATCCTTTACCTAGCTCAAGCATAAAGCGCTTAATTCTTTCAACAAGGCGGCGTTCTAGTTCCCTCTCAATTACGGATTTTGTGATATCAAGAAAATCAAGGTTATATACGCTTTTTATGGATTCACCCGCCTGTTCAGTAAGATGAACCGGGAGGGCTCTTAAAAAATTATGCTGTTTCGGCATATTTTTTTGATAATTATAAGCACCGGCTTTAATCTGGTTAAGAAGGACATTGCGGCTCCATCCCATTTCCGCTGTAGCGCGAATATAGTACTCTCGCTCTTTAACATCTTTAACCATCTGCATTATGACAATATTCTGCCCCCAGGGAATTTCTCGCACAAGTTGTGCGAGTTTCAGGTTATCTTTGTACTTAAGATATAAAAGCCTCATCCGCCATAAATTCTGTACGGAAAAACCTGCCATACTGTTAAACTCTGCGGATAAATCAAGGGCAAGTCTTTTAACTACCGCATCTCCCCACTTATATTTTTTCTGCCTCTCTACAATAGTTCTACCAATATCCCAGTATAGTTTTATAAGTTCTTTGTTGACCGACCTAATCGCCTGAATCTGCGCCGTAACAATGCGCGATTTGATTTCGTTCAAGAACTTGATATATTCTGTACCAATCGTATTCTTCATGCCCATCTTCTCCTTTCTCACGTTATTATTATCTTCTTTCTACTGCAATTGACGTAGAAAGAGGGAAAATCTAACAAATTATTATTAGGAACGTCTCCTAATTTTAGTGATATAATATTCATAGAAGTGGAGGCTTAAATGAAATTACGTACACTGTCTACAATTATTGCTTTTGTTTTGGTTACTGGGCAGGGGTTTTGTTATCCTGCGGATGTGGTTTCCCTCAGCAACCAGGAATATTTTCCCGCCGCGCAAAAGGCCATTTCTCAAGCTAAAAAATCGATTCTACTGGTAATGTATCTGATTAGTTTTAACAAAGAAGATAAAGAATCAGAAGTTTCCAAATTAATGGAGGAGTTGGTTAAAGCTAAGCTTAGAGGTGTGGGGGTCAAGGCTATTCTGGATTATCAGAAAGATGATTATAATTCTATTGCCGGCGGAGATAATTCCGAAGCTTTTAATTTTCTTAAGAATAATGGAATTGAGGTGTATTTTGACAGCGTGGGATCCTACACGCACACTAAAGCGATGGTGATTGACGAGAGAATAGTTATTTCTGGCAGCCATAACTGGACGGATGCCGCGTTTACGAGAAGTAACGAAACGTCCTTTTTAATTGATTCTCCTATATTAGCCGGCAGGCTTTTAGATGAATTTTCACGGATAAAGCTTTCCGCGCAGCCGCTAAAAGAATGCCCGGGGGCGCGTATCCCTTATTGGGCATTGGGAAAAAACGGGGTTGTGCCGGAGATGTTGCGTAGGCATAATGAAAGAGGCTTAGATATCTGGCTCTTGCTTTTAAGGGATTTTGACGGTAACGCGCAAGGAACGGTAAATACAGATTATGAAGCCTTAGCCGATAGCCTAGGATTGTTAAAGACCATGGACCGCAGAAGTTATCGCAAAGAGATAAACCGCCAGCTTCGAAATTTAAGCAAGCTATATAAAATATTGGAAATTGATACTCAAATTAATCAGCCGATTAAGATAAGGTTATTAAAAGAAGCGGGTAAAGAAAGCTTTAGCCTTCCCCGGGCCTACTGGGATTATGGCTGGGGGAATAGGTTGAGTATGCCTGCTAAGGTGTGCTTTTTAATTAATTTAGCTGAGCTGGGGGTTAAACAGGATTCGCCAGAATGGATGGTTGCCCGGCCGCAGGTTAGCGAAAAATATGGAATAGAGGGGAGAATACTTTATAAGGGGATGAAGGATTTAAGAGAGTTTAATGTAATTGATGTTGAATGCAGCCAGATGGATGAAGGATATGAGAACAGGATGCCCTCTGTAACCGTTTATTTAGGGCTGTACGATATGCGCGAGTTTGAGCAAAAGCTGGCGCGCCTTGATCAGGCCTATGGCAGGGAATTAATAATTAAGAGCAGGGAGTATGCTTTTGTAGTTTTTAAAGGTTATGATTTAGGCGTAATTGAGGAGGTAGCCAAACTGATTAACATTAATGGCGCGGCTAATGTGGATGAGGCTTTTAAGATAGTTGAGCAGAAAAGCCCGGATAACCCTAAAAGAATATTCGGCTATGTAATCGGGATTTTAGATAAGATGAAAGCGGAGAAGTGATTGGCATCTACGCAAAGGAGAAAATTAAGTGTTTCTTTTATAACTATCTAGTAATAATGTAATTACGTACACTGTCTACGAATTTACGAATTAAGCCTGCCTGTCGGACAGGCAGGGAGGTGGTAAATTTTTGATTGCCGAGCCTGAAAAGGCCTTGGTGGATAGTTTTTATCTGTCGGCTTGCAGGAAAAAACAATTCGGTCATTTTCCGGAACTTTCTTTTCCGAAGTCATTCAGTTTTAAAAAGGTTAAACAATGGGCTTTGCGCATCCCAGATCCTAAAATACGAGCTCATGTTTTCAAGAAAATCGCCGCGATAGCTTAGAAAACTCATCATAAAAATTCATCATAATTTTATGAATTCTCTTGACAACTCCAAAAATATATGTAAAATGGAACTATGTATTCCAGATTGATTCACTCACCCGAAGATAAAAGTTTTTTCTTATTTGGCCCGCGAGGCACAGGCAA
>JAHJCJ010000104.1 GCA_018812825.1 Candidatus Omnitrophota bacterium
AAACATTCCGGCAGAAGAAGTATAGCGTAAATTCTTTGAGCGCAGAATTTCTTTAACGGACTCAATCTTAGCTGCGGCATTGCTTATTTCTGGAGAAGCTAAATCTTCATTTAGCCAGAAAGCGCCTTTATTGATTGTCCCTACTGGGTTGGTTCTTGTGGAAGGAGACGAAACAAAAAAACCATCCGCAACAATATCCTTTGGCCCTGATTTTACGGCCCTAGATTCATTTAAACGCACACCTGTCTGGCGCTGGATCTTACGCAGTTTGGAAAATAGTCTATAGTATAACGGCACACAATCTGGGAATTGCCCGTTACTATTCTTCATATTAACAACTTTCTGCGCTAGGCCTTAATTGAATAATAGCAACGGTTAAACCAAGCATATACCAAAATAAAACTACAAGTTGCAGGGAATAAAGATGCGTATCAAAGAAGGCATGCACTAAAAAAGCCAAGATTCCTGATAAAAAGCCCAACGCTAAATAATCTTTTTTTTGATTTAAATACCGCATTCCCATCCTAAAGAAACTGCATAAAACCAAAAGGAATGCCAACAACCCACATAAACCTGTTTCTGCTGCCTTCTGAAGATAAGAATTATGCGGATATATGCCCCCTTCGTCAAAACTCTTGTACTTCTTAGCCACTATTGAATATGTATTTAGCCCGCAACCTATTAGAGGATAGTCCCGGATTATTTTCAAAGATTCTCTCCAAAGCAGAATTCTTGCAGAAGTTGCTGAATCTTTATTTGTTTGCGGCATAGACTTTAAACGTTCATTAATTACCTGGCTAAGATTCAAATTAAACCCGATATAAGACTTTACATTCGTAACTACTGATTGCGGCAATAACAGGCTTATGCATAATAAGGATACAGCCGTAATCACGCATATTTTCTTAACCAATAAAGAAGAATTCTTAAAAACATAATAAGCGATTAGCAAAATCCCTACTAAAAAACCAAACCATCCGCCCCTAGAACAGGTTTTTATTAAATATAGAGATTGAACAATAATCGCCGCTAATAATAAGATTTTAAACCTCAATTCCGGAATTATTTTTGCAGCAATTATCCCGATAAATATAGGAATAATTACAATTAGCCAAGCGGCAAAGCCAGTTGAAGTAAAAAAAGATGCGCAGAATGGATAAACCCCCGTCTCATGGCCTCTTAAAAAATCTACTCCCTTAAAATACATCACTCCTGCGTCAATTATGATAAACAGAGCAGAAATGATTATCGCGCCTAGCATAACTTTAAGACGTCTACTATTGTTAATAACCTCAACAATTATGAAATATAAAGCAAGGAATTTTAGTTCCTTGCCGAAAAATCCGCGCAAAGAAAGGCCAAAGTTAGTGCTAAACACTACTGATAAGATAGTAAATATAACCAATATTCCCAATGCAGTATTTAACCCGGTCTTAGGAAGCAGCCCCCAGGCTGCCTGGCCTTTATAACCTAAAAATCTCTTGAGGATAAAAATGAAAATTACCGGCCAAATAAAACTTTCAATGCCAGCTTTTGAAAAAGGTAAACAGAAAATTACAAAGCATAAAAAAATAATTATTACACGGTCGCAATATAAAAAAATCTTGCCTCTATTCAATTACACCTCTACTATCTCTTGCAACTTCTTCCTTACCTCAGATTCATTCATTTCATTTGCAATCTTCTCTAGTTCTTTTACTTTACGCCTCAATATATGCGCATCAAAATAATCTGACTGAGCAATATAAATCTTATCCACCTTGGTAGCTTTATCCTTTTCACTATTTAACAAGGTTTCCTCAAAAAGCTTCTCTCCCGGCCGCAGGCCAATAAAATCTATCTTTATGTCTTCTTCAGGTTTTAAACCATAAAGAGTAATCAATTCTTTCGCCAAATCCAATATTTTAATCTGCTCCCCCATATCCAGAATAAATATCTCTCCTGCCTTACCCATGCTCCCGGCCTGCAAAACAAGCTGGCTCGCTTCATTAACACTCATAAAATATCTTTTAACTTCTGGATGCGTTACTGTTACTGGCCCACCTTCTTCAATCTGTTTCTTAAATAAAGGGACAACGCTTCCATCAGAACCTAAGACATTTCCAAACCTCACCGCCATAAACTTAGTCTTACTCATTTTAGCCTTAGATTGCAAAACCATCTCCGCGATCCTTTTAGTAACACCCATTACACTTGTTGGATTTACCGCCTTATCAGTTGAGATAAGAATAAATCTTTCTACTTTATAGTGATCCGCGGCATAAATAAAATTCCGGCTTCCAATAATATTATTCTTTACCGCTGCAATAGGATTCTCTTCCATAAGCGGAACGTGCTTATGCGCTGCTGCGTGAAATATAACCTGCGGCTTATAAAGCGAAAACGATCTCTTCAGCAGGCCTACGTCTTTTATATCCCCGATGATAGTCCTGAGCTTAATCTGTGGGAATTTTGTTAAAAATTCAATCCCCAAATAATAGACATCGTTTTCATTATGATCAAATAACAAAATCTCCTTGGGGTTAAAATTCACAATTTGCCTGCAAAGAGATGCGCCAATCGAGCCACCTGCACCGGTAACCAAAATTACCTTCCCGGATAGATAACCCCTAATCTCTTTTTCATTAATACTTACTACCTCCCTACCAAGGAGATCTTCTGGCTTAACGTCTCTAGGCTTAACTTCTAAATCGCCATTGAGTATCTTTTGTAAACCCGGGACTATCCTGATTCTTAAAGAAGGTATCTGGCAATTTGAAATAATGCTTCGGATTACCTCACCATTAGCCGAAGGGATGGCGATAATAACCTCATCAATTCCATATTTTTCAACAACTGAAGGTATATCACTACAGGATCCTAAAATACTTACGCCTTGAATTCGATAATTCTTTTTATTACGGTCATCATCAATAAAACCAATTATTTCTATATTTGCCTTGGGGTTAACCCTTGCCTCTCTTAACACCATTACCCCAGCCTCTCCTGCCCCTATGATAATAGCTCTTTTTAGTTTGTTTCCTATAGCAGGGCGAAATTTCTCCCGCCATAATCTCGTAACAAAACGGATTCCCGATATCAAGCAAAAACTTAAAAAACAATCTAAAAGAAAGATTGAGCGTGGAAAACTATCAAAAGTATAGATGAAAGCAACTACAGGAATAAAACATAGCGTAGCTAAAACTTGCGATTTAAGAATTCTCCAAATATCGTCTATACTGGCATATCTCCATAAACCGGAATAAAGGCCAAAGTATCCAAGAATAATCAATTTAATGCAGACAAGAATAGGGAGAGTTTTAAGAATCAACTGCCAGACTTGATTCTCAATTCTAAAATCTAATCGTAGAAAGAAAGCAAGTAGGTAGGCGCTAACCACCAAAGCTAAATGGATAGTTATGATAATCAAGCGCCGGCATTTAAAAATTAACTCTTTTAGGTTCATGGTTTAATATTATACTGCAAAATTTAATTTTAGCAATTAGTTGATACGATTTTTAATGCTGGATGCCTTCTCTTTTTACGACCTTTATCGCAGTCAAGAAGATAATGTAAAGATCAAAAGCAAGAGAGCGATGATTGAGGTAATATTCATCAAATTCAACCTTAACCGGAATAGGTAATTCGTCACGACCGTTTACCTGCGCCCATCCGGTTACTCCCGGGCAGAGTGTATGCACATTCTTTTCAGTCCTAAATTTTATTAAATCTTCCTGATTGAATAATGCCGGCCGGGGGCCCACAAATGTCATCTCACCTGAGATGATGTTAAATAATTGCGGCAGTTCATCCAAGCTATAATTTCTTAAAAAAGAACCTATTGGAATAAGATATTGCCAGGCTTCTTTAAGAAGATGAGTGGCCACTGCCGGGGCATCCGTGCGCATCGTGCGAAACTTACACATTTTGAATATCTTATTATTTCTACCCACGCGGTCTGACCAGTACAGTATTGGCACGGATGAGGTCAATTTAATAATTGCCGCGATAACAAATAATGGTAAACTCAAACAAACCAATAACAAAACTGCAGCAGTTAAATCAAGAATTCGTTTAAACATAATTTATAGTATTCAATCGTTTGCCTTACGCGCAATCACCACTATCTCTCCGATATAAAACGGCAGGCAGCAGCGTTTTATGCCATCAGGCAAAAACCTATACAGGGGCCGCGCCAATCTCTGAAATTCCGGCCCGAATGTAGATAACATCTCATAGACATACTTAATCGTCAACACCTTCCTGTGTTTTTGTACAGTGATATCCTTAAATCCAATTTTTTCTAATGCGCCAATCAAACTTTTTCTGGAAAACAAATGGATATGCTCTACAGGAGTAAACGGCGGCCATCGCTTCTTCATAAACCTTGCCAGAACAGAAGAAGTGTCTGGGGTCTGAACAACAAGCAATCCCCCTGGTTTAAG
>JAHJCJ010000014.1 GCA_018812825.1 Candidatus Omnitrophota bacterium
TTTCTATTTCTTTGCATGCTGCTGATGATAAACTGCGTTCGATAATAATGCCGGTCAATCAGAAATATCCTTTAGCGGATTTAATCAAATGTTGCCATGAGTATATTGATAGGACAAATCGCCAGATTACTTTTGAATATATTTTAGTCAAGAACCTGAATTCGGACTCAACTTCAGCGCAAAAATTAGTTATGCTTTTAAATAGTTTAAGGTTAGCCAAGGTTAATTTGATTCCAGCCAATTCTATCCCTGAGTCTGAGATTATTCCACCTCATGAATCAGATGTGGCATCATTTAAAGACTATTTGTTTAAGGCCGGACTTAATGTAACATTAAGGAAAGGGCGTGGGCAGGATATTGATGCTGCCTGCGGACAATTGAGGTTAAAATATGAAAAGGATTAATTTAGGATTTTTAGTAATTGTTTTGAGTATTGTTTTATCCGGTTGCGTAAAACAGGAGATTAAAAATCTTGATGCGAAAGGCAGCGGCATTATTTGTTTTGGAGACAGCATTACTTTTGGTTACGGGACAAATCCCGGAGAAGATTATCCCACGGCATTAGGGAAGATGGTTAAGCTTTCAGTAATTAATGCCGGAGTAGACGGTGATACGAGCTTTGCCGCGTTAGAGCGCTTGGAACAGGATGTTTTAAACAAAAAACCGCGCCTAGTTATTGTCGAATTCTGCGGAAATGATTTTCTAAAGAAGATCCCCAGGGAAACAACGGTTGAGAACTTAAGCGAAATTATCGACCGTATTCAGGCGCAGGGGATAATGGTGGCTCTGATGGATATCAGCGCAGGCATGTTCTTTAGGGAATATAGGGCGGCTTTTAAGAAGCTTGCTGGTAAGAAGCAGGCGATATTTATCCCAGTGGTATTGGATAAGATTATTACTAACCCTGCGATGAAAAGCGATTTTTTCCATCCTAATGCGCGGGGGTATAAGGTTATAGCCGGTAGGGTCTATAATGCGATAGCGCGGTATATTAAGTAGAATGAGAAAAATAAGTTTGACCCAAATGAAAGAAAAACAAAAAGGAACTATTTTTGATATTTCTGGAGGTGCGGCCTTACAGAATAAATTTATGAGCATGGGAATTTATAAGGGCAGAGAGATTACCAAAATCAGCCATATCGGCCTAAAGGGGCCGGTAGCAATTAAGGTGGGCAGAAGCGTTTTGGTTTTGGGCCATAGCGTAGCTAATAAAATAGTAATTGAAAGCCATGATTAAGAAGATTTTCTTAGTGGGTAATCCTAACGTTGGCAAGAGCGTAGTTTTCTCGCGTCTTACGGGAGTGCAGGTTATCTCTTCTAATTATGCCGGCACAACGGTTGAGATTATGCGCGGGTTTTTTAAGCTCGGGGATCAAGATATTGAAGTTATAGACCTACCGGGCACATATTCACTTGAGCCGGGTTCTAAGTCAGAGGAGGTTGCTGTATCATTGTTGAATGAATCTGCCAAAGATGAGATAGTTGTTATTAGTATCGTTGATGCCACTAACCTAGAGCGTAATCTTTATTTGACCTTGCAGTTACTTGAGGCAAGCCTGTCGGTGGTGGTTTGCCTTAACATGTGTGATGAAGCTAAACATCATGGCATAAGTATTGATACAGATGGTCTGGAGAAGCTTCTTGGGGTTCCGGTTGTACCAACTTGTGCCATAACCGGTTTAGGAATAAAGATATTAATAGAGAGAATAAAAGATGCAAAATTTATCTCACGGGAGAAATCAAGCCATAGAGAGCGTTGGCAGAAAATTGGTTCGATCATTGAGCAGGTACAGCGCTTAACGCATCGGCACCATACTTTGCGAGAGCTCTTAGAGGATGCTTCTGTAAGGCCTTTTAGCGGCACGCTCATCGCCATTGGCGTGATGTTCACTTCTTTTGAAATTGTACGTTTCATTGGCGAGAACTTAATCAGCAAGATAGCTGACCCTATATTTATTAATTTTTATCAGCCACTTTTAATTAAGCTAAGCCTGATTTTGGGTGAGGAGAGTTTTCTCCATCATTTACTAATTGGAGATTTAATCAATAGCAAGATCGATTTTAAGCAATCTCTGGGTTTATTGACCACTGCTCCGTATATTGAATTTGCCATGGTCCTGCCTTATATAATTTCCTTTTATTTAGTATTGGGGTTATTGGAGGATATTGGTATTCTTCCACGCCTGGCCATGCTTTTAGATAATCTGCTACACCGTATCGGCCTGCATGGTTTTGCGATTATCCCAGTGCTCTTAGGTTTAGGTTGTAATGTGCCGGGGATTTTAGCTACGCGTAATTTAGAATCCAGGCGCGAGCGTTTTATTGCTGCAACGTTGATTTCTATTGGCGTACCCTGTGTAGCCTTGCAGGCAATGATTTTTGGTTTATTAGGTAAATTCTCCGGTTTTTATGTTGCTGGGGTATATTTGGTGTTGTTGGTTATTTGGGTGGTTTTAGGGGTAATCCTTAATCATACGGCCAAAGGTTACAGCCCTGAACTTCTGGTTGAGATTCCACCGTACCGCCTCCCTTCATTATTAACGTTGTGGAAAAAGTTATTTTTGCGTATTAGGGGTTTTTTAATTGAAGCTGCGCCGTTGGTTTTATTAGGCGTTTTAATAATTAACATGCTTTTATATTTTAAATTATTTGATTTCTTCACGGGGTTATTTGCTCCGGTAATTAAAGGGTTATTCGGATTACCCAAAGAAGCAGTGATTGCTTTAGTTATGGGTTTGTTCAGGAAGGATGTGGCAGTGGGTATGCTTATGCCGCTAGCTTTGAACGTTAAAGAGCTATTTATAGCTGCTGTGCTTTTGGCCATATCTTTCCCTTGCGCAGCGACTTTTGTCGTATTCTTTAAAGAACTGGGGTTCAAGGATTTGCTAAAGGCTACTTTAATTATGTGTTTTGTTGCTTTGGTTACCGGAACCCTGCTTAATTTTGTTATTCGTTAATAAATAGGGGTCGGATCTATTTTTTAAATAAATATATCCGACCCCTATTTATCCCAATTTAGTGCCGAAGAAGGGAGTTGAACCCTTACGAGGTTGCCCTCATCGGTTTTTGAGACCGACGTGTATGCCATTCCACCACTTCGGCAAAATTAATTTATAGTTATTTTTACGTATTGGAAAATTATAAGGCTTAAGCACTTCGTTCGCTTGAGTTCCGGTTAAATTTTGAGCACCTTAAGTTTTGATTTAGCGAAATCCTGTGCGTAACACAGGATAACTTGTCGGAAATTTTAAATGGAGCTGAGGAGGATTGAACTCCTGACCCCTTGCATGCCATGCAAGTGCTCTCCCAGCTGAGCTACAGCCCCAAGTTTAATATAGTTGGTGCATTAAATATAACATCCGTTAAAACCATTGTCAACTATAACCTTGACGCTCTTTCTGCTTGGGGGTATAATCTAACCACTATGATTTTAGGCGTGCATGTTTCCGGTTCAGGCAGAATTTATCAAGCATTGGATACTGCCAAGGCCTTAGGCTGTGATACGATGCAGATATTCAGCCGCAGCCCGCAGACCTGGCGCAATGGTATTCATCTTAAGCCCGAAGACATCGCGGAGTTTAAGGCCAGGCGCAAAAAATGCAAAATCAATCCGGTTTTTATTCACATTTCTTATTTGATAAATTTGGCTTCACCTGATCCGCGGCTGTATAATGGTTCTATCCAGGCCTATATAGAAGATATTCAAGAAGCGGATGATTTGGCTGCGGATTATATTGTTACACATATGGGCAGCCATAAAGAGACTTCTGAGGATGCGGGGATCAAAAGGCTCGTCGATGCTTTAGATAAGATATTAGATAAAACCAAGGGATCTAAGGTGGGTATATTATTAGAAAATACTTCAGGGGCTGGCTCCTGGCTGGGTTATAGATTTTATCACCAGCATAAGATATTAAAAAGTTTAAAAGAAAAAAACCGCGTAGGCTTATGTTTGGATACTGCGCATGCTTATTTAGCCGGGTATGATTTGGCGACTAAACAGGGCCTAGAGCAGATGCTTGCTGAGATTGAGGAGATGGCGGGTTTAAAATTAATCAAGCTAATCCATCTTAATGATGCAGCCGGAGAGTTAGGTTGTCACCATGATCGGCATGATCATATTGGCCAGGGGCATATTGGCCTTAGCGGTTTGAAGAGGATTATTAATCATCCTAAATTGAAGAATATCCCCATGATTTTAGAAACACCTAAAAGCACCGAAGACAGCGATAAGGAAAATCTGGCTTTGGTAAGGAAGTTAAACCGCAAATAATATGTCTTATAACTTTAAAGAAATAGAAGAAAAATGGCAGAATACCTGGATTGATACCAAGGCCTTCCGCGCGCAGGCTGATCCTAACCGTAAAAAATACTACCTTCTTGAAATGTTCCCATATCCATCCGGAAAAATCCATATGGGCCATGTGCGTAATTATACTATTGGCGATGTTGCCAGCCGTTTTAAGCTTTTGCAAGGCTATAACGTAATGCATCCAATGGGTTTTGATGCCTTTGGCCAGCCAGCGGAGAATGCGGCGATCAAAAATCAAACCAAACCGGATATCTGGACGCACAGATGTATCAAAGAGATGGAAACAGAACTAAAAAAGATGGGTTTTTCCTATGATTGGGAGAGGGAATTCTCTACCTGTGACAGCGATTATTACAAGTGGAACCAATGGATATTTTTAAAGATGTTTGAGCGTGGCTTGGCATATAAAAAGGCCTCTGCGGTTAACTGGTGTTCAAGTTGCCAGACTACCTTAGCAAATGAAGAGGTGGTTGATGGTGGCTGTTGGAGGTGTCATACAAAAGTCGAGCAAAAAGATTTAGAGCAGTGGTATTTAAAGATTACCGAGTATAAGGAAAGATTGTTGGAAGATTTAGGGTTATTGAAACAATGGCCGGAGCGGGTTTTGGCCATGCAGAATAACTGGATTGGCAAAAGCTCCGGAGTAGATATTTATTTCCGCCTTAAAAACAGCGATAAAATTATACCTGTATTTACCACCCGGGTAGATACTATATTTGGCGCAACCTATATTGTTTTGGCTCCGGAGCATCCTTTGGTAAAAGAGCTGATTAAAGGAAAATCGGAAGAAAAAGATGTTTTGCATTTTATTGAAAAGGTCTCTAAGGAAAGCAAGCTCGTGCGCACATCTTCTGACGTAAAGAAAGAGGGAGTCTTTACTGGGGCTTTTGCGGTGAATCCGGTAAACAACGAAGAGGTGCCCGTCTGGATTGCGGATTACGTATTAATGGAGTACGGGACAGGGGCGATTATGGCTGTGCCGACACATGACCAGAGGGATTTTCTTTTTGCCCAAGAGCACAAATTACCCATGCGCGTGGTGATTACGCCAAAAGAGCGTGGGATAAAAATAGAAGAACTAACGCAGGCTTATGAAGGAGATGGGGTTCAGGTGAACTCTGGTGAATTTAATGGTTTAAGTAGCTTGGAGGCAAAAGAAAAGATCTCTCTCTGGATGGAGAAAAAGAGCATTGGTAAAATACAAACGCATTGGCGCTTGCGTGATTGGTTAATCTCCCGGCAGCGTTATTGGGGCACGCCCATTCCGATAATTTATTGCTCTAAGTGCGGGATCGTTCCGGTAGCATATAAAGATTTGCCGGTAGAGTTGCCCGTTGAGGCGCCTTTTACCGGTGATGGCGGCAACCCATTGGGTAAAATAAATGAATTCATCCGGGTAAACTGTCCTAAATGTTCAGGATCGGGCAGACGGGAGACTGATACCATGGCGACATTTTTTGACTCCTCATGGTATTTCTTACGGTTCTGTTCGCCTAAATATGCCGTTGCTGCCTTTGATGTGCAAGAGGCAAAATATTGGATGCGCGTGGATCAATATATCGGCGGCATTGAGCATGCCATCCTGCATTTGTTGTATTCGCGTTTCTTTACCAAATTTTTTCAGGATTTAAAGATGGTGGATTTTGGCGAGCCGTTTGAGAAGTTGCTCACGCAGGGGATGGTCCTAAAAGACGGCGAAGTAATGTCAAAATCCAAAGGTAATACCGTAGATCCGGACTCGATGATCAAAGATTACGGCGCAGATGCACTGCGCCTGTTTATCCTGTTTGCTGCCCCTCCGGAAACAGAGCTGGAGTGGGATCAACGGGGCTTAGAAGGGGCCTTTAAGTTTTTAAATCGCGTCTGGCGCATTCAGGAAAACCTAAAGAGTAAGGCCGATGATGCTTTATTAAGAATTATGCATAAGACGATAAAAAAAGTTAGCGATGATTTTAACGAATTTAAATTTAATACTGCCATTGCCAGTCTTATGGAGCTGACCAATGCGATTTATCAGATGGGCGCGGATAAAGAAATCTTTTCCAGGTTGGTTATTATGCTTAGCCCGATTGTCCCGCATTTTTCCGAAGAACTTTGGCAGATTTTGGGTAACAAGGAGAGTATTTTTGAGGCTACTTGGCCAAAATACGACCCCAAATTATTGATTGAAGAAAATGTAGAGTTAGTGATTCAGGTTAACGGTAAGGTGCGTAGTAAGGTTCAAGTCTCCCGCAATATCTCCGAGGATGCGCTTAAAGAATTAGTGCTCAAGGATGAGAAATTAGCTGTTTGGTTAGAAACCAAGCAGCCTAAGAAATTTATCATCGTTCCCCAAAAACTCGTAAATATAGTTATATAATTTAACGGGTCCTATTGAGCCTGTCTCTCACAGCTCCGTTCGTTTTACCCCCGCAGGGAAAATCTTCGTGCCGGAAGCAAAATACGGAAATCTTATACAGACGCGTTATTATTCCCCTAGGACATCTTTAATATCAAAAAGCAGGCGCGTGTAATCTATAGGTTTTTCAACATATACGGTAATCCCGCTTTTAGCGGCGATATGTTTGTCAACTTCTTCATGTTTTAGGGAGGTGGCAATAATAGGTGTGTTAACAAAATCCGGCAGCGATTTAATATCCTGAGCAACCTTAAAGCCGCTTTCATCAGGTAAGACTAAATCCAAAAGTATACAATCCGGATTCTCTTTTTTTAGTTTATCCATTCCTTCTTTAGCGCTGAAAGCGACTACTACCGTATAACCGGCCTTAAGCAGCTCTTCCTTACTTTTCTTGACGATATTATAATCATCATCAATAATCAGTACCTTCTTGACCATAGCAAAAGTATACACCATAAAAACCAGGAAAACAACGTTTGATTTTAAGTCTTTTGGTGTTAATCGGGGTAAAAGAAAAAACGAGGCGATTTTATCTTTGGTTGTAATTGTCCGCAATAAGGATTAGAAAAAGTGGTTTCCGCTACTTGGTGGGTTGGAAAGCCGAATGTTTGGATTACTTGTCCCGGTGGTAGAAACAGCTCTTGAGAAAGCATTGTATTCAACAATTAAATATTATATCCCATTCTTTTTGTTCTTTTATGGGAAGTAAACATTAGACCTTTAAACAGGAATCGTTAGAGCTAATTTTGGGCAGGGTAAACATTAACCCTTTTTTTGCCAGAAACCTTATCTAACTCTTCTC
Organism: Candidatus Omnitrophota bacterium; assembly: GCA_018812825.1. Lineage (GTDB taxonomy): Bacteria > Omnitrophota > Gorgyraeia > Gygaellales > Profunditerraquicolaceae > UBA6249. The sequence continues at coordinate 7,513 of JAHJCJ010000014.1, forward strand.
GTAATCCAAGGTTTAGTTTGCCACCTAATTCTTCTACCTTAGATAGGTCTGCTTTGGCTTTATCGTATTCCTTCTTTTGATAATAAACATTGGCGCGACTGAGGTAGATATTGGTATTATTATTACTGAGATCGGCAGCCTTGGATAAATCCAGGATAGCCTGATCATTATTTCCTTTATTTACATTAGCATTGCCCCGGCCAAAATAAGCGTTAGCATTGTTAACATCAAGCTCAATGGCCTTTGAGAAATCAGAGATGGCCCGTTCAGAATCTCCTTTATTTTGGTATACATAGGCACGGCTTATATAAATATTCGCATTTTTAGGGTTAAGCTCAATGGCCTTTGAGAAATCAGAGATGGCTTGGTCATACCTGCCCTCGTTTCGGTAGGAATTCGCGCGACCAAAATAAGCGTTAGCGTTATTCGCGTCAAGTTCAATAGCCCTTAAATAATCTAATCTAGCTTGGCTATACCTGCCTTGCTCCTGGTATGTATTAGCACGGCTTATATAAATATTCGCATTTTTAGAGTCAAGCTCAATGGCCTTTGAGAAATCAGAGATGGCCTGTTCAGAATCTCTTTTATTTTGGTATACATAGGCACGGCTTATATAAATATTAGCATTTTTAGGGTCAAGCTCAATGGCCTTTGAGAAATCAGAGATGGCCCGTTCAGAATTTCCTTTATTTTGATATGCATGGGCACGGCTTATATAAATATTCGCATTTTTAGAGTCAAGCTCAATGGCCTTTGAGAAATCAGAGATGGCCTGCTCATACCTGCCTTTATTTTGGTATACATTGGCACGTCCTATATAAATATTCGCATTTTTAGGGTTAAGCTCAATGGCCTTTGAGAAATCAGAGATGGCCCGTTCAGAATCTCCTTTATTTTGGTATACATAGGCACGGCTTATATAAATATTCGCATTTTTAGGGTTAAGCTCAATGGCCTTTGAGAAA
>JAHJCJ010000105.1 GCA_018812825.1 Candidatus Omnitrophota bacterium
AGCGACAAGCGTAGTTGTGGGGCGGGCGTGCCCGCACCACGCCCGCCCCGTGCTTTTGCTTTGAAGTGCTGGACGCAAGAGGCGGGGCATAGCGCCGTCCTTGTAGTTTTTAGCGTAGCTTAAAGGCGCTGCGGCCGAGCTTCTTTCTGGAAAATTTTGTTTGCAAGGGCGCGGTGCATTTAAGATGTTTCATTAGGGCTTTACCCGGGGATTAGGATTAAAAGCGGCCCCCACCCTAAGGTTTCTCCACCCAAGATTAATTGTCATTTAGGTTGTCAATAAAAAAGTTGACATTGTTCTCAAATATGATACAATTGTTCTCAAAAGGAGAACAATATGCTGCAGAGCCTAATAGCTTCAAAAACCCGCCAAACTCTTCTTAAGGCATTCTTTGAGGCGCCTGAGATAGAGCACTATACCCGCCAGCTAGCTAGTAAATACCACATGTCCGTAGGAACGCTCCATAGGGAACTACAAAAACTAAGTGCCTCTGGAATACTTAAATCACGTAAAATCGGCAACATAAAATTATTTTCCTTAAATAAACAGAATCCCATTTATGAAGAAATCAAAAACATTATTTCTAAAACGGAAGGGGTAATAAAACTTATAAAAGATACCATATCCGATATAAAAGGCATTAAAGTTGCTTTCATATACGGTTCTTTTGCTAAAGGCGATGAGCGGCAGGACAGCGATGTATATATATTTTTAATAGGGAATAGTATTAATGAGAATGAATTGGTGGTAAAAATTAGCAGCCTTGAGAAGAAATTATTTAAAGAAGTTAATTATACGCGGTATACTGAGAACGAATATAAGAAGGAAAAAAAGAAAAAGAATTCTTTTGTTTTAGAAGTGATAAAAAGCAAAAAGACATTTATCAAAGGAGATGAAAATGACCTCTGATGATTTTCTAAACGAGTATATAGAAAAGAAATTGATAAAACCGGAAAAGATAGGATTCGATCAGATTGAGAAGGTAATAAAAAGTGCAGAGAAAGATCTTAAGGTTGCAGAAAAGTTACTTTCGATAGATGAAGGTCATTCCTATGAAACGGCTTATACCGCCATGCTTCATGCTGGGAGGGCATTTGTATTTATCAAAGGTTTCAGGCCATCAACTAACTTTCAGCATAAGACAGTTGTGGCCGTTACTGCTCATTTTTTAGGTGATAAATATAAAGCATTGATTGAGAAATTCGATTATATGAGGAAAAATCGTAATAATTTTATCTATGAACCTTGGAAAATCCATATTTCCATGACCGATGCAAAAAGTGCTTTGAAATCAGCTCGGGAATTTGTTGAACTCATTAAAGACGAAATCAAGCGGGAACACCCGCAGATTAATTTTAAATTCTAAGTTTTACTTTTACTCCCCCTAAAAATTGCGGCAGTTTTTTGAAAAAATAGCGCTCACCCCACGCTTATAGGAGTTGCGTGGGTGTCCCGTTCTCGGGAAGGCGGGGCATAGCGCCGTCCTTGTAGTTTTTAGCGTAGATTAAGGCGCTGCGGCCGAGCCTATTTCCTTAGAGACCAGCTTTACCCGGCTTAAAAAGAAGCAATAACCTTCCAAATAGGTTTCTTATTTAAATTTGCTTCATTATTCTTACCATACAAAAGCTGATAAATTTAATGAATTGTTAGGTAAAATAAGGGTTGACATTCTTACCAAACAAAGTATAATTTTAGTAGTGAAATGTTTGGTAAAGGAGAACGACTATGGGCGTTATTAAGGGAGTATTAAAAGAAGAGCTCGGGAACTCTCGCGATATGCTGAAACGCTATCAAGAGGAGATAGCTAAGATTAAAGGTTGCCTAATAAGAAAGAAAATAGGCAAACGCTACTATTATTATCTTGTAAAAAGGCAAGGCAAAAAGGTAAAGTTTATATACAAAGGTCCTATTTCGGAAAAACTAAAGAAAGCTTACGCCGAACAAAGAAAAATGCTTGATAAATATAAGAAGCTATTACTACAAGTCAAAAATCAGATTAAGTTCATAAGGAGAGCATTACGTGGAAAAGAAACAGTATGAGTTATGTCTTGAAATCTTAAAGCGGTTTCACAAGGCCGGCATACTTAATAATTTTATTCTTATCGGCAGTTGGAGCGCATATTTTTATAATGAATACTTCGCTGGCACTCAGTATTTAGATCGTGCAGCCCTAAAAACCAGAGACATAGATTTTTTAATAGATAATCCGACTAAGATAAAACATGAAGTTAATGTGCCGGAGTTGCTTCGCGATCTCGGTTTCGTTATGATCTACAAAGGAAACAAGGGATACATCAAGCTTGAGCATCCTGACCTGTTGCTTGAGTTTTTAGTTCTGGAGAAGGGTAGAGGTATAGATAAGCCATTTCCTTTACCAAAATTAGGCATAAACGCTGTAGCTTTAAGATTCCTTAGCTTCTTATCCGCAAATACGATCAAGGTTAAAGTGAAAGATTTCTATGTAACTTTGCCGAATCCGGCTAATTTTGCGTTGCATAAGCTAATTATTTTCCAGAGGAGGCTTAAGCAAGATAAGGCAGTTAAAGATAGGAATATCGCAATTGAGATATTGAAGTCGCTAATTGATAAAGGCGAATCCTCCGTAATTAAGCAGGTATTTGATTCGATTCCGAAAAAGTGGCAGGCGAAGGTAGTAAAAGGACTGGACAAGAACGAAGACAAGGGCATTTTGGCAATCTTACTCAATCTCGAGAAAAGTAATAGTGACTTGTAGTTAATTCTCGAAAGGTTTTTTGGTGAAAACTTTTGTTATCGGGGATATCCACGGCGCCTTTAGGGCGCTATTGCAATGTTTTGAGCGCTCTAGTTTCAACAGAAGGAGCGACCGATTAATCGTGATTGGGGATGTGTGCGACGGGTATCCTGAGGTTAAGCAATGTATTGATGAGCTTTTAAAGATTAAGCATTGCGACTTGATAATTGGGAATCACGATATGTGGGTGCTGGATTGGGCGGAAAGAGGCGATTGCCCGGAGATATGGACGAGCCAGGGCGGTAATCGTACGATAGAATCATACGGCGGCAGGCCTATGCCTAAGGCGCACATTGATTTCTTAAAGAGCGGGCATCTTTGGCTTGAGATTGATGATCAAATATTTATTCATGGCGGATTCAATCCGGATATACCGCTGTCAAGCCATAGTGCGCAGTTTTTGGTTTGGGACAGGATACTTCTAGATACGGCCTGGGAGAAACATCTAACGGGTAATGAGTGCAGGATGGGTAGTTTTAAAGATATATTTGTCGGACATACGTCCACAGAACTTTATAATACCTTGAAGCCGATTCATGCGTGTAATGTTTGGGATATTGATACTGGCGCCGGCTGGTCAGGCAAGCTTACCATAATGGACGTCAATACCAAAGAATACTGGCAATCTGATTTAACTCCAGATTTGTATGGAGGGGCTCCGGGTAGGAAATAGGGGAAGTTTCTATTTTTCTGCCTTCTAAAAATTGCGGCAGTTCTTTGAAGCGCTGAGCGCGAAAGGCTCGGCATAGCGGCCGAGCCCCCTACCTTAAATTTGTATTCTACCTGTTTACAGAGAGTGTTTTTATGGTGAGTCACTTTTAACGGCATAGTAATCTCGGATTTAGGATGGATTGTTTAATTGTTCCTGCCCGTAGGTATAATTTACAATCTTGCTTTTACTTAACTCTAGATTAGGAACAATGATTATGGCTTTTTCTTCCGATAAAAACTTTGAGCGCCTTACCCCGATATCTAAAACTTTAACGATTTCTCCGCTGGGTAATTTAATCTTATCCCCGAGCCTAAAAGGCCTATCAACCATAATCATAAAGCCGGAAATAATGTTTGCGATGGTGTCTTGAGCAGCCAAGGCAATGGCTAAAGAGCCGACTCCCAAAGTAGCAATTAAGGCGCTGATATTTACTCCATAAACAGGAAGGATGATTAGCAGGGCAATTACCCAGATTACAATCTTAGAAACCCTTCTTAAAAGAGGGATCAGCTCATCATCCAATTCTGTGGCGGTTTTTGAAGCAATATTTTCCTTATACCAGGAAAACACACCTCCCATGATTCTTTGTATGATAAAGGTTA
>JAHJCJ010000106.1 GCA_018812825.1 Candidatus Omnitrophota bacterium
CAATCAAAGCCCTGCTCAAATCCTTGTTTAATTCTTAAATGAGCATTTTTTATAAAAGCAGCTGTGAAATAATCTTCTTTCTTAAGGTATTCTGCTAAAGTATTAAATTTATTATCAAGATTATTATTATAAAAAGCATAATTCTTCTTGATGACTGCTAAATATCTTCCAGTTAAAATACCTGGAAATGAACGGACAGTCGCATTACTTGAAGAAAAACATTTATTAAACATTACACCTTGCTTAGCTAGTGCATCAATATTAGGCGAGGTATTTCTTTGGTACCCATAACAGCCCAAGTGATCGGCCCTCAAAGCATCTATTGTGATGAAAATAATATTAGGACGCTTTTGATTTCCTGATCTTAATAACAAGAGCAGAAAAACCACCACCATAAATCCTAAAAGTATAATAACTATCTTTTTCATTTAATAGGGACAGCGACTATTTTTTTAATATGGACAGCGACTATTTATCTCTAAATTGTCGCTGTCCATATTATCCTACTCTATCCTACGAATCAACGGCAAACAAAGAAAGCTGGTCAACGCGGATAAAACAATCAGCCATTTCAAACCAATAAGCGGAAGCAGAAATGCGCCGGACAAATTACTGGCTACTCCGGAAAGATTATTTATACTACACAACAAGGCAAACGAAGTAGCCTCTAACCCCCTAACCGAATGCCGGGCCATAAAATCCATAACCATTAAAAATATGAACATCCCCAGAAAGCTATACGCCACATCATAAGCAACAGCCATCACAGGAGTATAATAAAGGTAGCTTAAGGTAGTTAAAGCTCCTAAAAATACGGAAAAATAAAGCCACTGTTTAAGATTTATCTTCTGGCTGAATTTATAATAGAGTAGGGCTCCAATAACCCCACAGACCGTGCTAATCGTTGCCAATGTCCCAATCCACATCTTACCCCATTTAAAAGTATCCCGCTGTATAAAAAACAACGGTGTGCCAAAAGACGGAGAATATTTATACAAGAAAATAAATAATCCGATAACTAATATTTTTTTATCGCTAAAAAGTCTTTTTAAGTCCGCCAATAAAGATGCGTACTTTTTCTCTCCTGGTTCCTCCTGATAGAAATAAGCCGGCAGGCCTACCAGCAAATAAACAGGCACCAGGCACAAAAAACCAATCTTGTAATCCCATTTCTCTGCGATAAAAGCTCCGCCGATGCCGGTAAATAGCCCTGCCACTAAAATCGAAACCCACTGGATGCTCTGAATCTTCCCGGTAGCCTTATACTTCTTGCCTTCCACACACATTATCCCATCAACCGCTACATCGCGAAAAGCTGTACTTGCAGAATTAATCGCCAGTAACGCCACTAAGAAAACAAACGGCATCTGCATCAAGCCCAAAAACAAAACAAAAACTATATCTAAAACCAAAGAAATAACTATCCAGCATCTTTTACTAAAGTTATGGTCTATAACATAACCAATCAACGGCTTCACCATCCAGGCAAAGGTAGTTAAACTGCCCAGAAACATTATTTTTTCCGGAGAGAAATGCAAAGTTTCTTTAAAGTAATAGAATAGCCCCTGGCTAGGCAGGCCCTCGATGCCTTGCGTAAAATAAACCGCGCTGCTTAGAGCAAATATCCAAAAAAGTTTTTTATCCTTCATCTGAACTAGGGACGGTTCTCAACTCAAAGCTAAAGTGTCCCTTCCTAAGGGGACAGTTCTGCTTTGGCTTGAGAACCGTCCCTGGTTTAATTATAATAAAGGCTACCAATTTTATTGGTAGCCTTTAAGACTTATTAATCTAGTTCTATTATTCAGCTTTCCCTGCCTCCGGCTTAGCTTTTTCTATCGGCGCCGCAGCTTTAACTGCCTCAACTTTTACTACTTCTGCTTTCGGCATATCTGCTTTAGCTGCTTCTGTCTTCACTGTCTCTGCCTTAGCGGGTTCTGCTTCCACGCCCTCTGTTTTAGTTGTTTCTGTTTTAACATCCTCTGTCTTTACCGCCGCCTTTACCGAAGCCGGTAGTTTAGCGCTACGCATCAACGACTTACTCTGCTTAACGGATAAAACCGCCAGGCTCAAACAGGTCACAAAGAAAACTACGGACATAATCGTAGTCGTGCGCGTAAGAAAAGCGCTAGTCTTTGTCCCGAACATCGACTCCACCCCGGCAAAACTTTCCACTAACCCACCCCCTCTTCCACGCTGGATCAAGACCAGGACGATTAAAACTACACAGGCAATTACATGAATTACAATTATAAATGTCATCATTTTACAACCTCGCTTGCTTTAGCAACTATTGTGCTAAAAGAATCTACCTTCAGGCTTGCCCCGCCCACCAGGGCCCCGTCTACATCCGGTTTACTCATTAATTCCGTAATATTTTCAGGTTTAACACTTCCACCATATTGAATCCTGACACTATCCGCCACCTCTGAGCCGTAATTCTTCTTTAATAAATCTCGGATAAATTTATGCACTTCCTGCGCCTGTTCTGGCGTGGCAGTCTTACCCGTGCCAATTGCCCAAACCGGCTCATAAGCAACTACTAAATTTAGCATATCGGAGCCGCTTATGCCTACTAATCCATTATTAATATGATCTTCAATAACCTTAAATGTTTTACCAGCTTCTCTTTCCTGCAAATTCTCCCCCACGCAAACAATTGGAGTAAGTCCGGCCTTAAGCGCCGCTTTGATTTTATTGTTTACAGTTTCATTGCTCTCGGAAAAAAACTGCCTGCGCTCAGAGTGCCCGATAATCACAAATTGAGCCCCTGCGTCTTTTAACATTACCGGAGAAACCTCACCCGTAAAAGCGCCCTCATCCTGCCAATAAACATCCTGGCCGCCCAAACCAATACCCGTTTCAGTTAGAACCTCCGCTACTTCGCTTAAAGCGGTAAACGCCGGGCACAATACCACATCCACTGCCGCAAAGTCCAACTTAAAAAACTCACGCTTTAAGCCATTAGCCAGCTCAATGGCCTCTACGATCGTCTTATACATTTTCCAGTTTCCAGCAATAATAGTTTTTCTCATCTGTCTGTAAGCGCGGCAATGCCCGGTAAAGTTTTCCCCTCTAAAAACTCCAGGCTCGCCCCTCCTCCAGTTGAAATATGCGACATCTTATCCTCTAATTTAAATTTAGCTATCGCCGCGGCAGTATCCCCTCCGCCAATTATAGAAATACAATTTAACCCAGCGATAAAATCAGCCAACGCCAGCGTGCCTTTGCTAAAAGCATCAATTTCAAATATTCCCACCGGCCCATTCCAAACAATAGTTTTAGCGGATTTTAATTTCTCTTCAAACAATTTAACCGTCTTTGGCCCGATATCCACGCCAATCTTACCCTCAAGAATATCCTCGCCCACTATGTCAATTTTAGCATTTGCATCAATATTATCAACCACTACGTGATCAATAGGCAATAAGATTTCTTTATTTAACTGCTTAGCTTTATCTAAAATTGATTTGGCTATTTCTAATTTCTCTTTTTCCAACTTAGAATTACCAATCTGCTTGCCTTGCGCCTTCAAGAAGGTATATGCCATACCACCGCCTATGATAATCGCATCACTTTTAGGCAGCAGATTTTCAATAACCCCAATTTTATCCGTTACCTTTGCTCCACCCAAGATAACCATAAATGGCTTTTGCGGATTTATAACCGCATCGCCAAAATATTTGATCTCTTTCTCCAAAAGCAACCCCGCAGCGGATTGTAAGAAATGCGTCACACCTTCGGTAGATGCGTGTGCGCGGTGCGCAGTGCCAAAAGCATCATTAACAAATATATCCGCTAAAGATGCAAGTTGCTTAGAGAAATCAGCGTCATTTGCCTCTTCTTCAGCATGGAATCGTAAATTCTCCAGCAAAACAACCTTTTCTTTTGACTTATCAATATCCGATTTAATGTTATCACCAACGCAATCGCTAAGGAACAACACATCCTGCCCTAATAACTCTTTTAAACGGCTAGCTACCGGCTTAAGACTGTATTTAGCAACTACTTTTCCATCCGGACGGCCTAAATGGCTCATCAAGACTAATTTTTTAGCGCCATGTTCTAAAATATATTTTAGAGTAGGCATAGTTGCACGTATACGCGCATCATCAGTGATATTAAGATTGGCATCTTGCGGCACATTAAAATCCGCGCGCACCAATACAGTTTTATCTTTTAAATCAATATCTTTTAAAATCAGCTTCGCCATCTCTTCTCCAGTAGACAGTCTATATAACTATCTCAAATTCAATAGGATACAAAACAAATAATATTAGGAAACACCCCTATTTTTTCTATTATAGTCCCTTCTTAATAATATACTCACACAAATCCACCACGCGGTTTGAATAACCCCATTCATTATCATACCAAGCCAATACCTTTACAAAATCATCCTGAATTATTTTAGTAATCTTAGCATCAACTATCGAGCTTAACGCGCAATGATTAAAATCAATCGAAACTACCGGATCCTCTGTGTATCCAAGAATCCCTTTTAATGCGCCATCTGCGCCTACCTTAAAAGCAGCATTCAGTTCTTCCACGGTAGCCTTCTTGGATAACAATACGGTTAAATCCACTACAGAAACATTCGGAGTAGGAACGCGAATAGCAAACCCGTCCAATTTTCCTTTTAGCTCTGGAATAACTAATGAAATTGCCTTAGCTGCTCCGGTAGATGTAGGAATCATGGAAACTGCTGCAGCACGCGCGCGGCGTAAATCAGAATGCACCATATCCTGCAACTTCTGGTCATTAGTATAGGAATGAATTGTCGTCATCAGCCCTTTAACAATACCCCAATTATCATTTATTATCTTTGCAACCGGAGCAAGACAGTTCGTAGTACATGAGGCATTAGAAATTACATGATGATTCTTCGCATCATACTTTGATTCATTAACCCCTAAAACTATGGTGATATCTTCGCCTTCAGCAGGAGCTGAAATTATAACCTTTTTTGCCCCGCCTTTAATTATATGATTCTCTGCACCTTTTACCTCTTTACCTTTTTTATTTACACCATCTTTCTTAATTGTAAATAACCCCGTAGACTCAACTACGATCTCAACCCCTAAATCTTTCCAGGGAAGCTCAGCAGGATCTCTTTTACTTAAAACCTTGATCTCTTTACCGTTAACTGAAATTACATCAGCAGCAGTTGCCTTCACCTCACCATCAAAACGTCCGTGCACTGAATCATATTTAAAAAGATATGCATTGCTTTTAGCGTCAGTCAAATCATTAATCGCTACAAGCTCAATATCTTTGCTATTCTTCTCCATGATTGCCCGAGCCACTAAACGTCCAATCCTACCAAATCCATTAATACCAACTTTAACCGCCATTTCACCCTCCTAATTAATAATTAGTTTTTCCCTACATTTTACCTACTATCTACTACCTACCCTTTATTTTGCTTATTCTTTTACGGCTTTTAAATACTGCGCGGCTAATTCAGGCGAGGTTTGATCAAGGTAGAAACCAGTCCCCCACTCAAAACCTGCTACTTGCGTCAGCTTAGGCATAATCTCAATATGCCAGTGATAGTACTCCACATCAGCGTCACCATTAATAGGTGCAGAATGAATTATATAATTATATGACAAATTTTCAAATACTTTTTTTAGTTTTCCTAGGGTCTCTTTTAATATCTGCGCTAATGCTACTACCTCATCCCCTGATATATGACAGAAATAACCGCTATGCTGCTTAGGCATAATCATAATCTCAAATGGGAAGCGCGAAACAAACGGGCAAAATGAAATAAAATACTTATTCTCTAAAACTATTCTCGCCTTATCTTGAATCTCCTGGCGAATGATATCGCAAAATATGCAACGTTCGCGGTAATTGTAATAATCGCGCGCCCCATGAATTTCCTCTAACGCATTCTTCGGCACCATGGGAAGCGCCACTAGCTGCGTATGCGGATGCTCTAAAGAAGCCCCTGCAGCTGACCCATAGTTACGAAAGATCATGATATATTTAAAACGCTTATCTTTTTTTAAATCTGCTGCGCGCACACAACACATCTTAATATAACTTTCAATCTCCTGCGGCAGGAGCTCAGATATATCTTTATTGTGATACGGAGACTCAACTAAAACTTCATGCGCCCCTATCCCGTTTGACATATCATAAATACCCAGACCTCGCCGGTCAAGTTCACCTTCAATTTGCAAAGCGGGAAATTTATTCGCTACCACGCGCACCTGCCAACCCGGGCTATTTGCTCCGGTTGAAGGATCGCGAAAACAGCTTATCTCAGGAGGAGTCATAAATTCATTGCCGTAGCAAAACGGACACAACCCTCCTTTAGGGATATACTTCTCATAGTCAAAATCCTCCGGCTTATTCGGATGATCCGTATCCACAATCACCCAACGACCTACAACCGGATCCCTTCTTAATTCACCCATCTTAAACTTCTACCTCTCTTAAAAATTTAGCTGTCTCTTCAGGCGGCAGCGGACAAATATAAAAACCCGTGCCCCATTCAAAACCCGCGACCTTCGTCAAACGCGGCATAATCTCAATATGCCAATGATAATCTAAATCAATGGTCTTCCAATAACCTGCCTTCTGTCTGCGAAATGGCGCAGTATGAATGATATAATTATAATCCGGATCATTTAACCCCACCTTTAATCTTAAAAGCACGTTTTTAAGCACATGGGCAAGATTTCTTCTCGATTCTGTATCCATACAGGTATAATCGCAGCAATGCTTCTTCGGCAAGATCCAGGTCTCAAAAGGAAAACGCGCCGCAAACGGAGAAACCGCCACAAAACCATCATACTCAGCAATGATACGCTCTTTCTGTTCCATCTCCTGTTTAACTAAATCACAAAACACACAGCGTTCATGATAATCATAATATTTACGCGACCCTGCCAACTCTTCTTTTACACGTTTAGGATTAACCGGAGTTGCAATCAACTGCGAGCGAGAATGCCTGATTCCTCCTCCTCCGGAGCCTTTACCATAATTCTTAAATACCAAAACATATTTAAGCCGGCTGTCCCTCTCTAAATCAATTATTCTATCAGAATAACAATTAAGTACCTTAGTGATTTGATCTTCGCTTAAATCCGCCATATTGGCAATGTGCTGATTGGTCTCAACCACAATTTCATGTGCCCCCAGTCCATTCATCACGTCATATATACCGTTTCCGCGCCGGTCCAAATCTCCTTCGACTCTTAAGAAAGGCGCGATACTAGAGACAACGCGTAGGTCCCAACCTGGGCCATTGCGCGTAGAATTCCCCGGACGAATAGCGTAAATTTCAGGCGGAGTTTTAGATTCTTTACCCTCGCAGAATGGACAAGAGTTATGATCATCCTGCTCTCTATGTCCCATAAACTGATCAGGCCGGCGAGCGCGTTCCGTGGCAATAATTACCCATCTACCTATAATCGGATCTTTCCTTAATTCTGGCATAGAAAATATTATAACAAAACTTCCTCAACTTGCAACATTTAAATAGGTAGGGTCAGGCACCACCTCAAAGCTAAGGGTGGCCCTTGGGGCCACCCTTGCGATTAACTCAGTGCCTGACCCTGCTTGAGACAAGGGTATCGCCTGCTTTCAACTTGTGCCCTATAATAAAATTCTGCGCAGACATACGCTTGCCTGCTTCCAACTGTAATTCTTTAAGATTTAAAAAACCCCTCCCACAAGCTACAACAATACCATGTTTATCCGCCCTTACCACCTCTCCAGGCATAGGCTTATGATTAGGAAACACCGGCAAGATATCCGCTTGAAATATTTTAAGTATTTTTCCGCGGTAACCCGTAAATGCGCCCGGCCAAGGCAAGACTCCCCTTACCTGATTATAAATATCTACAGCAGAAGCATTCCAGTCAATTAAACCATCTTCCTTTTTTAGTTTTGGCGCAAGGATTACCTTTTCTTCATCCTGTTCTAATAAACGATAATTCCTGCTGTCAATTATCTTAAGCGCATCCATTAACAACTCTGCCCCCAGATCACTCAGCTTTTCCTCAAGGCTTACCGCAGTATCATTTTCTTCAATCTTTATTTCCTTTTGCAGGATAACCGGTCCGGAGTCCATTTTAAGACTCACATACATAATACTCACTCCGGTCTTCTTCTCTGCGTTAATTATCGCCCAATTAATCGGAGCTGCCCCGCGATAACGCGGCAGAAGCGAAGCATGGATATTAATCGGCATAATCTTCGGGATATCTAAAACCTCCCGGGAAAACATCTGACCGTAAGCCACAATAACAAAAAGGTCAGCATCCAGGTTTTTTAAAAAATTTACACTTTCCTTAGCTTTAATATTCTCCGGCTGAAAGGTTTTAAGTTTTGCCGCAACAGCCGTGCTCTTAACATCTGTTCCAGAAACATGTAAATGTCTACCCTTTTTCTTATCCGGCTGGGTAACCACGCAAACCAGCTCATGGCTGCTTTTAATCAAAGCTTCAAGTGCCGGAACTGCAAAATGTGCGCTACCGAAAAATATTATTTTCATTAAATGAACACTTGACTTACGAACACGACAGTGTGCGTAAGTCAATGTGCGAATTTGAGCACCTTATGCTCTTGTTTAGCGAAATCCCGACGAGACTTATTACGATTCGGGAAAGGTCATATCGGATCCACATCCACTGTTACTATTATACCTGAATAATGCCATTTTTTTAAGTGTAATTTTAGAAAATGGCTTGCTTTTCCAACGCTGGATGCAGTCATTAATACCTGATAATAAAAATTCTCGCGTAATTTAGCCGGTTGCCCAGGATTAAGCGATAGCATTTTTAAACTACTAGCCTTAAGCCCGCTTAATTTCTCAAATAAATCCAAGCTAGCTTTTTTTACCTTTTCAAGATTCTTCCCTCTTATTTTAACCAAAATTATATGCCTATAGGGGGCGAAGCTTAACTGTTTGCGTTGCTTTAACTCCTCTTTTAAAAAAATCTGCGGGTCATTCTTAATCAATGCCTGAAAACAATGATGATTAGCATTAACACTTTGAATAATCAATTTTTTAGAAGTCAAGCTCACTAACCCCATAAGCAAGGCATATGTTTTCTCTGCTGCCCGGAAATCCGCCCGGTTGAGCGAATTATCTATCGCAATTACTCCTATTAAATCGAAACTTAAACCCTGGTGTTTTACCACTGAACTAGTCGCCACAAAAACATCCGTAAATCCGGAAACGCTCCTATTTTCCAAATCGGGGTGGGACCTATTTTCTCTGCCTAATATTGTTACATGTGCCTGCGTAAAAATTTTAACCAATTCACTTTCTACCTTTTCTGTACCAATTCCAGAATATTTAATGTAGCCGGTATTGCAGCTCGGGCAAATTTTAGGCACCTCCATCTTAAAGTTACAATGGTGGCACTTTAGTTTATCCATATCAAAATGAAACACCAGGTTAATATTGCAGCGCGGACATTTTAAAACCATTCCACAATTATGGCAAGCAGCCGAAGTTGCAAAACCTTTGCGTTCGATAAACAACAGGACCTTGCCTTTTTCAGTTAAGGTTGTGTAAATTGCATCCGACAAATACTTTGAAAATATGGCCTTACTTTTTCTCTCCGCGTATGAAAGCCGGCGAGCGTCAATAACCTTGACCTCTGGATATTCGGTCTTAGGAGGAACAAATTCAAATTTAAGCTTATCTTTTTGCGCAAGATAAAAACTTTCCAGGGAAGTAACTCGACTGCCCAAAACAACCTTTGAACCGCAAACCTCTGCGCGCATTAACGCAACTTCTCTGGCATGATAATGCGGCACCTGCTCCTGCTTATAAACCTGATCCTGCTCCTGGTCAATTATAATTAAGCCCAGATTATTTACTGGAGAAAAAATGCTCGAGCGCGTTCCCACTACAACGCAATGCTGTGCCTGCCTGATCTTTCCCCAAACCTCCAGCTCCTTTGGTTGCTTGCGAAATGCCAAAAAAACATCTGCACCTAAATCTTTCTCGATTGACTCCCTAGCTCTCTCTGCCTCCAGGATATCGCTAAACAAAACAATCGCCGAACGCTTAAGCACCCAAACATCTTTAATCTCTCTTAAATAAACCGGCATCAGCTCCTGCCCAATAATTGAGGTCAGGTCTATTTTTCCGCTAATCGGAGTTCCACTGATTGGGGTCGGATCTATTTTCCCCTTCCTTAGCTCATCCGGAAGCGCAGCTTCAATTGCCTCCCCCCAGGAACAACAATAATATTCCGCTAATCTTTTAGTCAATGAAAGCATCTTTTCATCTAGAACAGCCTGCGTATCAATTACCGCCGAAATCTCCTTTATTCTCTTAATCTTTGTTTTTTTGCTTAAACCAACTACATAGGCAACCTCTTTTTTGTTGCGGAAATTTACCCAAACCCTCATTCCAATGGAAATCTTATTTTCCAAATCTAGAGGAATGGTATAATCAAACGGGCCATCTATGGGTAGGCCTAATACAACCTTAGCGTATAACACTAGCTATCTCCTGACAGGCAAGCGGCTTAGCCACCTGGCCAATATTCTTTTTTAAACTCTGGAGTTTCTGCGGATTATTCTTTAGCTCAACAACCAACTCTTTAATCTGCTGTATATTTTTCGGGGCATATCCTACTCCATAACTCGCCAAGACCCTGATATTCTCCTGCTCCTGCCCTGGTATTGCCGATATAAATATAGGAAGTAATTCCATGTTCAGGCATTCCGCAATACTTGAGCCTCCGGGCTTGGTAATTATCACATTAGAAACTACCATGAGCTCTTCGGCGTTGTTCACAAATCCAAAAACTTTCACATTCTCTAAATTTCGCTTCTGCAGGCGGCAAAAAAGTTTTTTATTGTTTGCGCAAACTAACAGCACCTGCGCCTGACACATAAGGCTTTCAGCAATTTTCTCAAGCGGCCCGGACCCAAATGAACCAGTCATAACCAAAACAGTAAACTTATCTTTATCTATCCCAAATTTTTCTGCCAGCTGTATCCTATCCTGAGTTTTAACAAAGCTAGGGCTGAAAGGAATTCCAGGGACTTGAATCATATCAGCCGAAATTCCCATATCTAATAATTTATCCCGGGTTAACTCTGAAGCAACAGTATAAAGATCCGTACCGGCTGAAACCCAAAACGGATGTACCCCGAAATCTGTAATTACCGTAATTAGTTTTGCCTGGATTTTATTTCTAAGTTTTAAATTAGCAGCCAACTCTGAATTAAGAAAATGCGTAGAAATAATGAAATCGAACTCCTCCTTAATTAGATAACTAGCGAATTTACGGCAGCCAAAATAATTTACAATGAAAGAACATTTACGACTAATCCAGCGCGTCAATCCAAACTCAGTTAGCCAAAAAAAGAAAGCCCACAGCCATGTAGCGTAACTAACTAAAAAAGGGTATCCGGAATTATAGCAAAAACGAAGAAATGGACAGGCAAAAGGCAGGACATCAACCAGCTCACACCTTAGATCTTGGCGATTGTTTTTTAAATAATCATATATTGCCTCAGCCGCCCTGCGGTGTCCAGCGCCTGCCGAAGCATAAGTAATCAATACCTTCATCTTCTAATTCAGGGACGGTTCTCAACTCAAAGCAGAACTGTCCCTATTTTTCCTATTCTGATTATTAACGCGTTAAAAATTTAGCTGCTGCGAGGAGATCTTTAAATACAAAATCCGGCTTTGCTTCCCAATTCCTTTGATTAGATAATTTCTCTTTGCCGCAAAGGATAAGGATAGATTTAGCGCCCACAGCATGAGCAGTAAGCACATCGCGCATGGTATCACCCAGAAAGTAAGTTTTCTTTAAATTAACCTTGAACTCTCGGCCGGCTTTCTTAAGCAAGCCTGGCTTAGGCTTACGACAGCTACAACCTAGCTCTTTACGATGCGTGCAATAATAAACCTTGGTGATCTCACCACCTGCTTGCTCGATATCTTTAAGCATCTTGGCAGTTATCGCATCCAATGTCCGTTGGCTGTAAGTTCCCTTACCTACTCCGGCTTGATTAGATGCGACAAATATCCTAAAACCCGCTTTACTCAATAAAGCGATTGCCTTCTTTGCCCGCGGCAGAAACCTAAACTTCTTAAGCGAGGTTACATACAACCTATCCCCGGGATATCTATTTATTACCCCATCCCGGTCCAAAAATACAGTAGGGTCAGACACCGACCCAAAGCTAAGGGTGTCCCTTGGGGACACCCTCCCGATTAACTCAGTGCCTGACCCTACCTTAGTGGCTCTGATTTTTGCGTTGCATTTCTTTAAATTTGGCATAACTTAATACCTGATACAAAGTATCAAAGAAAGCAATAATAAACCCATACATCCCATCCTTATACCCCTTCTTCCCAAAATATCTTCTGAAAAACCTGTCTACCGCTCTCCAGGTAGCCCAAACCAACGTCATTTTACGACCGGTCTTAATCCACTTCACCGCCTCAAGTGTTGACTGACGATTAACGCTATTTAAAAAATGCTCCAGGTCCGGATACCCCCTATGAATAATATCAGACCTCAAATGTCCACATACGCCATCAGCAAAGGCCCGCGGGTGTACTTCTGCTTCTTCGTACCTGAATTTATCTTTTTGAAAAAGCCTCACCTTTGACGCCGGATACCAGCCACCGTATTTTACCCAATAATTGCTGATAAAATTACGCAGCGGAATATCATAAGCCACAAACTCGCTTGATCCCATTGCCTGTTCAATCTCAACCCTTAACTCCGGAGTAACTATCTCATCCGCATCAAGGCTCAACACCCACTGATTCCTTGCCTGCGCATAAGCCCAATTCCTGTGCCTGCCCTCCACATCCATCTTCCTGAAAAAAACTTTACAATTGTATTTTTTGACAATTTCTACCGTCTTATCCGTACTCTCATCATCAACTACAATAATTTCATCCGCCCATTTCACGGATTCAAGACAGGAAGCAATACAAGACTCCTCATTCTTCGTCAAAACCACAACCGACAACTTCCCCATTAACAAACTCCTTATTTAGGGTCAGACACCACATCAAAGCTAAGGGTGACCCCAAGGGACACCCTTCCGATTAACTCAGTGCCTGACCCTAATTAGAACCTGATCAATAATATAATCTTTTTCTTCCAGCGTCATCTCCGGATAAATCGGCAAAGTGAATATTTGTTTTGCCGCCGACCCTGCCTCCGGAAAACATCCCACCCCATATCCTAAATATTTAAAACATTTTTGCAGATGTAGCGGCATCGGATAAAATACCCGCGAGTCAATCCCCTTTTCCTGCAAATACTCCAAAAACCTCTTATTTGAACCCGCAGCGCGCAAAGTATACTGATGATAAATATGCGTAGTGTAGCTTGGCACAAACGGCGTATTTATTGCCAACCCCGCAAGCTTCTTATTATAATACTGCGCAACCTCCTGCCTCTTTCTATTCCACTCATCCAGATATTTTAACTTCACCTCAAGCACCGCTGCCTGAATTGCATCCAGGCGATTATTACGGCCCAAAACCAAATGATAATATTTATTTTTATTCCCTTGATTCCGCAAAATCCTCAATCTATCAGCCACAACTCTATTATTCGTCAAAATTAACCCCGCATCGCCAAAAGCCCCCAGGTTCTTCCCCGGATAAAAACTCACTGCCCCGCAATCACCCAGCGTCCCCGCCTTCCTCCCCCGAAACTCCGCCCCAAACGCCTGCGCCGTATCCTCAACCACTTTTAATTTATATTTACGCGCCAGCTTCAATATTCCATCCATATCCGCGCACTGGCCATAAAGATGCACCGGAATAATCGCCTTAATCTTAAACTTATTTTTCTTGGACAATATCTCCTCAACACTCGTAAGCGAAATATTATAAGTATCTAGCTCAATGTCCGCGAAAACCGGCCGCGCCCCAATACTTGCTACCGCCCCTGCTGTAGCAAAATAGGTAAACGTAGGACAAATTACCCCGTCTCCAGACTCAATCCCTAACGCAATCAAGGCCAAAGCTATAGCATCAGTCCCATTTGAAACTCCGATTGCATATTTCGCCCCGGAATATCTCACAACACTCTGCTCAAACCTCACCACTGCCTGCCCCAATATAAAGCTGGTATGATCAATTACCTCTTTTATCGCCGCATCCAACTCCTGGCGAATCGGCGCAATCTGTCTCTTCAAATCTAACGCAGATACTTTCATAATCTTCCCTTTAACTTAACAACCTCACTACTGCATCAAACACCGCATCAGCGCTCACCTGCTTTAAACACTCTTTATCCTTCTCGCAAATCGGCAACCTGAAATTCTTATAACACGGCCGGCAAACCACATCCCCTTTTAAAACTACATGGTTCCTATCTTCAGGATACGGCCCATACACCGTCTCGCTAACCGGGCCAAATACAGAAACCGTCTTCACTCCCAACGCCACCGCCATATGCATCGGCCCTCCATCATTAGCAATAAGCAAACTACAATTCTTAATTATTCCCGGCAAAATCTCTAATCCTGTTTTACCCATCAAATTTATCGCTTTATTGCGCATTGAATGCACTATCACCTCAGCGATATCGCGCTCCGACTCATCGCCCAAAATTATCACCTTAGC
Source organism: Candidatus Omnitrophota bacterium (assembly GCA_018812825.1). Taxonomy (GTDB): domain Bacteria; phylum Omnitrophota; class Gorgyraeia; order Gygaellales; family Profunditerraquicolaceae; genus UBA6249. Next base: position 14,588 of record JAHJCJ010000106.1, read on the forward strand.
CTTAAACTTATCTATTAACTTATTTGCTACTTCAGCAAACCTTAATGCCGACCAGTGTTTGTAAATCGCATTCTTTCCCCAACTGCCTCCACCACCAGGGGCAATGCCAATAACAAAATCGTTTTCTTCGATTCCGGATGCCGCAAGCACGCATTTTGCCCTTAATTCGCTACCTGGAAAAACATCCAGAAATAACTTTCTTTCACAAACCGGGATATCTAGAAAATTAAGCAGCTCTAAGTAATACTCCACCACATGCATATTATAATATCCATCTATGTCCAGATAGTTAGTAAGAAACCTCCCTCTGCCCTTATAATTAAACCCAATGCGCTTGCCTATCCCCATTATTTTTGCAAATAGGCTATAGCGATAATCAAGAGAAAAATCAAAACAAATATCAAAATGCTCTCTTTTTATCTCCGAGGCCAATTTAATCGCCCTCCAAACGCCACTAAAGAATGACTCCTGATAAATCTTCTTAAGATCCCCGCGCGAAAGGGCAAAAACTTTATTTATCTGAGGGTTACTTTCCAAAATCGGTTTAACCCGCAAGTTCGACCAGTAAGCGATAAAACTGGATGGATAACACCCTTTAACCGCCTTTATTACAGGGGTGGTAAACAAAACATCCCCAATACCAAATGGATTAATGATTAAAACTCTGAGGTCAGGCTTATTTATCATTTTACCTACACTCCTTCTTGAAATCATCCTCAAATCTTTCAATATCATCCTCTTCCAGATACACGCCAGTCTGCACTTCAACAACCTTCAAAGGTATACGCAGAGGATTTTCCAAACGGTGCTTCCTATCCTTGGGTATATACACGCTCTCGTTACTACGCGCAAATGAAACCTTGCCCGCGCTAGTAATCTTTGCCATACCAGAAACCACCACCCAATGCTCAGCCCGGCTTCTATGCCTTTGCAAACTAAGGCGTTTCCCTGGCATAATCTCAATAAGTTTAATCTTAAAACCTATCCCCTGTTGCAAAACGGTAAACGACCCCCAAGGCCGCGCTTGAGTCAAATGCACCTGATGCTCTTTACGCTTAAGTGTCTTTAACCTCTCAACCAGCTGCTTCACATCTTGGGTCCTACTCCTATCGCAAACCAATAAAGCATCCGGGGTATCTGCAATAACCATATTATTAACACCAATAGTCGAAACCAACCTGTTGCCTTTGGAAAATACGCATACACCATTACTATCTACATCCAAAGTATCGCCGCTAGAAATATTCCCTTTCTTATCTTTCGGGAATATTTCCGCAAGCGCATCCCAACTGCCCAAATCCGTCCAGTAAAATGAAGCCGGAATAAGCGCAATCCTCCGGGAACGCTCCATAATCCCATAATCAACAGAAACCGCCTCAATCCTCGGCCAAACCTTAGGAATATCTTCTGCCGAATTAATCAACCGCAAGCTAGCGTACAACTTAGGTAAATATTTCTTGGCCTCCTCCAAAAACACCGCGGCCTTCCAGGTAAACATCCCGCTATTCCAAAAAAATCTTTTGTCCTTAAAATATTTCTTTGCCTTATTTAAATCTGGTTTCTCCAGGAATTTCTCAACCGTAATATAACCATTCTTCTTGCCATCTACTTTTATATACCCGTATCCCGTAGACGCTGCGTTCGGCTTAATCCCTATAGTAACCAATAAATCTTTACTGGCACAGACAATTGCTTTCTTAACCGTCTTCTTAAAATTACTTATGTTCTTAATATAATGGTCCGAAGGCAAAACCAAAAGCACCGCATCTTTATCAATCCGGCTAATTAGCTTTGCGCAAACCCCAACCGCAGGAGCAGTATTCTTACCTTGAGGCTCCAAGATTATATTTACATCGGGGATGCCAAACTTAGCAACCTGCGCCTTAACTTCATAAAAATAAATATTATTCGTGATAATATAAATGCAGGCCGGATCAACCACGCCTTTTAAGCGCTGGATAGTCGCCTGCAGCAGGCTCGCCTCACCAATAATCTTCATAAACTGTTTTGGCTCAAGCTCGCGCGAAAACGGCCAGAATCTGCTCCCCACTCCACCTGCTAAAATAACCGCGTATGTCATAGTTTTTTATTATATCACAAAAATAAGGTGACGCTCCTATTTTTCTTGCAATTCATAGACAGTCTATGTAAGTGCATTAAAAATAAGTGGTTATAAAAGAAATAATTGGGTTCAGGGAACTAACGTAATAAATGGGGTCGGATCTATTTAATCCGGCCCCGAATAATCCATCCCCAAAGTCGTACCTTAAAATCCCATACCTAAGTATGAAATCCGATTGTCTTCTTTTCTTTTATCTGTATCGGTTCAAGCAGTTGTTTAATCGCCTCAAATATCACCTTTATAGTCTGGTCGTGTTCGTCATATTTTTCCTCTAAAGTTCCAATCTTTACCGCCAGTTCTTTATGGGTTAGAAGAATCTCCTTTAGTTTGGTAAACGCCCGCATAATGAGGATATTCACCTGTATAGCTCTTTCGCTATTTAATAATTGGGGTAGATCTATTTATTGTAACTAGAAAGGCCAAATACCCTTAGATCCCAATTGCTTTCTTCTTTCTGCTTCGATTCTTTTTCTTTCCTCTTTAGTTATTCTTTGGCTTTCATTAATAAAACTTATAATAATATCTTTATCAACTTCCATAAACTCTACGCCTATTCTAAAGCCAACATCAGTAGCTGTTTTTTGTTGCGTTGCATAAACAATTCTACCTTTGCCCATCAAATGATGATCTAAAGAATCAACACTTAAATCAAATTGAATTATGGTATTTATTGCGATGCTTTCTTTTAAAAAGATGCTCCAGCCCAAATAACCCAAATCTAATACTTTCCCTTCAAAGACCTTCGCATCACCGTCTTCAGACTTAAACCATCCCCTTGCTTTTATGGCGTACCTTAAAGAACCCCTTTTAATAAACATCTTAAAGCCTCCTTCAATAAATCTGGGTGGATCTATTTAATCTTTAATTTAATCGCTTCTACAACTTCCTCCACGCTTATATTCTCTAAATTCCCTTTCTCAATCACCACATGCCCCTCTCCCCATGGGCCCCAACGCCGCGCGGTTTTACCCGGCAAATCATTCCTGAACAACGCTATCACCGGCGTCCCCACGCTAGCCGCCAAATGCACTGGCCCACTATCTCCCGACACAAGCAAAGAACAACGTTTTAATAACGCAGCCAATTCCACCAAAGAAGTCTTATTAATCATACTCATAACCCCATCACCACCATCAAAAATACTCTGCGATAATCCAACCATAACAACCCTAAATCCCAATTCACGTATAATCCGCTGTGCCAACTCTATAAATCTCTCAACCGGCCACTGCTTAACCGGATCGCTGGTAAAAGCATGTATTGCCACAATTCTTTGGCCGATAAATTCTCTAAACAAATTATCATCAACTTTAATCTTAAGCGCTTTATCAAATGTCTTTGCTCCAACCAACCCCATCAACTCCAAATTACAATCCACCTCATGCCTATCTCCGAGACTTTTAGTATCTTTTAATTTATGTGTAAGCAAAAACCCCCATTTTCTGTCATAACCCAGCCGCACAGGAATTCTTGCCCAAAAAACCAGCCAATGCGCCTCTTTTGTAGGATTTAAAACAACACCGAGGTCAAACTTATATTTCTTTAAATTACCCCTAACCTCATCCCAAACCACAACCTCATCAACACAATCAACTAAACCTGCCAACTCGCAAACCGTAGAATTTACCGCCAAGCTAATCTTTGCCTGCGGATATAGTTCTTTCAACGCGCGTATTGCCGGGATATTCAGCAAAAACTCCCCAAACCGGTCATTGCGTATAACAAGTATATTTTTAATCACTCTAGAGTTTACCCTTTAACCTAAATATTTGTTCTATATCTCTTTATATCCCAAGATGTTGGCTACACTGTCTACATTACCATTACTTACTGAATCAACTAATATGGATTCTTCTTACTTCTCACTAAATTATAATAACCTGAAAGCTTCATCCAGAAAGAAAAGGGCTTATCCATATCAGAATTATTCACCTTGATTCTTTTAAGCTCGTAAACATCGCGATTAAACCCGGCAAACCCGCGATTCGTCGCACAAGCCCCTTTATAACCTGCCTGCTTCACAATCTCCTTTACCCTCTCGTTAAATCCTCCGCCAGGATAACAAAAATAATCCACAGCCATGCCAATCTCTTGCTCAATCTTCTTTTTTGAACCTACTATCTCCTCAAGAGCCACTTTTTCATCCTCCACAACCCCGAGGTAAAAATGCGTCTTGGTATGTGCGCCAAAAGATATATTATCTTTAAACATAATCCTTACCTGTTCCCAACTCAAGAATCTCTTATCATTCCCCATATAATCAGATATAAGAAATACCGTTGCCGGAAAACCAAATCTCTTTAAAATCGGATAGGCATATTTAAAATTATTTTTATAACCGTCATCAAAAGTAATCACCACCTTGTTTCTCTTAAGCTGCTTCTTGCTTTTTATGCTTTCCACTAATTCATCTAAAGTTATTACCTCATAACCTTTTCTCTTAATATATTCCAGCTGCTTAATAAAATTTTCAGGAACCACAAAAGGGCTCTCTTCTTTATAGTCAATACTGTGATAGACTAAAATAGGTACAGTATACCTGGGGAAAAACCAGAAAAAATAAAAAGCTCCTGATAAAACAATTATTACAAACAATATTATAGGAATCTTCTTCATATTTACGAGTGTATTTGCGGCTTTGTGGCAAGGCGGCTTAAAGACAGAGCAACTCCGATCAAGTACCAGAATACCATCGCTACCCTTGCATTGTAAAGGCTGGTCTCGGTTAAGCCATTAATTAAAAAGGCAATAAGGCAGGCAATCAAAGACAAGGCAACCGCTCTTAGGTATTCATCTTTCAGTTTAAAATAAATATTAGTTACATTCTTAAATATTAAAAACAGGAACCAGATAAAAATCCCTAAACCCAGTAAACCAATCTCTCCTGCCATATGCAAATATATATTATGGCCATAGAAATTATCCGGAGTATGCGCATATTTCTCAGCGCTCTCGGTTTTATATTTACCGTAGTTCTTAGAGAAGGTATTTACTCCTACTCCGATGAACGGATGATGCGTAATCATATTAATAGTATTATTATAGATACTTATCCTATCCTGATTAAGCATAAATACTATTGGATTATAATTTACCTCCTTTGCCCATTTTTTTATATCTTTAGGCATTACAAAAGGGAAAATTAAAAGAATTGCCACCAGGCACGTAATCAACAACTTCTTCTTGCCAGCAATACATAAAAATAAAATTGCCAGATATACAGCTAACCCTGCCCCACGCGAAAATGTCAAAAATATGCCTGTTAAGGCCAAAATACTTAAAAAAGACATAGGTAGCTTATTTTTTCCCTTAGAATAAAGGATCGTTAAGCCCGCGATTAAAGGAATAAATGCCGCCATGTAAATTCCTAAGAGATTTGGGTTCGGGAACGCAGCTGAAGCACGCGCTACGCCTACATTATAATGTAAAGCAATTCCGTGTATAAAATCATGGCCAAAGAAAAACTGCCAGAGCGCATCCACAGCCATCAAGATTACTCCGCAGCAAACTGAGAGAACAATTCTCCTTATATGTTTCTTATCTTTCACCGCCTCATTGCAAACAACAAATATTAACAAATATTTCAGCAGCTTAACTATACCCTGGATACTTGAGTTACAGCTGACTGAATTTACAAAAGAGAACAACGAAACAATAATCAGGCAAATGAAACTTAACAAGATCGTTTTATTTATAAAAACTGCCTCTTTTTTTAACAACTTCGATATCAAGAATGCCCCAGAG
>JAHJCJ010000107.1 GCA_018812825.1 Candidatus Omnitrophota bacterium
CTCCCTTTTCAAAGTAAAGCGTATCGCCTATCCACATTAAGCGCGTGAACTTCATTGGGCTGTAATCCACCTGCACCTTTTTATTATTCGCAAAGTCAAAGAATGTCCAGTGGAACATGTCAGGATGCGCCATCTGTATCCTGGATTTAAATATATTAAGTTTTTCCTGTGTTACGCCCTGCTCAAGGTCTTTATACGCATCTATAATACCTTTATCAATGCCTTCATCAGTAATAGCCCCGTTTATAAATAATGCATAGAGATTGAATACAGCTTTGTAGTCATAATCAGGAGACTTATTTACTTCAGCTAATAGCGCCTTATAGTATTCTGCCGCGAATAAAGGAGCGTATTCTGAGCGTAAAAGCTTATCAAGGTCAATACCGCTTGTGTACTTACCGGATAAATAATTTATAAGATTGTCCATATCTCCCAGGTCTTTAGCGGACAATTCATCCTTTGACAGTTCAACGATAAGAGCTTTTACATTTTCAAGATTGGCCCTTATGGAAGCATTTATAGATTCTCTAACCTCTATTGGGCTCTTCCCGGGATAAAGTTTTGCCAATTGCTGATTTACCAATACAGCTAATGCATTCTTCTGGGATTTAATTACCACTCCGCCATTTTTCAATCTATAGCTAAACAGCTTTGCCTGGCTGAATTCATCCCTTATCTTAAGTATTCTTGAGTTTGCGCCTTCAATTCCCCAGCTAAGAACAACTTTGTAAGTTTTGCCGTTTTCAGTATATTCAAAGGTATTAGTGGCTTTATTATATCTTATAGACTCCGGGGCAGTCTTCTGCAAGTTCACTCTGATAGCATTGTATTCCTTTACTGCCCTTTGGCCGGTAAGTATGGTGGTTTTGCCTTCAGCTATATCAGTTACCATAACCATGCCATGCTTCAGGCCTTCTATAATCTTATCAGTATCCTCTGGCTGTGACTGAAGCTGCTGTATTCTATATTGGACAGCCTTTAAGCCATAGGTAATCTGAGTTCCATTGGCATCATAATAAATCTTACCCTTAGGAGTTGAAACAACCCTTGGATTAACAGGCAGCTCACTGGCAGATCTGTATTCAATACCCATAGTTGCGTTGCCTCCCCAGCCCTTTAATATATTAACCTGGTTCTGCTGCACGTTAAATTCAACTATAGATACTTCTTTTTTCTCTAATTTATTCCTCAACATATCCAGGTATGCTTCTGCCGCATCTATCTTGGCTTTTAAAATCTCGGCATCTTCGCGCGCTTTGTTTATCTCTCTTACATTGCCAAGTTCTACATGGCGGAGCACTTCCTGGCCTGTCTGCCTGTCTATGGCCTTTATCACTTTGCTCTTTATGTCTAATCTATCTGCGTCATACCACTTGCCGTCTTGCAGCATGAATCTTGACGTATTATCCAGTATATTAAGCACATCTTCCTCTGTATGATAAACTACAGCTTTACCGGACCTGTCAAGCTCATTGACCCAGGCATTCTTAGTTTTATCCAATACCTTAACCTTAAATGTCTTATCAGTATCTTCATAGCATATCCATGTAGGATAATATCCATCATCTACCTTCATAGCAAGTACGCGCATATTGAAATTAACGCCGCCTGCTAACGGGAAATCAAATCTGGAAGCTCTAGTATCGCCAAGCTTATCTGCGACTAAAGCCGTGTTTCTGGCTTTATCAGCCGCAATCATAGCCAGCGTATTTTTGTGTTTAATGGCATTCTGGCCGGCTATAATCTCCTGAGCGCCTAAACTGATCATGCCATCCACCTTAGCTGCTTTTAATTGGTCTATGGTTATATTTGGCGGCAGGAAAAATACCCTGAATTCGCCCGGCTGTTTTTCTTCTACTTCTACTTCGCTCAATCTCGCGCGCGTATCTGTATCATAGAAAAATACCCTTCTGCGTTGCTGCCACTGTTCTAATGTCTCTATAGTATCGCCTGCTTTGCCATGTTCATTCAAATCCCTGTCTACTTTTATCCTATAATTTCCGCTTATATACCAATCCTGTTCTCCGGGATTTATCTCTGCCATGGAATTTCTTAATTCGCCTGTCTTATTTCCTATAGCATCCAGTATCTCAAAATGCACATTGCCTCTATAGAATTCTCTCAATACCCTTTCTTCGTCAAAATAGAACCTGGAGATAACGCTGGCGTCCTTAAACACATCCCCTTTGACAATCACGCTGATAGGCCCGTTTTCCCTGGCAAGTTCTTCGTCATTTCTCACCCTCTGCATAACACTGCTCTCTGCATTAACTGCGGTAATTTGCTGCTGAGGCAGAATCATAGCAGGCTGAGCAATAGGTTCTATTATTCTAGGAGGTGGCGGCGCGCCTGTTGCAGCAGTTGATTTCGGAGCTTCAATTACTAATGGCTGACTAACGCTGGTTTGTGGCCTTGTCGGAGAGGCTGTCTGTTTATCTTGAGTCTGTACAGTTGTCTGAACAGATGGGTTAACCTTGACTGC
>JAHJCJ010000108.1 GCA_018812825.1 Candidatus Omnitrophota bacterium
AGGATCTACCGCTGGTAAATTTGCTACCATTGAAGGCTTAAATAGAAAAGATGGCACTATTACCAACCTCATGGCTGATAATGGTAACCTTTATATTAAGACAGCGAAGAGTGATCAGTATATCTTTATGGCAGGGGAAACTTTACACATTCTACCTCAAAAAATATCCACACAGGAGAAAGGGAATAGTTTACAGGATAAAGAGGTTGTTAAGCTAACAGGAGAATCGGCAGCTACGCTTGACCCCAACTCGCGCCTTGCCACTGCCGGTAAAGAAGGTATGCATATCGGCGTTGATTTACTTAGCGGCGGAATGAACTTAGGCCAGGGGTTATATTATGATATTGCTGATCTGGGCAGAAAGGTTCAAATAAATAAAGGCACTTTAAATATAGAAAAGTATGGCGTTTATACTTTTACTGATAAGGCGGAGATAACGCCAGGAACATCACAATCTCCACTTGCCTTCTCAGGCATAACCTACGTGGCCGATGGTACTCTCCGCGAAAACAACAATTTATCGGTAAAACAAGAGTTTTTAAAACTGGCTAAAGACAATGGCATGAGCATAGAGGCCTTGATCAAAGGTAATACCGAAGGTAGATATGTTATTCTTGCCGACGGCCAGCTGCTTACCAAGTCAAATGACGGCACCTATGCCTTAAAAGACGGAAGCGCATTCATTAAAGACGGCGATAAATTCACGCCGGTCAGTAAAGGTAATGAAATGTGGGGAGGAAGCAATAAATTCTGGGATAAAGTCGGTAATATTATTAAACGTATTGAAACAGGCCTTGGTTTTAATAATAGCGAATACAATAAGGGTGTAGAGGCTTTTAATAAGGCGATCAAAGATGGGAAAACTCCTAAAGAAGCTCGCCAGATTATGGAGAGAGTGCTTAATAATAATGGCATTCCTTCTACGGATGGGTTAATAGGCGATACAGGAAATATTTTATATGCAGGTAGTGTTGGTTTAGTGGAGTTTGGATTGCATAAAGCAGGTGTAAATGTTGAGTTGGGTAAAGCAGCAGGTAAAGGTATAGATGCCGGATTTGCTACTCTTTTTGCGGGGGGAACTACGGTTGCCGCTGGTTTAAATTACTCATTAGGCTATGTAACCAGGAGCGATACGTTAAAAAGATGGGGAGAAGAAAATTGGGTAAGAGCTAATTTACATGCTATCCGTAGTATACCGGGATTGTTCCTTTCGGAAGATACTAAACAATCTATTATCTCTTCTCTTGAAGTAGATGGCTTTATTAAAATTAATAGAGATGGGAGCAACTCGCAGGACTGGAAATTGGTAGATCCTAAAACAGGATTTGGAGTAAAGGCATCCGAGGTCGGAGGATTAAACGCCTTGAAAGTAGGGGTAGAAGAAGGTAATTACCTTATTAATAATGGTTACGCAGCCCAAGGGGCATATGAATTAGCAATGGCATATTTAGGTAAGGCAGGTATGACCGCCATAGAATTAGGGGCTTTAAGAAGAGCAGGTTTGCCTATAACTGATTCAACAATTATATTTACTGTTGGCGTAAATAATTTAGCAAATCAAATTTCTTACGGCTTGACAGGTCAAGCTTTAACTCCCGGCCAAGACCTAATAACTAATTTAGCTTTTATTAATCCCTCGGTTACTAGTTCTGTTGCTTTGACTGTGGGTATTCCTAACGCAGTAGGCATTGGTAGATCTGTTTATGATAACCGGAATAAGATTAATAGCGTAGCAAGTTTCGGTGAGGCAGTTCTAAGCGGAGTTCTTCCGCGTGATGTTAATTTTGCCCTGGCCGCAGTAGGCTTAACTGGTCCTGTAGGAAAAGTTTTTGCTGGAGGCAAAGGAATCGCAGGATTAACTACTGTATTAAATTCCAATCTAGCAAGAACAGGGATATCTAGTGCTATTTTATGGGGCCAGACTTACGCAATAACGGATACCTCAATAATGGCTGCTATAGGAGAAGGCGGTAAAATAAAATCATCGGATGTGTTTTCTGCTTATGGTAAAGGAGCAATCTGGGGTGGGGTTTTTGCTGGAGCAATGGGAGTAGTAGCTGGCAAGGTATTAACTAATTCTTTCTTTAATAGTGCGGTGGGCAGGGCTATAAATAATCTCTATAATCCTTTGGCTGCTCAAACCTGGGTTCATAAAGCTGGCCAGATATTGATGTGGTCAGCAACAGCAGTTGAAGTAGGGAATGCGGTTACTCTTATTCAAAGAGGTAGCCTGGCTTCTATAGACGAGAATGTTTCGTTTGCCTTATTAGGGGCCGGGGCTAGGGTTTTAAGGCTGGAGAATGGACTTTCTAAATTTTTAAGAGGAGATAGTAGTATATATTTTGGGAAAAGTTTAGGTAGCCTTGGAAACCAGAGTCTTAATTGGTTAACTCGTAGAGCAATTATTTTTGGCGGTGGCGGCGTATTGAATTTAGGAAAAGATGTTATTTTTGGTAATCTTGCGCCAAGCGATGTGTTGAAAGGAAAAGGTTTTATTAGTTTTGCAGTAGGTGGTATTTATACTGAAACTATGCGCTTTTTAACTACCCAAAAGGGTATAAATTATTTAAAGGATATCACAGGCAGGGTAGAGAGATATTCAAATCCGGAAGTAAAGGGGATTACTGAAGGATTAATAAGGCCAGTTCCGACATCAAAAACCGGTCCTGGGTCTCTTCAGTTTTATTATGATTCATTGTCCGGAGCAGTAAAATGGCCGATCGTTTCCGGGACAATGGAAGTAGTAAAACCTGTTATAGATACAGGTTTAGGATTGGTAGAACATGGTATAGATAAGTTAATTGGCATAGATAGGTCATGGCGTTTTGTTATGGATAATGGAGATAAGGTTTGG
>JAHJCJ010000109.1 GCA_018812825.1 Candidatus Omnitrophota bacterium
AAAAAGGTGACCTTGAAAAAGCTATCTCTGATTACAACAAGGCCATAGAAATTAACCCTAAAGATGCTGAGGCCTATAACTGCCGGGGAATTGCCTATCATGGTAGAGGTAAGCTTGAGCAAGCTATCTCTGATTACAGCAAAGCCATAGCAATCAACTCTGCATATTCCAAAGCCTATTGTAATCGGGGAAGCGTATATCATGATAAAGGTGATTTTGAGCAAGCTATCTCTGATTACAATAAAGCTATTGAAATTAACCCTGAATATTCCAAAGCCTATTGTAATCGAGGGGCTGCTTATTTCTTAAAAAATGACTACGATAAAAGCTGGAAAGATGTACATAAAGCAGAAGAATTAGGGTATAAAATTCCCTCTGGTTTTATTAATGATTTGAAAAAGGCTTCTGGCAGGTAAATATGAAATGAAGAATAGCGATTTAAATTATAACTTGGTCTATTCTACTTCGCAGGGGTCAATTTGTTCGGGATGCGGACAGGCGATCAGCAGTTGTGTATGCCATGAGATTAAGAAGGCAGCCGTACCTAATACTGATGGCGTTGTGCGGTTGTTTTATGAGACTAAGGGGCGTAAAGGTAAGGGGATGACGCTAATTACTGGTTTAGTTTTAAGTGCAGCCGGACTTTTGGATTTGGCTAAGAAATTAAAGCAGCGATTTGGTACGGGCGGTTCAGTTAAAGATTATGCTATTGAGCTGCAGGGAGATTTTCGAAAGCAGGCAGAACAAGAATTGCGCAAACTGGGGTTTTTAAAATGATGGGAAAGAACATAAGGGATTATGAAGTTGGGGAACCGGCTATAGATAGCTTAATAAGCGAGCTGGCCAAGAAATCCGGTTCTGTTGAGACTGAAAATTTATTGCGCGAAATATTGACAACTACTCTTAAGCTAGGTAAGGAATCTAGCGACAGAGGGGATCTCAAGCTGGTTAATAATGTGCTCAAGGAGCTGCGTTATTCTTTTAAGATATTTTCTCCTTATAGAGCGGTAAAGAAAGTAATAATCTTTGGTTCGGCCCGGTCAAAGATTAAATCACCTGAATATAAGATGGCTGAGGAGTTTTCCCGAAAGCTGACAGAAAAAGGTTATATGATTGTAACCGGGGGCGGACCCGGAGTTATGGAGGCAGGCAATAAGGGTGCTAAAGCAGGCAAGGAGTTTGCTTTAAATATCCGCCTTCCTTTTGAGCAAGAGGCCAATCCATATATAGATGAAAAAGATAAGATAATTAACTTTAAGTATTTTTTTACCAGAAAACTTATTTTTGTAAAAGAGACCGATGCAACTGCCCTTTTCCCGGGAGGTTTCGGCACGCTTGATGAAGGGTTTGAAATGATTACTCTAATTCAAACCGGTAAATCCCGGCCCCGGCCAATAGTCTTAATGGAGCCGAAAGGCTCAACCTATTGGGCTACGTGGATGAATTTTGTAAAGAGCGAATTAGTCAAGAGAGGGTTTATTAATAAGGAAGATCTTAATTTTATTCGTATTGTAAAAAATGTTGATGCGGCAGTTAAGTATATAGAAGATTTTTATAGAGTGTATCATTCAATAAGATATGTTTCAGATTTGGCTGTATTAAGGCTGAATAGAGAGATTTCCGGGAAGACGTTGGAGCTTATTAATAAGAAATTTAAAGATATTTTGACTAACGGAAAAATCAGGGTTTCATCTCCTACGCATAAAGAGATTCAGGAAGGGGAGTTTCTTAAGCTGCCTCGCATAGTGATGAATTTTAACTTGCGTGATTTTGGCAGGCTTTGCGAAATGATTCACCTGATTAATAAAGATTAATTTATTATGGATAAAGTTTTAGAAGGGTTAAATAAGGAGCAGGTTGAGGCGGTTAAACATGGGGATGGCCCGCTTTTAATTATTGCCGGAGCAGGAACAGGCAAGACGCGCGTGATTACTCAGCGTATTGCCTGGTTAATTAATCAGGGCTTGGCTAAGACCGATGAAATCTTGGCGCTTACCTTTACGGATAAGGCAGCTAAGGAGATGCAAGAGAGGGTGGATATCCTAATGCCTTATGGTTACACGGATATCTGGATTTCTACTTTCCATGCTTTTGGTGACCGCCTCTTGCGTGAGAATGCTTTGGTTGCCGGATTGAACCCGGATTTTAAAGTGCTTGCTCAGTCAGAAGCTGCAGTATTTTTCCGTGAACACCTTTTTGAATTTACGCTTAATTATTATCGCCCCCTAGCTGAACCCACGCGTTTTATTGAAGCGCTGATTTCATTTTTCAGCCGGGCAAAAGATGAAGATATTTCAGCCAAGGATTATTTAAAATATGCCCAAGATTTCATGATACAGGTTAAATCTGGGCAACAAGATAAGGCTAATGAAGAGCTGGCAGAGCAACAAATGGAGGTGGCAGCAGCTTACGTAAAATATCAGGAGCTTCTGGCTAAGGAAGGATTGGTTGATTTTGGCAATCAGTTTTATTTAAGCCTGCAGCTGTTGCGCGAGCACCCTTTAATCCTGCAAAATTATCAAAAACAATTTAAATATATTTTAGTAGATGAATTTCAGGATACCAATTTTGCGCAGTTTCAGATTGTTAAGCTTCTGGCGGGTTCGATTAAGAATATAACCGTAGTTGCGGATGATGACCAGTGTATTTACCGTTGGCGCGGGGCTGCCTACAGCAATGTGCTTAATTACATAGAGGAATACCCTGAAGCAGAGAAAATTACTTTGATTCAGAATTACCGTTCCACTCAACCCATCCTGGACAGCTCTTATCAGCTAATCCAGTATAATAATCCGGAGCGTTTTGAAGTAAAGGCAAAAATTGATAAACACCTTATTGGTTTAACTAAAGATGGGACGAAGCCTACACATTTACATTTTGATACGCATTCAGCTGAAACTGATAATATAAGTAAGATTATATTAGATAAAGTAAGTATAGGTAAGTTTAAGTATAGGGATTTTGCCATTCTTGTGCGCTCTAATTCTGATGCCCGGGGTTTTATCCAGTCGTTAAACATGCAGAATATTCCCTGGCAATTCAGCGGTAACCAGGGGTTATATGGACGGGAAGAGGTCAAGTTGTGTATTAATTTTTTGCGCGTTATTGCCAATCCTTCAGATTCATTAAGTTTATATTATCTGGTAAGCTCTGAAGTTTATAAAGTGAGCCTGGCAGACCTTGCATTGTGCAATCATTTTAGCCGGCGCAGAAACCGTCCGCTTTATGACGTATTCAATGATTTAGAAAAGATTCCGGAGTTGGCCCAAGTACGGGATGAGACTAAAGAAAAGATAAAGCAGGTGCTTTTGGATATTGAGAGATTTTTACAGGTTTCCCGCAATGAGACAACCGGAAGGCTGTTGTATAGTTTTCTTACTGATACGGGTTACCTTAAATATCTGACGCATAATCCCAGTTTAGAAAAAGAGAATAAGATCCAAAATATCGCTAAGTTTTTTAACCAAGTACGCAATTTTGAGCTAGTGGCTAAAGAGGACAGGGTAATCAGTTTTGTCAGGCATCTTAACCTGCTTATTGAGTCAGGAGATGACCCTCCGACAGTTGAAGCGGATTTAGACCAGGATGCGGTGAATATTTTAACCATACATAAAGCTAAGGGCCTGGAGTTCCAGGTAGTATTTTTAGTCAGTCTGGTGCAGGGTAAATTCCCGCTTCCAAAACGTTCTCAGCAAATAACGCTGCCGGATTGTCTTATTAAAGAAGTTCTCCCTACCGGAGATTTTCATATTCAAGAAGAGCGTCGGCTTTTTTATGTAGGAATGACGCGTGCGAAAGTTGAGTTGTATTTTACTAGTGCCGAAGATTATGGAGGTAAGCGGCTGCGTAAGGTAAGCCAGTTTGTGCTTGAGGCTTTGGGCAAACAGCGCGAAGCGGATGCTGAAAAGAAAAAGACTGCCGCCATTGAGAGTATTCAGCGTTTTGCCCCATCCAAAGAATTGCCTAAATCAGCTGCTCAAAAGATTCCGGAAGACAAATTAGTTAGCTTAAGTTATTATCACATTGATGATTATTTAACTTGCCCTTTAAAATACAAATATGTAAATATATTGCGTGTGCCCATTATGGAACATCATACGGTTATCTATGGCCGGGCAATGCATGAGGCGGTCAGCCAATACCTGTTGCGCAAGCTTAATGGTGATAAGGTTGCTATGGATGAGCTTTTGGATTGTTTTGCAGCTAATTTTGATCCTCAGGGATTCCTTGATCTTAATCATCAGGAGGAGCGTTTTCGTATTGGCAGGGAGGCTTTAGCCAGATTTTATAAAGATGAAGAAAGCCGTAAGTCAGTTCCTAAATCTATTGAAGAAAAATTCTCTTTTGTAATCGGAGATAATAAGATTACCGGCAGATTTGACCGTATAGATATAGAACGGGATGGCGCGGTAATCATGGATTTTAAAACCTCGGCGATTAAAACTCAGAAGGATGCGGATAAGCGGGTTAAGGAAAGTAAACAGCTTGCCCTTTATGCCTTGGCGTATCAATATACCTTTGGAGTTTTGCCGATAGCGGTAGAACTATATTTTTTGGAATCCGGGATTATCGGCAGGTATGAGCTTGTTGAAAGCGACTTAAATGATGTAAAGGAGGATATCCTGGAGGTTTCTGCGGGGATCCGCCAGCAGAGCTTTCCGGCTAAACCTGAATTTAAGGCCTGCACTTATTGCGCTTATAGTCAAATCTGTCCCCATGCAGTAATGCGTTAAATTTATATCCCTGCAGTTAACCGCTCGCAAATTTTTCTGAAAACTTGTTCGCAACTCCGGGGGCTTCGTTGAATAAAAAATTAAGGCGCTTGATTCGCGCATTGACTTACTCACACTGCGTGTTTGTAAGTCAAGCGCTCATTAAAGTTGACAAATTTCGCTATTTGGGTTATAGTTAAATCAAGAAGATGAAGGCAATTGTTTCTATTGGAATTTGGTTAGGCAGCGGGTTATTGACTATCCTACTTTTCTTTGTGGTTTTTGTCTTAAATATCCTGCTTCTCCCTTTCGATAAAAAGAAAAAAATCACCCATGCGCAGTGTTTTTGGTGGTCGGATGCCGTGATTAGCTTGAATCCTTATTGGAATATAAGGGCAAGCGGGCTTGAGAATATAGACCATAAAAGGACTTATGTAATTATCTCTAACCATCAGAGTATGGCTGATATCGTGGTGCTTTATCAGACCAAGATGCAGTTTAAATGGGTAGCTAAGGCTAGTTTATTTAAGGTTCCTTTTATCGGTTGGTGCCTGGGATTAATTAAGCATATCAAGCTTATGCGTGGAGATTTTGCGAGTATAAAAGAGATTTACCACCAGGCAAGCCAGTGGCTGCAAAAAGATATGTCCGTATTATTTTTTCCGGAAGGCACGCGTAGCGCTAGCGACAAGATGAATGAATTTCAAAACGGGGCTTTTAAATTGGCGATTAAAGAGAAAAAACCAATCCTGCCTATTTGCTTGGTCGGAACGCGTAATGCTATTCCTAAAGGCAGCTGGATTTTTAAGGGTAAGTTTTCGGCTAAACTTATTGTGCTTCCGGCAGTAGAAACTGATAGCTTTGGCCCCGGAGATTTTGTCTTGCTTAAGGATGCTGTACGCGAAAAGATTGAAACTGCTGCTGCTTTACACCATGTTAGCAAATAAGTCATACCTGTGCTTAGTAATTCTTGTTTTTAACCTGCTTGGATGCGGCCATCTGCCGGATAGGGAGGTTCTTTATCAGGCATCAACTATTCAGGCGCTTTCTGCCGGTGATTATGATGGGCAGGTAACGCTTTGTGCGCTTAAGGGGCACGGTGATTTTGGCTTAGGGACTTTCCAGGGGTTGGACGGAGAGATGGTAGCCCTGGATGGCCTGTTTTATCAGGTCAAAGTTAATGGCCATGTTTATCCGGTGAATGAGGCAGAAGGAATTCCGTTTGCACAGGTAACCTTTTTTGACACCGATAAAACATTTGCTGTTGATAATGAATTAAGTTATGCGGAACTAAGGCAGTATTTAGATAAATTGTTGTCCTCTAAAAATATTTTTTATGCTGTAAAGATCAGCGGGTTGTTTAAATATGTAAAAACCAGAAGCGTTCCTAAGCAGGTTAAGCCGTATTCGGGTCTTGATCAGGCAGTTAAAGAGCAGAAGGTTTTTGAGTTTCATGATATAAGAGGAAGCGTGGTGGGTTGGCGCTCGCCAGAATATTTCAAAGGTTTTAGTGTTGGCGGTTATCACCTGCATTTTATCAGCGAAGATAGATTAAGCGGCGGGCATTTATTAGATTTTCAGACATCCGGGGTAATAATCGAAATTGATGAGACTACGGATTTTTATTTAAGCCTGCCGACAAATGAGGAATTTCTCGGCCTCAACCTTAATGCGGAAGAAGCAAAGGCAGGGGTAAGTGAATAAAATTTGCTAATCGAGTAGTTAAATAGAAGGGGTAGGTATATGCAGAAAAAATTTAGAGTTTTATTCTTAATTGTTGCAATATTTCTGGCTATTTTTGTTGCTGTTAGTATTTTAGTCGGACTTTATGCCCCTAAGATTGTTGAGGACCAGATCCGGCAGAACCTAAAAGTTAAAGCCAGCCTTGGCAAAATAAGCTTAAGCCTGCCTTTTACTATTGTTCTTGAGAAACTGGAGATTGGGAATTTGGCGAACATAAAGAAGATATCTTTTTCCCCGAATTTAATTGCTTTGCTATTTGGTAAGGTAGTTATTCACGGGTTAACCATTACCGAGCCGGTAATTAACCTTGAGCAGTCCGTAGATGGAAAATTAAACCTGCCGGTTTTAGAGCAGAATGGCACTAAGGCTCCGGAAGTTTATCCCACCAGCCTTAAGGTACAGGATGCCAAGATAATTTTTACGGATAGAAAAGTAAATACTGCAGGATATCAGGTTATCGTTGATAAATTAAATATTAGCGTGGCTAAAGTTTCTCTGCCTGTGACATCATTGGCTACAGATTTTAGCGTAAGCTGCCAGCTTGCAAATTCTGCGGGTGAGGCTTTTGGCGATATTATTTTTTCCGGTTGGCTTGATTATCTGGCTAAAAATATGGATGCTAAATTAGAGGTTAAAGACCTGAATATAACTAATTTCTCCCCTTACTATGGAAATTTTATCTCAAATAAAAAACTCCTATCGGCAAAACTTAACCTTGGCACAACCTTTAAGGCCAAAAATAATGCTTTGAATATTGCCACGGATTTTAATCTTTCTCACCTTGTTTATGAAGAAGGAGAGGAACAGGGGTTGAGCCTGGATTTGGCGAAAAATGCCCTGGACCTGTTTACTGATGCCGATGGCAATTTGCATTTAGTGTTTAATATTGATACTAAGTTGGATAATCCGGCTTTAAGCCAGGACAAATTGAAAAGCATAATTTTGAAAGCAGCAATGAAGAATCTTAGCAGCCAGTCACCGGAGCAACTAGTTAATAAGGTAAGCGGTGTGTTAGAGAAGTTTAAGGGTTATAGCAAGGAACTAAAGGAGATATTTGGAAAGTAGGCTAGAGCGATGGATGAGACAAAAACAAAATCGTTGAGGGGCATTGAAGAGAAAATGGAAAATTTGGATAGCGGTTCTTTGCGCTATCACATTTTAGAAAGCGCCAAGAACTTTAAGCGCTCATGGATTGAGTTGGGCCGCTCTCTTTATTCGGTTTGGAAAGACAAGATGTATAAAGAATGGGGTTATGCAAACTTTGATGTTTATGTCAGCCGCGAGATAGGTATTCGTAAACAGACGGCAATGAAGTTGCTTAAGTCGTATTATTTCCTGGAGAAAGAAGAGCCGCAATATTTAAAAACTGATTATATTGATGCAAGCCAGGCTGCGAATATTCCCAGTTATGAATCAGTGGATATCTTGCGGCAGGCGAAAAATAAGAAAGTATTAGATGAGGATGATTATAAGAATCTTAAAAAAGAGATTTTTGAAAAAGGTAGAGATGCCCAAGAGCTAAAAAAGAACCTGGGGGTAATCATTAGGCAGCGCCAGGAGATGGATCCGGAAGAGGCGCAAGAAAAAAGAAAGCTGGTTATGTTAAGGAGGCTATTGGGACAGCTGCGCATGTTGAAACAGGAGGCAGAGGTTTTAAAAATACTTCCTATGCCGTTAATTAAAGAGTTAGGCGTTTTAATCAAGAAGATTGATGTTGCGATGGGGGCATAAGGTTTATGGTAACTGCCGTGAAGGATGTTATGACTTTGGAAAAGAAGATGTCTGCTTTAGGGGTACGCGAGGAAGATATTGTGGAAAGTTTCATTCACTCAAGTGGCCCGGGTGGACAGAATGTAAATAAGACTGCTACTTGCGTATATCTTAAGCATTTGCCTACTGGCCTTGAGGTAAAATGCCAGCGTCAGCGTTCTCAACTCCTCAATCGGAACCTAGCCAGACATATCCTCTTAAGTAAAATTGAAAACAGGATTAAACAAGGTATTTTACAAAAGCAGTCGCTTAAGGCAAAGATTATGCGCCAGACGCGTAAGAAACCGAAAAGAATCAAATTAAGGATCCTCGAATATAAACGCCGGCATTCAGATAAAAAATCTGCGCGTAGAAAAATCCGCGAAATTGAGGTTGCATAACTATATTCTTGTGATAGAATAGTCAAAATTAAAAAAATACTGTCGGTTGGCAGACAAGGAGTGAATATGGGGTATGGCTTGAGGTTTATGAGCGGCCTGATTTCATTGGCTTTAATGATTTGGCTGATATGTTTTAGCGTTTTAGTGCTCCAGAAGCTGGATAAGATAATTGAGCTATTGAGGAAGAAATAGCATTTTATTAAATCCATTGACTTGCTGAGTTAGTTATCGTATAATATTTAGAAAGCGAGGGAAGAAAATTGGTTTTGGTAAAGGAAAAAAAAGCAAAATTAATTAATTATTTTAAGGTACATTCCAGGGATACTGGTTCTGCCGAGGTCCAGATAGCTATTCTTACTGAGAGGATTAACTCTCTGGGGGAGCATTTTAAATCGCATAAAAAGGATCTGCATTCTCGCCGTGGCCTGCTTTTATTGGTAGGCAGGCGCCGCAGCCTGCTCAAATATCTCAAGGACAAGGATTTCAAGAAGTATGAAGAGGTCCTGGGAAAGCTTAGCCTGAGAAAGTAAGACCCCAAAACATTTCATCTACAAATTAGAGAAAGAGCACATAATGCAAAATAAAAGCTTGAAAATTAAATTTGGTAAAAATGATCTTATTCTGGAGACCGGAAGGATTGCTAAACAGGCCAATGGTTCGGTTACTGTTACTTATGGCTCAACCGTAATTTTGGTCACTGCCTGTATGTCTCGCGATATAAAAGAGGGGCGGGATTTTTTCCCCTTGACCGTAGAATATCAGGAAAAGACCTATGCCGCTGGCAGGTTCCCCGGGGGATTTTTTAAGCGCGAGGGCAGGCCTTCAGAAAATGAAATTCTAGGTTCTCGTCTTATTGACCGTCCTATTCGCCCGTTATTTCCCGAAGGATTCTTAAATGAAGTCCAGGTTATGGCGATTGTTCTCTCAAGCGATGGCGAAAATGATCCGAATGTTTTAGCGTTGATTGGGGCAAGCGCAGCTTTATCCATTTCAAATATTCCTTTTAATGGGCCTTTGGCCAGTTGCCGGGTGGCCAGGATAAATAACGAATTTGTTTTAAATCCTACTTATGCCGAGCTCGAAAGCGCGGATTTGGAAGTAGTGGTGGCTGGTAATGTTAATGGCGTATTAATGCTTGAGTCAAAGGCTAAAGAGGTTTCTGAAGAGGTGTATTTTGAAGCAGTAAAATTCGGCATGGATTGTTTAAAGCCCATACTTACTTTACAAGAAGAATTCTGTCGTCTTTATGGCGTGGCAAAAGCGAAGGTTGAGCTAAAGTTAATTGACCCAGTTTTAATACAGAGGATTGAATCTCTTTCTCAGGAAAAATTAGACAAGGTATATAAGCTAAGTAAGAAGGAAGAGCGCGAAGAAGAGGTAGCCTTATTGACCAAAGAGCTAGAATTACAATTAATTACCGAGGGGTTTCTGGCGGATGATATTCATACCGGCCTGCATGAAGTAGAGAAGAAGCAGGTGCGCAAGATGATTATTGATGAAAATATACGTATAGATGGGCGTTCTTTTAAAGAGATTCGCCCGATTAGTTGCGATGTATCTGTGTTGCCGCGCACTCACGGCTCTAGTCTTTTTACCCGGGGACAAACTCAGAGCTTAGCCATAACTACTTTAGGCACTGGAGATGATGAGCAGTTGATTGAATCGTTGGAGGGCGAAAAGAAGAAATCTTTCATGTTACATTATAATTTTCCTTCTTTTAGCGTTGGTGAGACAAGGCCTATACGTGGCCCTGGCAGGCGTGAGATTGGCCACGGTGCTCTGGCAGAAAAGTCTTTACTTGCGGTATTACCGTCAAAAGAAAAGTTTCCTTATACCGTAAGAGTAGTTTCTGAGATTTTGGAATCTAATGGTTCAAGCAGCATGGCATCTGTGTGTGCTGCTACACTATCGTTAATGGATGCAGGCGTACCGATTAAAGAAGCCGTAGGCGGGGTTGCCCTGGGTTTAGTTAAAGAGGGTAATAAGGCGGCAATTTTGACGGATATCGCCGGACTAGAAGATCATTTTGGCGATATGGATTTTAAAGTCGCCGGAACGCGTCAGGGAGTTACTGCCGTGCAGTTGGATCTTAAAATTGACGGGATTACCTTAAGTTTACTCAAAGATTGTCTTGCACAGTCTAAGGAGGCGAGATTCTTTATCTTAGATAAAATGAGTTCTGCGTTAAACAGCCCAAGAGAGGAGCTTTCCAGTTTTGCCCCACGTATTGATGTTTTAAAAATTAATACCGAAAAAATCGGCGAACTTATCGGCCCGGGCGGGAAAAGCATCAAGGCTATAATTGCTGCTACAGGCGCTAGTATTGATATAAAAGATGATGGTACGGTCCTGGTCGGCTCAACCGACGCAGGTAAATCCGATGCTGCGATTAAAATGATCAGGGCAATTACAGATGATGTGGAGGTGGGCAGGATTTACTTTGGTAAAGTAAAGCGTATTATGCAGTTTGGCGTATTCGTAGAGATAGCTCCGCGTAAAGAAGGATTGGTGCATGTCTCTGAGTTATCAAGTACTTTTGTGAAGAAGGTCGAGGATGCAGTAAAAGTGGGGGATGAATTTAAAGTCAAGGTTATTGGTATAGATGAGTTGGGCCGGATTAATTTAAGTAAAAAGCAGGCTGAACAAAGCAGTTAATTGTAGAAGTGAGAGAAAGAAGATTAAATGAGGTCAAGGGCGTTATTTTAGTAGCGGTTGGGCTGATGGTTTTGGCTAGCCTACTCCGCTTTGACCGCGCTGACCTTATTTTTTTTACCTCGCATCCTTATATCCCCCCCAAAAACCTACTGGGAGTTTTCGGTGCCTATTTAGGCGGATTAATCATATTTCTTTTTGGCAATATTTCCAGTTACACCATTCCGCTTTTAGTCATTATGTTAGGGGTAAAATTCTTCCGACAGGATAAGCCTTATTTGAGTATCCCGCGCATTATAGGTATGCTTGTATTGCTTATCTCTTTAAGTTCGCTTATCGGCATGTTTAATTTAAGCAATGATTTACTCAGGTTTCATACCGCAGGGTTTTTAGGGGCGCTTACCTCTAATTTCGTAACCGCATATTTCAGCCGGTTAGGCGGTTTCATTATTTTTGCTACTTTTATTGTTCTTTCCCTGGCCCTGGTTACCGAAATCCTTATCTCTTCACTTTTTTTAAAGACGTTTAAAAAATCAAAATCGTTTTTCTCGGGTTTGTCCAGTTTCCCCAACAAACAAAAGGCGACCTTGGTTAGAGTTAAACAGAGCCTTTTGGATAAGAGTAACCTTTCGTTTAAAAAAGAAGAGCAGGCTGTTTCTTCAAAGCCTAAAATATTTATGCCTGAAACCATCAGACCGAAGATTCAAATTAAAGCTCGCCAACAAGGCGATGGTTTGGCTTCCAATAGCCAAAGCCATAGGTCAGAAGACCATGGTTTGGCTTCCAATAACCAAAGCCAGAAGCCACAAAATTTAAAGATCGGTGATTATCATTTACCTTCCGTAGATTTGCTGGATGAGTCTCCGGCTTCGGATACCAAGCAGATGAAGGAGGATCTTGAGTCCAGCGCCAGGATTTTGGAGGATACGTTAACAGATTTTGGAATTATGGCCAAGGTTACGGATATTATCCGTGGGCCGGTCATTACCCGGTATGAACTTGAACCTGCTCCGGGGGTAAAGATTAATCGTATTGAGGCTTTAAGTGATGATATTGCTTTAGCAATTAAGGCCCAATCAGTAAGGATTATTGCGCCTATCCCGGGAAAAGGCAGGGTAGGGGTTGAGGTTCCTAATTTACACAGCGCCTTAGTATGTATTAAAGATTTACTTGTTTCAGCTGAATACCACAAGCAGAAATCGTCTTTGTCCCTGGCTTTAGGCAAGGATATTACCGGAAGATCTGTGTTTGGCGATTTGGATGACATGCCGCATCTTTTAATTGCCGGGACTACCGGTTCAGGTAAAACCGTATGCGTGAATACCTGTATTTTATCTTTACTTTTTAGAGGTTCACCTAATGAGTTGAAGTTTTTAATGATTGATCCGAAAATGGTTGAGCTTATGCCTTTTAACGGCCTGCCGCATCTTTTATGCCCGGTTGTTACCGATGCCAAGAAGGCGGCGGTTGCGCTTAATTGGGTAGTGGGGCAAATGGAGGAGCGTTATCAGCTTTTAGCTAAGGCAGGAGTGAGAAATATTGAGGCTTATAATGAAAAACAGGAGAAAATCCCTTATATCATAGTTATTGTAGATGAATTTGCGGATTTAATGAATGTGGCGCGTGATCAGATTGAAAATGCGATTACCCGTTTGGCGCAGCTGTCGCGTGCAGTAGGGATACACCTGATTTTGGCTACGCAGCGGCCTAGCGTGGATGTAATTACCGGGGTAATTAAAGCAAATTTACCGGCGCGCATATCTTTTAAGGTTGCTTCTAAAGTTGACTCGCGCACAGTTTTGGATATGAATGGCGCAGAAACTTTGTTAGGTAAAGGAGATATGTTGTTTCTACAACCCGGTAAAGAAGACCTCATTCGTATCCAGGGAGCTTTGGTTAAAGATGAAGAGATTGAAAGAGTAGTAGGGTTTATTAAGGCACAAGGCGAGCCGGTTTATGATGATCAGATCCTTAAAGAGCAGCAAAAAAACAGCTTAGCCAACGGTGATAAGGATGAGCTTTATGACGAGGCGGTGCGCGTAATCATGGAAAGTAATCAGGCTTCGGTTTCCATATTGCAAAGGCGTATGCGTTTAGGTTATACGCGTGCTGCGCGTATAATAGATATTATGGAATTGGAAGGTTTAGTTGGCCCATATGAAGGAAGTAAGCCGCGCAGGATCTTAGTTGACCGTCAGGTATGGCTCAGGGATTTGACAGGTGGCAATACCCCGTGATAGCAAAGCACTGGTGTTTATTATCAGGCACCAGGCTTTAAAGGAAGCGCCGGTGTGCCCTTTGTGGGCTAACACCCGGCTTTAAAGGAAGCGCCGGTGTGCCCTTTGTGGGCAAGGAGACAGAAAAACAATGAACATTGAAACAGCCGGGGCTCGGTTAAAGAAAGTCCGCCAGGAAAGAGGGTTAAGCCTTGAGGATATCCAGAAGAAGACCAAAATCCATCTCAATGTTTTACGCGCAATTGAAGGCGACAGTATTTCAAATTTAAGCCCGATTTACCTTAAGGGTTTTATCAAGATTTATTGTAATTACCTCGGGCTTGATCTTAAAGAATACTTAGGAGAAGCTAACCAGTTCCATAAACCGGTATTAAATGCTGCCGTTGGTAGGGATATAGGGGAACGCATTGAGAAAAAACCTGCTTTGATTAAAGAAGTTTCAGTTAAGTTAAGTGCGATTAGGCCTTCGGCTAGACTTAAGAAAATAATTGTATTTGCGGTAATTGTGATCGTTTCTATATTCTTAGCGGTTAAACTGGTTAAAGTTGTTTCTTCTTGGCATAAGAAGGCGTCAGCTAAAACCAAGATTTTTAAGCCTGTTCCTGCGGCTAAAACTACCCGTGAATTCTTACCTAAGGAAGTAATAAATAAGTCTTCAGCAAAGAATATACCTAAACAAGTCAAGGTGCAAAAGGATCTCCCCCAAGGTTTTATGTTTGGAATATTTGCGCGCGATAAGTCATGGATTTCTGCCAAGGTAGATGGTAAAGTTGTTTTTCACGGGGTGCTTGGCCGCGGTAGATTTGAGACCTGGCAGGCCAAAGAAAAGATTGAATTGTCCCTTGGCGATGCCGGGGCAGTAGAATTACAGGTTAATGATCAGCGTTTTACCAAGCTTGGACGACGCGGCCAGCCTTTAAAGAAGGTCATCATTAATAAAGAGGGTTTGAAGATTGCTCGATGAAACAAAAGTTGGGTATATTAACTTTAGGCTGCCCGAGGAACTTAGTGGATGCCGAAAGTATAACCGGACGGCTTCATTCTAAAGGATATTCCATAGTTGATGACATGGCAGAAGCCGAAGTGGCTCTGGTAAATACCTGTGCCTTTATTGAAGAGGCGAGGCGTGAGTCAGTTGATGCTATTCTGGACCTGGTAGAGCTGAAAAAACAGGGAAAGCTCAAAAAGATAATTGTCTACGGCTGTTTGGCTCAGCGTTACAAAGATTTAAATAAAGAGCTGCCAGAGGTGGATGCCTTTGTAGGTACGCTTGGGCTTAACCATGAATCAAAAAGGCTTGCTTTAACCCCAAAGCACTATGCTTATTTAAAAATATGCGAAGGCTGTGTAAATAAATGCAGCTATTGTATTATTCCCAAGATTAAAGGTAAGCTTAGTAGCTTGGATGAGAAATCCATAATCCAGAAGGTTAAAAGTTTTAATCAGGAGAAGATTTCCGAGCTTAATATTATCGGCCAGGATATTACCGGTTTTGGGTTAGATTTCGCCGGCCAAAGCCGGTTAGCTGGACTTTTGAGTAAAATAATCCGTAATGCCCCTGATATCGGATGGATCCGTCTTTTATATTTAAACCCTGAGCGTATAACTGATGAATTGCTTGAATTAGTCAGGGAGCATGAGCAAGTATGCAAATATATTGATTTACCTGTACAGCACATTAATAATCGTATATTAAAGCTTATGAACCGCAGGATTACTAAAAAAGAAATAATTTCTTTGATTGATAAAATCAGGGAGGCCATTCCCGGAGTTTGTTTACGTACCTCGCTTATCGTAGGCTTCCCGTCAGAAACAGATAAGGAGTTTGAGGAATTGTTGAGCTTTGTCAGAGGAGTAAAATTTGATAGATTAGGAGCTTTTATTTATTCCCGGGAAGAAGATACTCCTGCGTATAGTTTTAAGGGGCAAATTACGCAGAAGTTAAAGCAGGAGAGGTTTGATGCTATTATGGCAGTGCAACAAGGAATATCCGCCGCTGTAAATGCTAAATTTTTGGGCAAGAGCGTGCGTGTGCTTGTTGAAGAAGAGCAGGATGGCGCATATGTCGGGCGCAGCCAGGCAGACGCTCCGGAGGTAGACGGACTGGTTTATGTGAATACCAAACGTTCGCTTCGCTCACTTAAAATAGGTGCGTTTGCAAAGGTTAGAATAACAGATACCTTGGAATATGACTTAGTGGGGGAGGCAATATAATGAATCTTGCTAATCGTTTAACCATGTCGCGCATTTTATTGACCTTTGTGTTTATGTTCTTTTTGTTTTGCCAGGGGCTTTGGCCTAAGGTAGCCAGCTTAATCGTTTTCATCCTTGCGGCGTTGTCTGATTTATTTGATGGCATGATTGCCCAGCGTAGGAATATGGTTACTGATTTCGGCAGGCTTATGGATCCTATTGCTGATAAAATCCTGGTACTTGCGGCTTTTGCGGCATTTGTGCAGTTACAACTGATTGATGCCTGGATGTTCGTGATTATTATCGCACGGGAAATCATGATTACCTCTTTGCGCCTGTTTGCTTTAAATAAAGGTAAGGTGCTCTCTGCGGCACGCGCCGGAAAACACAAAACAGTCTTGCAAATGGCAGTGATATTTACTATTCTCGGTTTTATCTTGCTTAAAGAAATAATGCTTAAATATTCTACCTGGAATCCTGCTTGGGAGAATATTTTTCGCCAGGGGATATTTTGTCTTATGCTGCTTACTGTGGGCCTGACCCTTTATTCGGGCTTGTCATATCTTTGGGAAAACCGTAAAATAATTACCCGCCTATGAAATTTGTTACATTTCGTAATTTACTGGTTCAAACAATCAGTACATTCCTTTTTGTCGGATATCTGCCTTTGATCCCGGGAACATTCGGTAGTATCGCCGGGGTAGGTATATTCTACCTGCTTAATCGCAGCAGTTGGTTTGGTTATTTTTTATTTGTCTTTTGTATAATGCTCTTAGGGTTATTAACCAGCGGACGGGAGGAAAAGTTATTAAACAAGAAGGATCCAGGGTGTATTGTTATCGATGAAATAGTGGGTATGCTTATTGCACTTAGTTTCCTTCCTTCTGATCCAAAGATAATTATCCTAGCTTTTTTTATGTTTCGTATCCTTGATACGCTTAAACCTTTTCCCGCAGGAAGGTTGCAGAATATGCATGGAGCAATCGGAGTAATGGGTGATGACCTGGTTGCAGGTGTCTATGCTAATATCGTGCTTCAGGTAATTTTAAGATTGAATTACTAAAACGATACCGTTTTAACGCCTTCACTTTAAGAAATTCAATCTTTCTAAGGCTATATAAGTTGGCCCATCCGGGCCAAGCGTGCTTTCAAATAAAGTTATCTCTTTGCAATCAAATTCCCAATTTGCGCCGGTTACATCATTTTCTACCTTATCAAAAGCTTTCTTTAAATCAGAAGGAATAAAGTGAGATTTTATGCGGCCGATGGTAATATGCGCGCAGAAAAATCGCTGTTCTTGAGGTATACCTGATTCCGCCAGCCTTGTTTCTAATCGTTCAGTAAGTTGCTTTAACTCCAAGGGTAGTTGATTAGCGCCTATCCAAATTATTCGTGCTGCATGCGCATTAGGGAAAATGCCCAGAGTCTCCAGTTTAATTTTAAAGTCAGAAGTTGTTTTTGTTATTTCTGTGATTATTTGCCTGATTTTATTTAGTTGTTTAGGAGAGATATCTCCGAGAAATTTCAGGGTGAGATGTAGGTTTTGTGGTTTTACCCAGCTGATTTTAAGTGTTTGAGTTAATTTCTCTTGTATTTTGGAAAGGGAATTTTTAATCTCTATTGGTAGCTCTATAGCGATAAATGTGCGCATAATAAACGCAATGCCTCGTGGATAGTTTTCTTTCGGATATCCTGCCGGCTGCCCCGGAAAGAAAGCATTTGGCAGGTGTTTTTATTTTTTGCGGATAGGCTGATAAAGACAGTACCTACCGGCTTATTTACGGTTGCGCCACCTGGGCCGGCAAGTCCGGTTATGCCGATACCTAAATCTGCTTTTGATCTCTTGCGGATGTTCTTTGACATTAATATTGCAATCTGCCGGGAGACGGCGCCGTATTTAGAGATGAGTCTTGCTGGAATTTGTAGTATTTTTTCTTTGGAATTGTTACTGTAAGCAACTACTCCCAGAAGAAAGTAAACCGAGGCGCCTGGGTTTTTAGTTAATTTTCCGCAAAGTAAGCCTCCGGTGCAGGATTCGGCAACGGCGATAGTTTTTTTCTGGCTAAGTAGCTTGTTATGAATTTTAGTTAATATCTTATCTTGCATTATAGCTATTATAGCCGTTTTTAATTATGTTGACAAGCCCGGTTTTTCTGTTAATATAATATGCAATTAATCTTTAGGGCAAGGTGTAAGTCCTTACCGGCGGTCGCGCATGAGCGCGCACTAAACCATTCCATGGGTTTGAGTGTAAAAGCCCGCAAGCAGGCGTTTAATTTTTAACGCTAGCAGATCTGGTGAGATTCCAGGGCCGATGGTGCCATGCGGATGGCCACCCACGCAATTTCCACTTCAGGGACACAGGCGTAATTAAAATTAGTGCCGGGTGCCTGGTTAGCGGGGTGCAGGTCTTCTGTATGACGAAAGTCCAGATGGAAGAAGATTAAAATTAAGACGCCCAAAGACTATTTTTGGGTTGTTTTTATTGGAGCTAGTGCATGTTTGACAGCATATCCGAGATTATTGAAGATCTAAAAACAGGCAAGATGGTTATCGTGGTTGATGATGAAGACCGCGAGAATGAAGGCGATCTAATAATGGCCGCTTCATTTATTAAGCCCGAAGATATAAACTTTATGGCCAGGTTTGGCCGTGGGCTTATTTGTGTGCCTATGGAGGAAGAGAGGTTGCGCTTGTTAGAGCTTGACCCTATGCTTAAAAATACCCTGCAAGCCAATGCGGAGGATCCTTTTAAGACTGCCTGGATGATTTCTGTTGATGCTGCTAAAGGGGTAACTACGGGAATCTCTGCTTATGACCGGGCTAGGACAATCGAGGTTTTAATTAATACGCAAAGCAGGCCGGAAGACTTGGCGCGTCCAGGGCATATCTTTCCTTTACGTTCGCGCCGCGGCGGTGTTTTGGTCAGGGCTG
Organism: Candidatus Omnitrophota bacterium; assembly: GCA_018812825.1. Classification (GTDB taxonomy): domain Bacteria; phylum Omnitrophota; class Gorgyraeia; order Gygaellales; family Profunditerraquicolaceae; genus UBA6249. The sequence goes on from JAHJCJ010000109.1 coordinate 18,622, forward strand.
GGCATACTGAAGCAAGCTTGGATTTGATGCGCCTGTCTAGTCTTTATCCGGCAGGAGTGATTTGCGAGATTATGAATGACGATGGTTCTATGGCCCGCTTGCCGCAGCTTCTGGAGTTTGCTAAAAAGCATACCTTAAAGATTTGCACTATCGCCAGCCTCATAGAATATCGCCGCAGGCGAGAGAAACTGGTTGAAGTAATAGTTGAGACTAAATTGCCTACTAAATTTGGTGAGTTCAGGTTAGTTATTTATCGCGATAAGACTAGTGACCAGACGCATATTGTACTTTGTATGGGGAGATGGTCATCTGAAGCGATATTGGTGCGCGTGCATTCAGAGTGTTTGACGGGGGATGTTTTTGGCTCATTGCGCTGTGATTGTGGTAAACAATTAGAAAAGGCCATGCAGATTATTTCACTTGAAAAAAAAGGAGCAATCCTTTATATGAACCAGGAGGGTAGGGGTATAGGTCTGGTGGAAAAACTGCGTGCTTATAACCTTCAGGATAAAGGAATGGATACGGTTGAGGCAAATGAAGCATTAGGGCATAAAGCTGACCTGCGTGATTATGGTATTGGCGCTCAGATCCTTGTAGATTTAGGGATTAAGCAGATAAGGTTGTTGACTAATAATCCGCGTAAGATTGTTGGGTTGGAAGGTTATGGGCTAAAAGTTTCTGAGCGTGTGCCTTTAGAGATTGAGCCTAACGCGGAAAATTATAAATATCTTAAGACAAAAAAAGAAAAACTAGGGCATCAGATAGAACTTTAAATAAGTTGTATGTTAGCTAAGGAGGGGATTATGGTTAAGGTGGTTGAAGGTAACTTGTTAGCAAAGGGGAAATCTTTTGGTTTGGTGGCTTCACGGTTTAATGACTTTATGACTAAGGAGTTGGTAAGCGGATGTATTGATACATTGATAAGGCATGGTGCTGATGATAAAGATATTACTGTGGCCTGGGTTCCCGGTGCATTTGAGGTTCCTATGATTGCGCAAAAAATGGCAAAGGCAAAATCATTTGACGCGTTGATTTGTTTAGGAACGGTTATCCGCGGGGCAACTCCGCATTTTGATTATATTGCCTCTGAAGTAGCAAAAGGCGTAGCTAAGGTTTCTTTGGATAGCGGCGTTCCGGTTATCTTTGGTATAATCACTGCAGATAGTATTGAGCAGGCAGTAGAACGCGCAGGTTCTAAAGATGGCAATAAAGGCCGTGATGCGGCGCTTTCAGCTATTGAGATGGTAAATTTAACAGGGCAGTTGAAATAATAATACAACCTACTTCCGCTTCAGAATTATTCGGCGGGATAATCCTTGCTCGCTTATGCTTGCAAGGACTGCGTTGGACGAAAACTATAAGGTGCTTGATTCATAGCTTAACTTACTTATGAGAAAAAGAACTAAGGCTCGTGAATATGTATTACAAATGCTCTATCAGGTGGACATCACCCGAGGCAATTGGCAGGAGATTCTAAATAGTTTTTGGGAGTCTAATGACCAGAAGAATATTTCTGCTGAACTTAAGGATTTTTCCGCAGAGTTGCTTGGGGGAGTAGTTGAGCATATACAGGAGATTGATAAGAAGATCAGTAAGTATGCGGCAAACTGGCAGCTTGAGCGCATGGCTTTTGTGGATAGAAATATTATGCGCTTAGGATGTTTTGAACTTATTTTCCGCGAGGATATCCCTCCGAAAGTAACCATAAATGAAGCAGTAGAGTTGGCCAAGAAATATTCCGGGTCTGAATCTGGTAAGTTTGTCAATGCCATATTGGATCAAATAAAAATCGAGAAAGAAAAATGAAATACGCTGATTTGCATGTACATACCTCTGAGAGCGATGGCACCTTGTCGCCTAAACAATTGGTTAAGGAAAGCATTGCCCGGGGGCTTTCAGCGATTGCTATAGTTGACCACGATACTGTAGGGGCGGTCCCTGAGGCCTTGGCATCGGCGCAGGGTGCGGATTTAGAGGTTATCCCTGGCATTGAATTAACTGCGCAATATGAGAATCAGGAGATTCATATACTCGGTTATTTTGTAAATTATCAAGATAAGACATTGCTTGAGAAATTAAGATTAGCACGAATTAATCGTATTGAACGCGTTCACAAAATTGTAAATAATTTAGAAAAGGAGGGGGTAAAGCTTAACTCCCAGACTGTTTTTGATATCTCTGGCAAAGGTACCGTAGGCAGGATGCATATTGCCCGGGCATTAGTTAAAGAAGGGTGGGTTGTTACTCCGGCTGAGGCATTCCGCAAATACATAGGAGATAAATCTCCGGCTTATGTTTTGGGTTTTAGGTTTTCTCCTGTTGAGGCGATAAATCTGATTAAGGGCGCCGGAGGCGTAGCTGTCTTGGCGCATCCGTATATGCTGCATAATGATGAGTTAATTACTGAATTTGCTGGTTATGGATTGCAAGGTATAGAGGTTTATTATCCCGAACATTCTCAATCTATGGTTAATTTTTATTTGGATTTGGCTAAAAAGCTCGATCTTTTGGTTACCGGAGGCTCGGATTTTCACGGCAGTGTCAAACCTGAAATAAAATTAGGTACAATAAAAATACCAATTGAGCTGGTGGAGAAGCTTCGGCGGGTTAAGAAATGATTAAGAAAACTGATGAATACTATATGGAGTTGGCTTTAAAGTTAGCTCTTAAAGCTAAGGGTAAGACTTCTCCCAATCCTTTAGTAGGTGCGCTAGTAGTTAAGGCGGGAAAGATTATCGGTAAGGGTTTTCATGCTAAAGCCGGACTGGCGCATGCGGAGATTATCGCTCTGGATGAGGCGGGCAAGAAAGCAAAAGGGGCTACTTTATATGTTACGCTTGAGCCGTGCGCGCATACGGGCCGCACCCCGCCTTGCGTTAACCGTATAATCCAAAGTGGCATAAAAGAGGTGGTTGTTGGTATGGTTGACCCTAATCCCTTGAACAACGGTAAGGGGGTTTTGTTGCTCAAACAGAGTAACGTCAGGGTAAAATTGGGAGTTTTAAATGAGCAGTTAAAAAAGATCAATCAGGTTTTTATAAAATATATTGCTAGCGGCGTTCCTTTTATTACGGTTAAAGTTGCGCAGTCTCTGGATGGCCGCATTGCTACCTTTACAGGCGATTCCAAATGGATTACTTCGGATAAGTCGCGAGTTTTTGCACACAAGATACGCAAAGATTATGATGCGATTATGGTGGGAGTAAATACTGTGTTGCGGGATAACCCGCGCCTTAATGCTGCATCAACCCAAAAACAGTTAGTTAAAATAATCATTGATAGTAATTTAAGTACACCTGAAGATGCCAATATTTTCTCAGGGGCAAGTAAGGTAATTATTGTGACTTTACCGAGCCGGCCCGGACAGGAAACAGAGAATCGCAAGAGTTTATCCGCGAAAGCCACGATCCTTGAGGTTAGAGAAAAAAACGGCCAGATTAATTTACGTGATGCCCTTAAGAAACTATCTCGGTTAAAAATTAGTAATATTATTGTTGAAGGCGGAGGAACGCTTATTGGCTCCCTCTTTGATGAAGGGTTGGTAGATAAAATATTATTTTTTATCAGCCCTAAGATTATCGGAGGCAAGGGCGCAGTTTCATCGGTAATGGGTAAAGGGGTCAAGCGCGCAGACCAGGCTATAAAACTGGGCCAGATGAAGATCCGGAGTTTTGCAGAAGACCTACTTATTGAGGCAAATATAAAAAAATGTTTACGGGTATAGTTGAGGAATTAGGCAAAATCAAAAGAGCGATGCGTTCAGACAGAGTTATGGTTCTTGAGGTTTTAGCGCAGAAAACCCTGCAGGATACTAAGGTTGGGGATAGTATCGCAGTCAATGGAGTATGCCTTACAGTAACTTCTCTTAGCGTGAATTCGTTTAGTTTTGAAGTTATGTCCGAAACCTTTAAAAAAACAAATCTCGGGTTACTTAGGGTGGGCGAAGAAGTGAATCTTGAGCGTAGTCTTAAGCTAGGGGATAAAGTATCCGGGCATTTTGTCAGCGGTCATATTGATTGTTTAGGCCTGGTGCGCAGAAAAGGTATGCGTAGTGGTAACCTGGCATTTGAGATTGCAATCCCTAGTAGTTTTATGCGTTACTGTTTGCCTAAAGGGTCGGTTTCCCTAGATGGGATAAGCTTGACTTTGGCAGAGAAGCGCGCGAATATACTTAGTGTTTATATTATTTCCCATACCCTTAAGAATACAACCTTAAGCTTTAAGGGCCCGTCTGATAAGTTGAATGTGGAATTTGACATCCTCGCCAAAAGAACTGCGGTTTAATCCTTTCAATTGTTGCGCATACTGTAAATTTCTGATATACTAACTCTATGAAATTATTAGAAAAAGAAAAAGCCCAAGGTTTGCGTCTTAATGGTTTATCACTGAAGCAAATCGCTCAGACATTAGAAGTTTCTAAGGGCTCAGTAAGCGCTTGGGTTCGAAATGTAACAGTGTCTAGAGAGGCATTTTCTAATATTAATGAGCAGCGTCGTTTAGGCAGAAAACAAAGCCGTAAGACAAGGCTTTCTAATATTGCTAGGCTCAATGATGAGATCAATACTAAGTGCAGAGAAGAAATCATGCCATTATCTAATAGGGATTTGTGGATTGCCGGGCTTATGTTGTATGCGGGTGAAGGATTTAAATCTTCGAGTGTTTCAGGGCAGAGAGTCGAGATTGCCAATTCCAATCCCAAAATATTGCGTATATTCATAAATTTTCTAATAAAAGTATGTTTGGTTCCTAAGGAAAAGATTAAAGTGAGATTGATGCTATATGAAGATATATGCCCGGAAGAGGCAAGGAAGTTTTGGTCAAAGGAGCTGGGTATTGCTGGGGATCAGTTTTGTAAGCCTTTTATAAAAAGAAGCTACAAAGATCTACTTTGTCGACATCTTAGGCGTTCAAAATACGGTACAGCTCACGTGAATTTATATGATATAAAAGTATATAAAGAAATTATTGGTTGGTTAAAAGCTATTTACGAATATAATAATTTTTAGTTTTAAATAGATCAACGGGGAGTGGCTCAGTTTGGCTAGAGCGCTTGCTTCGGGAGCAAGAGGTCGTGAGTTCAAATCTCACCTCCCCGACCAGATTTGACTTTGGGGTTTTAAGGGAGAAGAAGAATTTAAGATAAGCCATATTATAAAGAAGCGGCACAAATATCTCCAGTTAATGCCGAGGTACACCTTGCATTAGGGCAGCTTTATAACATAAAAGGTCTTTATGAAGACGCAGAAGGAGAGTTGATCAAGGCGCTTTCATTAAACCCAAATTTGCAAAGTGCTCACGGTTATCTTGGCGAAATTTATTATAAAAAAGGTTAATACGATGAGGCTATCCTAGAATGCGAAAAGAGTCTTTTGTTAGGTACTCAAGGCGCTTCTATTTATTATAATATAGCCTGTTTATATTCTCTAAAAAAAGATGTGGTAAATGCAATAAAAAGTTTGAGAAAAGCAATGGAATTAGATT
>JAHJCJ010000015.1 GCA_018812825.1 Candidatus Omnitrophota bacterium
CCTAGTATTAAAAACCGCTATTTTGTTATTTGCGTCGCTTTTCTCGATGCTCACCCGCAGATAATCCCCGGGTGTACCCGCACCCCGCTCGCTTAAATACGGAGATTCCTCTATCTCTGCTCCGAGCTTAACTATCCTATATTTACCTCGGCTGTCAAGCACAATACGAGAGGCCTGCTCAAAGGTCTCACCCTTTTCCGCGATACGCCAGGTTCCGGTCTGGTCAAGATAAAAACGCGTGTATCCGGAATGCTCTCTATCAAAATTCTGAATAGTCTGTACAGAATTACCGTGCTCTGGGCTCTTTTGGGTATCGCCATAGACGATGGTGTTTTTGCCCTTTTCTTCGGCAAAAGCTTTTGCTTTATCGAATATCTCACTGTCTTTAGCTTGTTTCCGGCTGACAACTACTAAATTCCGGTCCGATTTTTCTAAAAGACTAGGTGTAGACTCTTTGCTCACAACCTTCATCCCAAATAAGGTTTCAATGGTACGCGTCTGTTCGCGGGTCATCGCGCCTACGAAAAGTACTGTACCTGCTGCTCCGTATTTTTCAACCGCATCCAACATTTTAGCGAAAGAAACATTTGCATGGCCAGACCCTTGAATTTCAACTGACTTAGGATCAAGCTTAATAATTTCTCCCTCCTGCAAGCCAGCGGTGATTCGGGCGTTGTGTACAACCACATCGGCAATAGCTTGATAATTGTCGGAAACGCGCAGGTTATCCGCGCGCCCGTGAGTGTTAAGCGGAATAATTACCCACTTGTTCCTCTCCATATCAAAAACGGCTAACTTTTCCATACCAGTTATCTCTACGCGGGCAGTAACCGCGGCTTTCAAGGCGGCGATATAACGCTCTGCGTCAGGATTCTTCCTTCTTATCTCTTCTAAATCGAACCTCTCGTGGCCTTGATAATTTTTACCGCACTCTTTCAAAAACTCCATGATTAAAGAATCATTTAGGTGCGGAACTAGTATGATTTCGCCTTTGACAGAACGCTCTCTAACGATTTCTAGATCGCCTTGTTTAAGGCTTAACTCTCCTCCAAGTTTCTGCGTCAGGAATTGTTGGGCTTTCTCAACCAACACCCTTATGGAATGGAAATCACTTTCGGTGAGTTTGGCAAACCCATCGCTGATTTGCAAACTAGGATTATCTAAATAGTCAGTATTAGTTAATACTGAACCCTTCAATAGATCTTCCAGCAACTGCTGACGCTGCGCAGAAGAAAATCCTTCTTGTCCCGATAATTCCCTTAAACCTACCAGATACTCCAGGTCTTTCTCGGTTAATATAATAATATCTTTACCCGTTAAAGTTTGCGCGCCCTGACGCGTGAATTCTTCTATGTTCAGCCTGATGACACGCTTCCCACTTCCGATTTCCTCGCGATAAAATTTATCTCTTGAATTTTTAGCGTCACCTGTTATCTTGTCGTACACCTGGTTAGCCTGAGCCTCACCTTGTTCAAAGACAATTAAACGTTGCGCGCGCGCGCCAAATTTACCTTGCTCAATAAGTTTTAGCAGGCCAAACAACGCCGCTGTACTTTTACCGGCTGATGGCGCGGCAGCAATACCAACTACACGTGCAGCATTTTCTCTGGTCAGAGCGGCTATCAGTGGCAACTCGGCTAACAATTGTGGTTGGCCACTATTTGCATCTTTGAGGCCGCTATACTCTCCTCGCCTGTATACCCTCATTACTGCATCTATAGGTATACCTGCATTTTGCATGATGCGTCTTCGAGCTACTTTCTGAACTGCATCAGTAATTTCAAATCTTACTATTTCTCTTAATATTCCCTGCTTATAAAATACCTTGTCTCCTTGTTCTGCTACAATTAAATGGCCTAATGTTCTTTCATCAATATTATTAATGAGCTGACGTGTTTCTGTTTCATTTAACCGTCTTGGGTTGGACTTGGATTCAATAATCCATCGCGGTAGGGAATCTTCTGATTGCGGGGAAACCGTCAGCTTTTTATAAAAATCTAAATATAAATCCTTTTCTCCTCGGCGTTGCGGTAATACTTCCCTCGTAGAAATCCCAGCTAGTCTGACTAAATCAGCTTGCTCTGGTCCAGGTGGTCCTTCGCGGACAAGCTGTACGCCGGGAAGCTTGCCATCTCTAGCAAGTGTATTAGCTTCTTGTGTAAGCCTTGTATAATGTTCGCGCGCGGCAGTTCCGTCTCCGTTATTTCTAAGATGAGCCTGGAATTCTGCAAGAGTTTCAAATCCCTGTTCCTGCGCAAATCGTCTTGCCCCTCCTAATTTATACACCTCTATCCCAATCAAATTATTGATTTCTGCGTCTGATAATCCCTTAACTGCAACATGGATCTGTTCTCCCTTACCGGATATGCTACCTGTGCCTATCTTTCCTCTAGCGCTCAAGTCGCCGAGTCCTTCTGCGTCGCGATGCAACCAAACTGGAACTTCTCTGCCATCATTTCCTGTTACGCGGCCGTAGAGTTCCGTGGTTCCTTCGCTAAAGCCTCTGGCAACATCACTACGCGCGCGCTCAGCATCACCAACGCCTAAATTATGACGAGCAAATTCGCCTGCGCCCGGGGCTTTTGGAAATACTACTGTAACATTATCAATAGGTAGTTTGGAAACTGGTCTCTGTGCAAGTTGCTCGTTTATCTTAGACATATGGTCGCCATAAGCCCGGCCATCACCACCATAATATATTTCTTGCAAACCTGCTAAACTTTGCCTCTGGGCAGCATCAAGAACCGCAAACTCCCCAACAGAGTTTCTATAAACTGCCCAACCATGCCCATTACCACGCACATAAAATACATTACCCTTCAATAAACCTGTTTGCATCATACGCTCTAAAATGGCGGCCTGTAAAATCCCCATATGCCTACAAACGCCGCCATTTCTTGCGATTGTTTCTCCGATTAAGACATCTTCACCATTCAATTCTTCTTTTGAAAATGCCTTTTTATTATAGGGCACATTTTTCTTAATAGAATCAAAAACCCTTTCAATGAGTTCTCCCTTAACTTCACCGGATAATATCTGACCCTCCTCAACCCCTGCGTCTTTTAATATTTTTGTATAAAGACTTTGTAAATGCACATCTCTATCCCAATCAACTAAAATCGTCTCTCGAGTTGAACTTCTACCTTCGCTTTTTCCACTGTTTATTAAGTGGCTGCCATCAGGACCAAATATCTCGCCAATCTGATGCCTATTCACAGGTGCTTCAGGCATTTTAATAGGCTCCACCTTCGGCGCTGCAGTTACTTCCAACCCCTTTATTTGTTCCAATGCTAAGCGCACAAATTCTAATCTATCCTTATTTCCCGCGAAGTAATTTCTTTTTTCTAACTTTGCGAATTGCTTCTCTGCGAGCTCAAGTTGTGCTTTGACAACAGGAATATCGTTAATTTTCTCTGCCTCTCCGGCTTTCTGAAAAGCATCTACCCCGCGCATATCGCGTAATTGATCAACTATCTTTTTGGCAAGCTCTCTATCTCCAGACTTTCTCGCTGCTGAAAAAGCCTTTCCAAAAGTATCTTCAATAACCGGCAGCTCTCTTGCCATTCTTCTCTGAGCAAGACCTAAATTGAAACCTGCGGAAGCATCTTGTGGATTAAGTTTTAGTTGATGGTTAAAATTACGTTCGGCAACAGCGTATTCTCCCTTATTAAATGCTTCTGTGCCTCTATTCTGAAGCTGCTCTAAAATTACACCCCTACGTAGTTGTCTGGCGGTTTCTGCTAATGTATCAGGGATTACTGCTTCTTTTGCATCGGGAGCAGCTTTGCCTTTAATTGCTTCTGCTAATTTAGTAGCTTCTCTGAATGACTTTGAAGCATCGGAAAGCCGGGTTGCCTGCCATTGAGCCCTGCCTAAATTAATATAATTATTTGCACTCGGGTTGCTTCTTACTAACTTATCAAACTGCGTTACTGCATTGTCAAAATATTTTTGAGCTCCGGGATTATCGCCTTGCTTAATTAACTCATTACCTTTATTAATGGCTTCCTCTCCTCTTATATTACGCATAGCTGCAATAATACCCTTAGCAAAATCTTTATTTCCTGATTCTCTTGATAAGGAAAGAGCCTTTGAAAAAGACTTGTTAGCATAATCTATCCTTCCAGCTTCAGCATGTTCAACGCCTTCCTTATATACCGCTACTGCCACTACTTGTTTGACCTGGCTCAATATGTTTTTATTGACGGAGTTATCGGGATTAGTTTTTACAGCTTGCTCAGCCAAAGAAATAGCTTTTTGGCGAACAGCATTCGCTTCAGCTCTGTTGCCTTGCACATCTAGAGCACGCGCTAAATCCAGATTGAGCTGGATATTCTTTGGGCTGGATTCTAATACTCGCTCTTGATAAGAAACTGCTCTATCGGCGTGCTCTTTGGCTAAAACATTATTACCCTTAGCAGCTGTTTCTAAACTCTTTCCAATCTCTTCATTGCCTTTGAATGAAAAATACCTACTTTGAGTGGCATATGTCGCAAAATTAGGTTTAATAAATAATAATAACCATCCTAAACCCCACCGCTCGCCAGTGGAAAATGCGACATTATTATATTGTTTCAACCCATTATCAAATCCGGAGGTTGTTTGAAGATCTGTTGGTTTTGCCACCCCAGCCATAACATCAACATAAATCCCTGCTCTATTCACGCTCTGCAAAGACCGTTCGACACCGGTTACAAAACCAGCAATATAAGTTAATGTACCTGCCTCCGCAGTCAGGCCTGCTGCCAATCTCGTTATGACTCTACCTGAAGCCATGCCTTTTTGCAGTAAATTACCTATAGCCTCTTTAAAAACAACTGCCTTTTCAACAGCCCCCCCAATATATTTAGCAACATGAATAGGAACTCCTTTTTCGATTAACTGTTCTCCGGCATTCTTCAGAATTGGTGTGCCTTGAGGCTTCGACATCCCTTTAATAATCAGGCCCATATATTTACCGCTCTTTGCAGACTCAAAATAATTTAAGAGTTGTCCACGATTCAGGGAAAAATGCTCTGCCGCTGTAAGTGTTTCATATTTACCATCTTTACCTTGCTGCCTGAATGCTCCAAATTTTTCATCATAATTCCAACCCCAGACCGGCTGTTTAGTATTTATATCAAAATAATGATCGACGGATTTCTCTACAGCGCCAATTGCAGTATCCCACACCGGAGTTGCCTTGCCCATGACCAAAGAAACAAACGGCCATGTTAAAGCGCCTTCATAAGCGGTTATGGATGCCCCAAGAATACCACTTCCCTTGACCGATAAAACTCGTCCACCCTCACCAATCCTGGCAAATTTCGACTCTAAAGTACCCTCTTCAAGGCTTGAAAACTTGCTGAATCTTTCGCCCGCGCCTTTAAAATATTCAACGCCTCTTAGAGATACTCCCCAGCTTAATAACTTGCCATAGAGAGCGCCTTTTAACCCGCTGACAACTGCTTTGCCCGGGTCAAACTTACCATCTTGAGTATTTAAGTTACCTTGACCCCAATCCTTCAAGGCATTTACTGCGCCACCTCCCAAAATCAAAATGGCGTTGCGTCCGGCTTTATACCAACCGCTTATCCCTTTTAGTGCCTCACTACTAGGCGCTAAGAATTGCGAAAGCTTATTCGGAGAGGCCAAGAATCTGGCGGCTATTGCTAAAGTGGCTACATTTGTCGCACTCTTCCAACCATCCCATCCCCATTGTTCTGCTTTATCAGTATATATAGCATCATGTGCTTTAGTTACTGCCCAAGTCCCTACTACCGCAGTCCCTGTCCATGTAACATAGGTAACTGCTCTCTGGCCAACCCACTTAGCAATATTTAAACTTCCGCCTTCACCCACCTTAGCCAAATTCTCGCCATAACCAACATATTTAGGATTAAAAAGGTAATTCAATTTGCTATTACCGACAGACTTTGTTATTGCTGCCCCTATTAAAGGTAGAGACAACCCAATTCCAAGCCCCATAGATGCTCCGCCAAATGGGTTGTATTTACCGCCTTTAATGTCATCGCCAAAATTCCACCCAATAAAACTCTTACCGCTAAATATAAATGCATCGCCCAAACCTATATTCTGTTCATTCTGGCCATTAAAAGCTTGTCGATATAAAACATTGTTGACTGCCATATCTACATTACCAAAAGTAACGCCTAAATTAACGCCAGAAGTAATAGTCCTATTTAACAAACCTGCTTGCGTAGCCCCAGTTCTTGCAACCCATGCGTTAGAAATACCATTAGCTATATTCCTCAACAACGATGCTCCAGTAAGCATGGTAAAGACCGCTATGTTTTGATCAAATGTAAGCGGCTCACCTTGTAAAATGTCAGAAGCAACATTAATAGCTCCTGTTCCAATAAATGCCCTTACCATTGCAGAGCTGGTATATATTCCTATTGTTTTTAATAATCCTGCGTTTTTAACTAACGCAGCGGGATTAAGCAAGAATTGCACATTTAAAGTATAAGGAGCTGAAGCTATTAAAGCCCCTCCTGCCATTGAAGCTAATAAGCCAGAGGCGGTAAACTCTTTTTCTGAAGAAAGAGTATAGGCAGTATAAATAC
>JAHJCJ010000110.1 GCA_018812825.1 Candidatus Omnitrophota bacterium
ATCTCATGAGGCTAATGAATTGGATCAGAAGTTGAACCAAGAGTTAAGGGGGCAGCTTCAACTTCAAGCTGGCAGCTTAAATCAAGATCTCCAGGCGATAATTAATAAGCTTGATAAAACATCTCATGAGGCTAATGAATTAATACGGAAACTTGCAGCCATTAAAGATGCTTTTAATCAGATGAATTGTGATTCAAAGGATATGAACCAAAATATTCTTCAGATTAGGGTTTTCTTTGAACAAATTGAAAGACACTTGGATCTTAAGAAATAATGCGGATAATATTGTTAAATCTTCCCTGGCGTATAAATAACCGCTGGGGGATAAGGGCTGGTTCGCGTTGGCCTTTTACTTTTGAGCCCGAAGAAAATAATTATATTAAATATATCCCCTTCCCTTTTTTCCTTGCCCACGCCGCCTCGCTTTTAAAAAGCAAAAATCATGATGTAAAATTAATTGATGCTATAGCCCAAGGATCAGATGAAAAAAAAGTAATGGATGAAATTGAGGACTATAATCCCAGTCTGATAGTTATAGAAACCTCAACACCTTCTTTTGATAATGATATCAGGATTGCCCATGGGCTGAAAATAAAGTTATCAAATTCTTCAATAGTTCTATGCGGTCCACATGCTACCACATATGCAAAGTATATTCTAGGCAGGTATGAGTTTATCGATTACATATTAATGGGAGAGTACGAGTATACTTTGTTAGATTTAGTTAATAGGTTAAAGAATTTAGATAAGCTTGATACCGTTTTGGGCCTGGCTTTTAAAAACAAACACGCGGTTATTAATAAACCCAGGCCGACAATAAAGAATTTGGATAACTTGCCTTGGCCGGAAAGGGAGGAATCAGTTATTTATAAATATAATGATGGATTCGCGGGCTTAGCTGTTCCTAATGTTCAAATCTGTTCCAGTAGAGGATGCTCGTTTCATTGCAGCTTTTGTCTTTGGCCACAGGTATTATATGGCGAACACAAATACAGGAAAAGAAATCCGATAAAGGTGGTTGAAGAGATGGATTGGCTGATTAAGAAATTCAATTTTAAGGCCGTTTATTTTGATGATGATGTATTTAATCTTGATAAAACCCATGTAATTAATATTTGCAAAGAAATAAAAATAAAAAACATAAAGATGCCCTGGGCAGTAATGGCAAGAGTCGATCTTATGAATGAAAAATTACTATCCATTATGGCCGCTGCTGGCTTATATGCGGTTAAATATGGAATTGAGTCAGCTAATAATAGAGTTTTAAGGCTTTGTAAGAAGAACCTTAACCTTATCAGTGCCGAAAAGATGATCAAATATACTAAGGGATTAGGCATAAAAGTACATTTAACATTTTGTTTAGGATTGCCCGGAGAAACAAGGCAATCAATACAGGATAGCGTTGATTTTATTGCTAGGACAAAGCCGGATTCTTTGCAGTTTTCCCTTGCTACCCCTTTTCCGGGCACGAATTATTCCCGGCATTTGGAGAAAAGTGGAGTTGTGCTGTCTAAAAACTTGGCAGATTATGATGGCAATAGTAAGTATGCCGTAAGTTCAAAAGAATTGGTTAATTTCGACTTAGAAAGGCTTAAGTGTGATCTCTGTAATAATTTTAACTTTAAATAGCGTAAGATTTATTAAATCCTGCCTGGATTCGATATTAAATCAAAAGGTGGATAGAGTAGAGTTAATTGTTGTAGATAATGGTTCAAATGATGGAACCGTTACTTTTATAAAAGAGAATTACCCCCAAGTTAGACTGATTGAAAACAGGTTTAATTTTGGGGCAGCTAAGGCGAGAAATCAGGGTATTGAGGTTGCCCATGGTGAATGGATCCTTAGTTTGGATTGCGATGTCGTCTTAGATAAGGATTTCTTTTGTAATATTAGAAATAACTTAAAAGTTTTATCTCCCGGGGTTGGTTTAATTCAGCCGAAAATATTAGAAGCTGGGGGAAAAATAATTTACTCAGCGGGTATCGCTATTTCTTTTTTAAGGAGATTTTATGATATAGGTAGAGGGAAAAATGATCTTGGGCAATTTGATCAAGCCGTAGATATATTTGGTGCTTGTTCTGCCGCGGCTTTTTATAACAAAAAGATGCTCGATGTAATAATGGAAGATACTGGGTATTTTGATGAACGTTTTTTCTTTCTTTTCGAAGACGCAGATCTATCTTGGCGAGCTGGCAAAAAAGGCTGGAGGGCATTATTTTGCCCAAGCGCAGTCTGCTACCACAAAGGAAATAGCTCAGAAACACCCAAAAAGATAAGGCAATACCTGTGTTTACGCAATCGTTATTATACCTTATTAAAGAATGATTCTATAAAAAATTATATTTTACCTTTTTTATTTTATGATTTACCGCGTCTACTTTGGATTTCAATAATCAACCCATCTGCTTTAAAAGCAATTAAGGACGTCTTTGTTTACAAAAATAGTTTAAGGCATTTGAAAAATCTCTCAGAACCATGAAGAGTAGCTCAAGTATATTGGTCAGTATCATTATTATAACCAGCGGCTCAAAAAATTATTTGTGGCATTGTATTAATTCTATAAAGGCGCAGAGTTATCCCGATTTAGAAGTTATTGTCATTGATAACTCGCTCAATCCGGATTCTTCTGCTAAAATCCGCGAATCCTTTCCTTTTATAAGGTTATACTCAAACCCAAAGAATCTATACTACGGTGTATCATTAAACAAAGGGATACAATTAAGCCATGGCGAATTTGTGCTTTGCCTTAACGACGACGTAGTTTTAGGCCAAGATTTCATCTCTCAGGCGTGCAAAGGTTTTTTAGTAAAAGATAGCGTAGGCATGGTGAGTGGTAAGATTCTACGCATGGATGGATTGACTTTAGATAGTACCGGATTATTCTTAAGTTTTTGGTATTCAGCTAAAGAAAGAGGATATGGTCAGATAGATGTAGGTAGATTTGAAAAATCAGGTTTTATCTTTGGAGTAAGCGGTGCAGCAGCTTTTTATCGTAAGAAAATGCTGGAAGATATTAAAGAGGGGGAGGACTATTTTGACCCGGATTTTCGCATGTTTTATGAAGACCTGGATGTCTCTTGGAGGGCGAATAATCGGGGATGGGAGGCTTATTACATTCCCGCAGCAAAGGTTTTTCATGTGCGCGGAGGGTCATTCCGCCCTGATTATGGTTTGGACGCACCCGTTGCGCGCAGGTACCTTAATGATGAATTGCACAGCGATTTGATTAAAAATCGCTACCTTGCCATATTTAAGAATGCCAATCTTTTTTCTCTTTTTATACATCTTGTTCCAATAATATTGTATGATATTTGCGCCTGGGGTTATGTATTATTTTTTCGACCCAAAGTGGCAAAGATATTTTTACGTAATTTAAAATGACATTAAGATTTAGGTTTAGATAGTAAGCCTAAGATTGCCCACCAAATCAAGCTTACCTCCGGAAGGAAGAAACTAAAATCCCATAAGTTGTGGAAGGCAAATGTTGCCAGGCAGGTAATGAAGATCAGTGTTTCTTTGTTATCAGCAATGTTTTTAATCTTTTTAATGTTGTTTGCTAGAATCGCATAAATGAGCCAGAATAATGATGCTATTCCGAGCAACCCGGCCTCTGCCCAGAATTGCAGGAAGGAGTTATGTGCGTAACGTGAACAAGTAAGGTTAAAATTTCCCAGCCCTACTCCGAGGAGCGGGTGCATTTTGATTATTCCAATGGTGTCACGCCAATAATTAATACGCATAAATACAGAAAAGAGCGGGCTGAGGTGTTCTTTCCCGGATACAATTCTCATAAAGAATACCAGGGGGATAAATAGGGCTAACCCTAAAAGTAGAATACCTCTCGTTTTTTTGAAGTCATTTTTTAATAATACATAAACCAATGCCGCTAGAAATAAGCTGATGAAGGCTCCCAGGGATTCAGTAAGGAGCAAAGCGCATAATAAGGGGATAGAAAGCCAGGCCCTCCTTTTATATAATAGTATGAGCGGAGTGATCATAGCCAAATAGCCCGCGAGTATCCCCGGCGTAACAAAAGGGAAGAAGACCCTTTGTTGCTGCAGGTAGTCTAAGACAAAAGGGGAAGTTATATTTTGCGTATTTATAAAATTACGCAAATGCGAAAAACCAATAAAATACTGATAAAGCGCTAAAATACTGATAATTATGCCGCAGGTAAATATTCCAGTAATGTAGCGCTTCCTGGTTTTTTCGGTTAAGCTTGGCAGGGCTAGGATAAGCAGTATGCCGCTTAAGTATTTATATAATTCTGCGGCGCTTTTAATTTTATTTATTGAAAAAAACAAAGATACAGCTAAAGCAAAAGTAAAGCATATAATCGGTAAACATAATTTCTTAAGTGTTTCATACGAAGTTTTATTATTTCTGAGCCAGAATAAAAGTATGGCTATGAGCGTAAAAGAATGTACTGAGTTTATCCAGGGATAGGCTAGGGATGAAATGAACGGCCGGATAAGTATAAGTATTAACACCAGAAGTTGCACCATGAGATAATTCTATTTTAAAATAAAGCATATGTCAAATAAATAATCAAACATTGATATCCTAAGGGTTGTTTTAAAGATCAGTTTTTAGGCAGAAACACGGTTGAACAGTATAAAATTATCAGTTATGATAAAAGAAAAAATAAAGTTACAAATTCACCATAAATATAATTTTATCGTCGGGAAACAGGAACAAAAAGTACTTGACAATAGCTGGATATTATGGTAAAAAATTAACATAAATGTAATGGTTAACTGTTTATTGGGAGGTTGGATAATCTAAGTTGGGAAAAATTGAATGGATGTTTAAAGGGCTCATTATTGAAAGAAAATCTGGGCCCTTATTTTTTTAATGAGCACATAACTTACGAACACGGTAGCGTTAGTAAGTTATTGTGCGAATTAATCCCGCGAATGCGTAGTAAATTTCGCAGTAATTTTCAAGCGTTTATGAGCGGGATAAGGCAGAATAAATATCATGAAGACCGTTGGACTAACATACGATTTAAAAACTGATTATAAATTTAAAGATGGGGATCCGTTGGATGCCAATGCAGAATTTGATCATCCTACGACTGTTGATGTAATCAGTAAAGCTATTGCCGCAAACGGTTTTAAGGTAAAGAAAATCGGTAATGCCGTTAATCTACTTGAGAAGATGGATAACCTTGGTGTGGATATTGTTTTTAATATTTCCGAAGGGCTTACCGGTAGAAACCGTGAATCTCAGGTACCTATTTTACTTGAAATGGCAGGAGTTCCTTTTGTGGGTGCTGACGCATTAACTTTGGGGCTCACCTTGGATAAGATTATGGCCAAGAAGATTTTTATCGCTGAGGGGATCCCTACTCCGAAATTCTTTGAAGTTAATTCTGCGGAAGCCCTAGCTAGCCATGATCATTGTAAATTTCCGTTAATTGTCAAGCCGCGTTTTGAAGGTTCATCAAAAGGTTTAAGCGAGAGTTCGCGCGTAGCAAATACAAGAGAACTTAAAAAGCAGGTTGATTTTATTACCAAGACGTATAAACAACCGGCTTTAGTTGAAGAGTTTATCTCTGGACAGGAATTTACCGTTGCAATTGTGGGTAATAAATGTCCTGAAATTATGCCTGTCGTGCAGATAAAAATTGACGGAAAATTAAAATTAAATAATAAGTTTTATACCTTTGCGCGGATTACTTCTGATAGGTTGGAATATGTCTGTCCAGCCAAGATAACTCAGGAGTTAAAAAAGAAACTGGATGATCTGGCTTTAAGGGTTTATCGTAGCGTAGAGTGCAGGGATTTTGGCAGGGTAGATTTTCGGGTTGGCAATGATGGCAAGCCTTATGTTTTAGAGATTAACCCTCTGCCATCTTTATCTACTGAGGATGTTTTTATGCTTATTGCTAATAATATTGGTATTACTTATGAGCAGATGTTGGGTAAGATTTTAAATAGTGCGCTTATCAGGAATGGATTAAATTAAATGAGAGTCGCTTTGACCTATAATTTGAAGAAGAAGGATTCTCTGAAGCCGGTAGATTACTTTTCTGAATATGATTCCGAGGAGACAATTAATGCTGTTGTTGCCGCGCTTAAGAATAAAGGCCATTCTGTTGAGGCAATCGATGTGGAATACCCTGCGCTGTTTTCATATTTTAAGAAAAATAGCGTGGATATGGTCTTTAATATTGCCGAAGGAAAACATGGACGTTTTCGCGAATCCGAGGTCCCGGCGGTTCTGGATTATTTAAATATACCCTATACCGGTTCGGAAACTTTTTCTTTGGCCTTAGCATTAAATAAGGCCTTAACCAAGAAAATATTAAAGGCAGAGAATATCCCTACTCCTAATTTTCAGCTCTTTATAAAAGGGGATGAAGAGTTATCTGCGGATTTGGCCTTCCCGTTGATTGTAAAACCTAATTGCGAAGGGTCCGCTAAGGGGATAAATAAGACAAATGTGGTTAATAGCCAGGAGGAACTTTTTAAGAAGGTCAGGGAGTGTATAGACATATACCGGCAAGAGGTTTTGGTTGAAGAGTTTATTGAAGGCAAAGAGCTGACAGTGGGTATCTTGGAAAACGGGAAAACCCGTGTGCTGCCTATTTTAGAGATTGATTTTTCTAGCTGTAAGAAAAGCGGGGAATATTTTTATTCCTGGAAGATGAAAGAATTCCAGGGTAATACTGAATTAGGGTTAGTACCTGAGTTTTATTGTCCTGCAAGGTTGGATAAAGATGTTGAGGAGAAGATAAAAGATGTGGCCTTGCGCACACATCATGCTGTGGGCTGCTTGGATATTTCGCGTACTGATATCCGTTTGGATAAAAATAACATACCTTATGTGCTAGAAATTAACCCCTTACCGGGGTTAGATCCTAAAGAATCAAACTTTCCGATAATGGCTTATGCTGCAGGGATGTCATATGATGATCTTATTGAGGCAATACTAATAAGTGCCTCAGAAAGGAAAAGGCTAAATTGAATAACTCCTCAAGTTTAGAAGGCCAAAAAGTACAAATTGAGACACCGGCTATTCCGCGGCCGCCAAAACGCTCAAGAGATTATCAGCAAATTCCTCTTTATAAAGATGTCAATCCTTTGGATTGGGAAGATTGGCATTGGCAGCTTAAGCACAGGATCTGTACCAAGGAAGAATTAACTCAGATTATTAAACTTACACCTCAGGAAGAGAAGGGGATTGATAAGGCCAAGGGAAGGTTGGCTATGGCTATCACTCCTTACTGGGCAAGTTTGATAGATGTTGAAGACCCGAATTGTCCTATAAGAAGGCAATCTGTGCCGGTTAACGATGAATTCACCGTTTCTCCGCATGAGATGGCAGATCCTTGTGCTGAAGACCGCGATTCTCCTGTGCCGCATTTGGTACATCGATATCCAGACAGGGTCTTATTATTGGCTACGGATCATTGCGCTATGTATTGTCGGCATTGTACCCGTCGTCGTTTGGTGGGCGACCATGAAGAAAAAGACTGTAATCTGGATACTAAGTTTGATGCAGCGGTAGAGTATATAAAAGCCAATCGTAAAATAAGAGATGTGTTAATTTCCGGAGGTGACCCGTTTATCTTAGAGGATGAAGTTTTGGAATCTTTGATTTCTAAGATTCGCGCCATATCGCACGTTGAATTACTAAGGATAGGCACGCGTATTCCGGTAACTTTGCCGCAGCGCATTACTGATAAGCTGGTGGATATGCTTAAGAAATACTCGTCTATTTGGATGAGTATTCATTTTAACCATCCTAAAGAGATCACCAGACGTTGTAAAAATGCCTGCGATATGCTTTCAGAATCCGGCGTACCTTTAGGCAGCCAGTCAGTGCTGCTTAAGGGAATTAATGACCGGCCGTATATTATGAAACGTCTAGTACATGATCTTTTGCAGATAAGGGTAAGGCCGTATTATATTTATCAGTGTGATCCGGTCAGGGGAACGCAGCATTTTCGTACTCCCGTAGCTACTGGGATAAATATTATTGAGAAATTGCGTGGGCATACTTCAGGCTATGCTGTTCCCACTTATGTAATTGATGGCCCGGGCGGAGGCGGGAAGATTCCGGTAGGCCCGAATTATATTCTTTCCCAGGCTAAGGGTAAATACGTGCTACGTAATTATAAGGGCAAAATTTATACCTACCTGGAATAGTCATCAGGTTAACTGATATCTGCTTCTTAAAAAGGGGCGCGATATGGATGCTAAGAATAAAAGGAATTTTATCCTCTTAGGGCATGCCCAGTCAGGGAAGACTACTATTACTGAGAGCATACTTTATTTTACCAAGGCTGTTAATCGCAAGGGTAAGATTGAAGATGGTTCTACGGTAAGCGATTACAGTTTTGACGAAATTGAAAGAAAGAGTTCTATAAATTTAAGCTTGCTCTTTTGTGATTATGAAGGTTGCCGTATTCAGATTGTTGATACGCCGGGCTACGCAGATTTCTTTGGCGAGGTAATCGCGGGGTTGCGTGCAGTAGACAGTGCAATTATTGTTGTAGATGTTACAAGCGGGATACAGGTGGGAGTTGAGCGCGCCTGGCAGATGGTTGAGGCAGCAGGCCTCCCTTGCATGTTCTTTATCAATAAAATTGATAAAGAGGGCGCTGATGTGAATAAGGTCCTGGCGGATTTAAAATCAAGTTTTTCTAAAAACTGCGTAATTATTGAGTCATTGGAAGATCCGCTTTTGATGGAAGCAATTGCTGAAAGTGATGATAATTTACTGGAGAAGTATCTTTCGGTATTAAGGTTATCGATAGATGAGATTAAGGGCGGATTAGCTGCAGCAGTCTATAAGCGCAAACTCTTTCCGGTAATTTCTGGTTCTGCCTTGGCGGATAAAGGAATCAAGGATTTACTCGACGATATATTAGAGTATTTTCCCAGTCCTCTAGATAGGATTTCTGTAGTTGTCACCAACTCCTTAAAAGCAGATGAAATAAAAGAGGTGGTTTTAAAGGAGGACTCACCTTTTTCAGCCCTTGTTTTTAAAAATATCTCCGATCCCTATGTGGGGCAACTTTCTTTGCTGCGCATTTTTTCTGGCACGCTTGCCTCCAACTCTAGTTTTTATAATGTTAACAAAAAGACTAAAGAAAGGATCGGCCAGATTAATATTTTGCAGGGTAGGGAACAAAGGGGCTTAGAAGCGGCTTCTTGCGGAGATATTATAGCTATTCCAAAACTTAAAGAAACCAATGTTTCTGATTCTTTGAGCCAAGATAAGGAGCAGTTCCTGTTTGATGCTTTAGTTTTTCCGGAACCGGCGATCTCGGCGTCAGTAAAACTTAAATCCCGCGAGGATGAAGAAAAGATTGCTATGGCTTTGCATAAATTGACTACGGATGATCCGACATTTAAGGTTTCACACGATACACAAACCAAGGAACTGATTATTTCCGGATTAGGTGATTTGCATCTTGATGTGATGGTTGCCCGGATGAAAAAAAGGTTCAATGTTGCTGTTGAATTGGGTATACCTAAGGTTTCATACAAAGAGACGATTACCAAAAGCGCAAGGGTCCAGGGGAAATTTAAAAGGCAATCCGGAGGCCGCGGTCAGTATGGAGATTGCACTATTGAAGTCCAACCTCTGGAGAGAGGTAAAGGGCTGGAGTTTGTGGATAAAATATTTGGGGGAGCGATCCCGCGTAATTTTATTCCTTCGGTAGAGAAAGGAGTACGCCAGGCAGCTAGTGAAGGGGCGGTTGCGGGTTACCCGATAGAAGACGTGCGGGTTACTTTGGTTGACGGTTCATATCATGAAGTAGATTCTTCGGATATGGCCTTTCAGATTGCAGGTGCCATGGCCCTGAGAAAGGCAATAAGCGAAGCCGGCCCGGCGTTACTTGAACCAATTATGGATGTGGAGGTTACTATTCCTGAGGAATGTTTAGGTGCCATTACTGGGGATATCAATTCTCGGCGTGGCCGCATAGTAGGAATGGAAATCAAAGGTAAAACTCAGATCGTAAAGGCCCAGGTTCCTCTCTCGGAGATGTTTAAGTATACCAATGACCTGCGTTCGATTACCGCCGGACGGGGATCATACCGGATGCATCTGTCTCACTACGAAAACCTGCCGCACAAAATTGCCTCGCCAATTATTAACCAATATCAGTCCACCAAAAAACAAGAGGAAGTCGGCCGTTAACTTGATTATTATGAAAATAAGCGTATTTGCAATATCGGAAATTGCTTTAGGTAAACATAACGTAAAAGATACAAGGCTTGATCAAGCAGATAAGCTGGTTAAGGCCAAGAAGAAAACTTATCCTCAGGTAGAGATAGTTGGCGAAGATGCAGCTTTAGAGGCGGATGCCATTATTATCCCAAAGGATGCTAAGACAGATTTGATTCTTAAGGATTTGGATTTTGTGGAAACTCGTTTATCCAAGTCTCCGGAAGATAAGGAAAAGATAATATTAAATAAAATGAAGGAAGCTTTGGAGAGGGAGGATTTTGTTTCTACGCTTGGATTATCCAAGGAAGAGAAAGAGTTTATCTCTGGATATGGTCTGCTTACCATTAAACCAGTGGTAATAATAAGTAAAGAAGAAATAGAAGATATAGGAGGTCTGTTGTCTAAGGTCTTAGCACAGAGCGGGTACATCTGTTTTCTTACTGTAGGGGATAAAGAAAACCGCGCCTGGTTGATTAAAAAAGGCACTACTGCCTGGGAGGCAGCAGGAGTCATACATTCAGATATACAACAGGGTTTTATCCGCGCAGAAATAATCAGTTTTAATGATTTTATTCAAGCGCAGGGAGAAGCCCAGGCTAAGCAGGCAGGCAAGATGCGGCTTGAACAAAAAGAGTATATCATGCAGGACGCAGATTTAGTTAATTTCCGCTTTAATAAGTAATTTATTTCGAAAAATGAGTTATTATCCAAAGGGAGAAAGATCATGGTTAAGATAAAACGGGCACTTATCAGCCTGTCAGATAAGACGGGTATCGTGGATTTAGCTAGAGAACTAAAGAAGTTTAATGTAGAGATTATTTCTACGGGTGGCACGGCAAAATTGCTGCGTGAAAGTAATATCGAGGTCAAGGATGTCTCGCAATATACCGGATTTCCCGAGATGCTCGACGGAAGGGTAAAGACATTACACCCTAAGATCCACGGTGGGTTGCTTGCTTTACGCAGGAATCAAGAGCATATACAGACGTTGGAAGAACAAGGTATTAGTCTTATTGATTTGGTTGTAGTTAATCTCTACCCTTTCGAAAAGACTATTCGCAAGCCCGGCGTGAGTATTGATGAGGTTATTGAAAATATTGATATTGGTGGTCCGTCTATGTTGCGTTCAGCAGCAAAAAACCATCAGTCTGTGGCAGTAATTTGCAATCCGCATCACTATCCCCAGGTAATTGCTGAGTTACAAAAGAATAACGGTTCTCTACCGGAAGACTTAATGCGCGAATTAGGCATCGAAGCTTATCGCCATACCGGTCAATATGATACTACTATATATAATTACCTGAGCAGCTATTTTAAAACCAATAAAACTGTAGAAGGTTTCCCTGTTGAATTTAATTTATCTTTTGAGAAGATTCAGAGTTTACGTTACGGGGAAAATCCTCATCAGCAGGCTGCGTTTTATAAGCAAAGAGATAAAACAAAAGGATTGATTAAAGCTCGGCAACTGCAGGGAAAAGAGCTTTCGTTTAACAATATTTTGGATCTCAATTCCGCTCTTGAGTTAGTGAAAGAATTCAAGAATCCAGCAGCGGTAGTTGTCAAACACAATAATCCCTGTGGGGTTGCGGAAGATAAGTCTTTGGCCAGGGCCTATTTTAATGCCTGGAAATGCGATAAGCTTTCGGCATTCGGAGGGATTGTGGCTTTAAATAGAAAGATGGATTTAGCTACTGCCAAAATTGTGGCGAAGAGTGATTTTCTTGAATGTATTATTGCCCCTGCTTACGATAAAGAGGCTTTGGGTTTATTTAAAGATAAGAAAAACTTGCGCTTGCTGGAATTAGATGATTTAAGCATAGTTGATGAGCCAGAGTTTAAGCGTGTTAGCGGCGGCATGCTTTTGCAGGGTAAAGATCTGCTTACTCTTGATACAAATAATCTTAAAGTGGTGACTAAGAAAAAACCAAGCCGGGGCCAAATGGAAAGTTTAATCTTTGGTTGGAAGGTAGCCAAGCATGTTAAATCCAATGCCATTGTTTTTACTAAAGGCACAAAGACTGTGGGTATTGGCGCTGGGCAAATGTCCCGCGTAGATTCTGTAATGATCGCTAAAAATAAATCCGGCAAGCTTAGTAAGGGGTGTTGTCTAGCTTCGGACGCATTCTTTCCAAAAGAAGATGCGATTTCCTGGGCGCATAAGGCAGGTGCCCAGGCGATAATCCAACCAGGAGGCTCTATCGCTGACCAGAGGATTATTAGGGCTTGTGATAAGCATAAAATTGCTATGGTTACCACAGGCATAAGGCATTTCAAGCATTAATGGATGGTTATTTCCGAGCCGTCAAATACCTAGAATCTTTTGTCAATTACGAAAAGCTAGATTGGTATTCATATAAGAAATCCCTAGGCCTACAAAGAATAAAAAGCTTCTTACAGTTTATCGGTAATCCCCAGGAAGAACTTAAAGTTATTCATATCGCAGGCTCTAAAGGTAAAGGCTCGACATGTGTTTTTGTCGCCTATATATTAAGACAGGCAGGTTTTTCTGTTGGATTATATACCTCTCCGCATTTATCGGATTTTAGGGAGCGTATCCGCATTCTTAAGCCCCGCCAATCAAATTCACAATTGCCATTTGAAGGGTCAATATCCAAAGAATATCTTACAGGTTTAGTTGAGTTTTTAAAGCCAGTAATAAAGGGATTTGAGAAGTTTTCCATACACAATCGTCATTTTCACTACGGTAGACTCTCTTTTTTTGAGGTTTATACCGCGTTGGCATTTTTGTATTTTAAAGAGAAGAAAGTAGATTTTGTGGTGATGGAAACCGGCATGGGCGGCAGGCTTGATGCGACTAATGTTGCTCAAAGCCTGGTCTGTGCCATAACGCCAATAAGCTATGAACATACCCGTTATCTGGGGAAAACATTAACTCAGATTGCCGGTGAAAAGGCAGGGATTATCAAACAAAAATCCCTGGTTATTTCTTCGATACAGAAAAAAGAAGCTGCGCAGGTTATTCAAAATAAGTCTGCTAGCTTGCAAGCAAAGCTCTTTACTGTAGGCAAAGATATAAAATATTCTACTAAAGGCAAATATTTTTCGATAAAAGGGATAAATAATAATTATACCAACTTACGAATTAATCTTTTAGGCCGGCATCAGTTAATTAATGCCAGTCAGGCTGTGGGTATAATTGAGGCCTTGGGGTCGTATGGATTTAAAGTCAGTGTTAATTGCATAAAGAAGGGCCTTTATAATACTCTTTGGCCGGGCAGGCTGGAGGTACTTTGCCGTAAACCCTGCATTGTGGTTGATGGCGCCCAGAATGCTGCATCCGCAGCTGTTCTGAAATCAGCAGTCACAAGTATTTTTAAATATAAGAAACTTATATTAGTATTTGGGGTTTCACAGGATAAAGATATCAAAGGTATGGTTAGCCAACTTTCCGGCCTGGCGCATAAAATTATTTTAACTTGTGCTGATAATCCGCGGGCTGCTTTGCCTAAATACTTGAAGAGATATTTCTCGGCCAAAGAAAAAGAAATCTTTATAACGGCTGGCGTAAGAGAAGCAAAGGTGCTTGCTTTGAAAGTTGCAAACTTACAAGATTTAATATTGGTTACTGGATCTTTATTTGTTGTGGGTGAATTTAGAGATGCTTATAGATAATCTTGACGATACAATTGCCGCAATTTCTACTGCCGTAGGAGAAGGTTCAGTAGGGATCGTGCGTTTAAGCGGGCCAAGGGCATTGATTATTACTGATGCGCTATTCGTCGGCAAAAAAGGTTTAAAACCCTCGAAGTCTAAAACTTACACCATGCATTATGGTAAAATAGTCCACGCCGGACAGATTCTTGATGAGGTGATTCTTACTGTAATGCGCGCTCCCCATTCATATACCAGAGAGGATGTGGTTGAGATAAATTGCCATGGCGGTATTGTAGCTTTGCGTAAAATTCTGGATTCAGTGTTAGAGAATGGTTGCCGGATGGCTACCCCGGGTGAGTTTACCAGGCGAGCGTTTTTAAATGGACGAATTGACCTGGCTCAGGCAGAAGCGGTCATTGATATTATCCGTGCAAAAACCGATTCTGCGCTTAAAGTAGGCATAGAACAATTAAGGGGAGGTTTATCAAAAGAGATATATAAAATCCGTCAGGGTCTATTAAATATCCTGGTAATTTTAGAGGCAAATATTGATTTCCCCGAAGAAGATCTAAAACCGCAGGATATGGCTGGGATATCTAAAAGTCTGGCTGTTGTTAGGGCGCAGTTAAACAGGTTGTTGGATAGCGCCAAGGCTGGCAGGATATTGCGTGATGGAATACACGTAGTTATTTGCGGAAAGCCGAATGTGGGTAAATCGTCGCTTTTAAATGCCTTGCTTAAAAAAGAACGTTCCATCGTTACTTCTGTTGCCGGCACCACCCGTGATTCGATTGAAGAAATAATCGATATAAAAGGCATTCCGGTGAGAATTGTGGATACTGCGGGGATTCTAAAACCGCGTAACCTTATCGAAAAAAAGGCTGTTTGGAGGGCGAAGACCCATATTCGCTCATCAGACCTGGCAATTATTTTATTTGACGCAAGCAGAAGGCTGGATGAAGACGACTGGAAACTGATGAAAGCAGTTAAAAATAAAAATGTTATCGCGGTAATCAATAAGATTGACCTAAAGGGGCAGATTCAAAAAGAAAAGCTTTTCAAGGTATTTCATAAAGTAGTTGAGCTTTCTGCTAAAAAGGCAAAGAATATTAATTTGCTTGAGGATGCGCTTTGCGAATTTGTTTATCAGGGTAAGCTGCGTAGCCCGGAGTTTATGCTGGTGAGCAACTTAAGGCATATCAGCGCGCTTAAAGAGGCACAAAAACTGTTTAGTAATGCCTCATCCGCCTTAGATAACAAGCTGCCGTTAGAATTTCTAACTCAGGATTTAAAGGATGCCAGCGTTTATTTAGATGAAATACTGGGTAAGGATCTTTCAGGCGATCTTTTGGACAGGATATTTGCTGATTTCTGTATTGGTAAATAAAACCTATTGCAGAAAATCATTTTTCATTAGATAATAAACCTTATAGTTTACGGGTTATCTCGGCGTTTCAAAATCATAGCATTTAGATCAAGGATGGAGTATTTTGATCGCCACGAAGGAAACAAGAAAATTAACTTTAGGTTTTGCTGGGGGGTCAATTTTAAGGGCTTAAAGGGATATGAATAAAAATAAGATTGAAAAGGCAGTACGCCAGATATTGGAAGCGATTGGCGAGGACCCGTTAAGGAAAGATTTGTTGGAGACTCCGCGCCGGGTTGCCGATATGTACGAAGAGATTTTCTCCGGGATAAAACAAGACCCGGAAAAAGAGCTGGAAGTTATCCTTGAGCAGAAGCATCATGAAATTATACTATTGCGTGGGATCCCTTTGTATTCCGTCTGTGAACACCACCTTTTGCCTTTTACCGGCAGGGTGCATATTGCGTATATCCCTAAGAATGGCCGGGTTACGGGTTTAAGCAAACTTGGCCGGGTAGTTGATATATTGAGCCGCCGTCCGCAGGTTCAGGAGCGCTTGACTACCCAGATTGCTGAGATTATTATGGGAAAGTTAAACCCGCTGGGGGTAATGGTGGTAATTGAGGCAGAGCATCTTTGTATGTCTATGCGTGGGGTAAAGAAGCCTGGAGTAATGACAGTAACCAGCGCTGTGCGGGGGATTTTTAAGGAGAATCAAAAGACTCGTTCTGAAGCATTAACTTTAATGAAGCAAGATTAAATGGCCTTATTCTAAAAGGGCGTGGTTCATGCGCTATGCGCAAGGATTTCGTTAGACAAAAGA
Organism: Candidatus Omnitrophota bacterium; assembly: GCA_018812825.1. Taxonomy (GTDB): domain Bacteria; phylum Omnitrophota; class Gorgyraeia; order Gygaellales; family Profunditerraquicolaceae; genus UBA6249. The sequence continues at coordinate 15,996 of JAHJCJ010000110.1, forward strand.
ATTAAAGAGCTCAATTTTTGGCCGCGAAAGTATAAAAGGAGTAAATAAGGTGAGAAAAATAGTGTTATTGTTGGTTTTGTTATCTTTGTTATCCGGCTGCGCTACTTATAAATTCCAGAAGGGTCCTGCTCCTTATGAGAAAGGGTATGTTGTTTCTTACGACGGAAAACTTATCCCGGAGTATACTCTTGGTCAGGATAACTCTGTGCCTGGATTGGTTTTGGCAAAAGAACGTTTTAACAGGAGGCGCGCTACAGTTGAGTACTACTATAAGAAAATGGGTCAAATAGAGGCTCGTATTAGAGAGTTTTTTTGGGATCCGCCGGCGATGCTTGTAGATTTAATAGGTGGCCTATTACGTTGGCCTTTTGTTGCTGTTGCGGATTATAAGTATAATCATAATCTTAAGTATAAGGAGAAGGTTGATCAGCTTGATGAGCAAAGAGATGAGCTAGAGAAGGTCAGAATAAATAATTTAAAAGCAAAGCTTAAAATTTATATAGATGGAGATTTGGTAAAAGAGTTTGCTCAAAAAGAGCCTCCTGTGTCAGAAATAGTAGTTTCTCCGCAGCAGGCGCCTGTTACAGCGGCTCCCGCCTCTCCCGTAGCTGTTATTATTCCTGATAAAGCAAAACGAGCTGTGCCTAAAGAAAAGAAAAAAGTATTGCCTGTTGAACCAGTAAACCTTGAGCCACCGGTTGCCGTGATTATTGCCAAACCAATCAAAGGGCCTTCTCCGCTCCAAGTGAATTTTAACGGGGCTAAATCTTATTCCAAGTCCAACAGAATAGTTTCTTATGTCTGGGATTTTGGCGATGGAGATGCATCTATTAAAAATAACCCGGTGAATACGTATTGGAGTACTACTTACGGTTCACGCAACTTTACCGCCACGCTTACGGTAAAAGATGAAAAAGGGCAGACTGCCAGTACGAGTACGAATATTGAAGTTATAGCAAAATAACCCCTTAAGGAATAGAAATAATTCTTTTCCGCAATCTTCTCTTTAGAATTTTGTCTTCTGCCGCTTTCGTAATATTCCCTTGCGAGATAATCTGCTTTGGTATAAATCTGCGGTTGTTCGGCCTAGCCTTAAGATTTTATCATAAGTCTTTGTTAAAAGACCTAATTCCGGGATGGTTATGCGTAGTAACTCTTGCGTTTCCTTCTAAAGAATACAGTATTTTTTGATTAGCTTGTTATCCATCTGGGTGTTATAGAATATTCCCCAGGGACAGGGAGTAAACGTGGCGGCTAAGACAAAACAAGCCGGGAAGATCAATGTCCGCTTTATGTAACTGAAGCAAATTAAATTGTTTTCTATGGGTTATCTTGATGTCTCTAAAGGTTTGCGGTTAAACTTCGGTAATTCGTTCAGGAATAATACTCCATGGAGGGTCGATTAAAAGGATAATGGGGCAACAATACGCTTCAGCGAATTTAATTTGAGCTGGTGGTTAGTATAATCTAAATATACTTATCATTTTGGAAAGAAGTGTTCTAATTAAAAAATGCAAAAGGACTAATAGAAAATAAGTAGTAAAGGACAAAGGTGTAATGAAAAATAAATTTATAAAACAATATGTAACTATTGGCCTGATCGCTCTTGCGATTATATCAACGGATGGATTAAGCTTGCTCTTAACTTCCTATTTAAAATCTAGAAAGATTTACCGACCTAATATTTTATTTATAACCGTTGATTCTTTAAGGGTAGACCATCTAAGCTGTTATGGTTACAAGAGAAATACATCTCCTAATATTGATAAACTTTCCCGAAAAGGAGTAATGTTTACTCAAGCTATTTCAGCTTCCTCTTCCACAATTTCCTCCATGCCTTCGATAATGACTTCTGCATATCCTGATGTGCACGGAATATGGGAATTTGGTAATTTATTAGACCCCCGTATTATTTCTTTAGAAGGAATGCTAAAGGAAAACAATTTTTTTACAGGTATTATAAGTGCCCAGCTATTTCCTTACTTAATTTCCAGAGAGAACTTTATTTCTACAAAGATAAAACTTGATGAAAAGGCAGATAAAATTACAGATTGGGCGATAAAGCGGATAAATAGAATTAAAAAGAAAAGATTTTTTCTTTGGTTGCATTATTTTGATGCCCATGGTCCATATAACCCACCGTTTCCTTATGACGAAATGTATTTAAAGGATAAGTTTTACAAAAAGGGTATTGAAGTGCCTTTGCTCAATAGGAGGCGAGGTGGTTTTGGTGGCATCCCAGGTTATCAGGCACAGAATGGCATTAAAGACAAGAATTATTATATTGCCAAATATGACGGAGAGATACGATTTATAGATAGCCAAATCGGTAGACTAGTCAATGCGCTTGAAGAAGCAGGCTTATTATATAAAACTGCAATTATAATAACCGCAGACCATGGAGAAAGCTTGGGAGAACATGATTACTATTTTGATCATGGAGCGTACTTATATGATAATTTAATCAAGGTGCCGCTCATAATTTATTATAATTTTCCCAAGCCGTTTAATAAAATAGTTAATCAGCAGGTTTCTCTCGTTGATATTTTGCCAACGATTTTAGATATCGTAAAAATAAAATTGCCCGGGCAGGCTAAATTTGAGGGCGTTAGTCTTATGCCTCTAATTTCTAAAGGGAAAGGATACAGAACCGCCTATGTATTTAGCGAGTATTTTGAAGACGGCTGCCAAAAATTTGCTATACGTGGAAACGGATGGAAACTGCTTTACGACAGAAAGACTGAACAATACGAATTGTATAATTTAAAAGACGATCCGGGAGAATTAAAAGACTTATTTTCTGTAGAAAGTGAAGAAGTAAAGAATTTGATGCGTGCGTTAGATTCTTTCTTGAAGCGGACGATTAGGGAAACCAAACGGACTAAAATTGAGCTTAACGAGCAGGATAAAGAAAAATTAAAGTCATTAGGTTATCTTAACTAAAATTCTTGCCAGAAAAGGTGTGAGTCTTCGCTAAGTTGGTATGAGTTGTAGGGGGCGACATTGAGTGCCTCGGAAAATGAGGGAGCGAAACCTCACAGGAAGACAAGAGAGACTTAAAGAATTATTTAGTTTAAATAAAGAAATTTCTATCCAGGCTTCTGTACTGCACTGCCTCTGAAAGGTGCTCACTTTTAATCTGTCCTGAACCCGCCAAATCTGCAATCGTCCTTGAAACTTTTAATATTTTATCGTAAGCCCTTGCACTAAAATTGAGCTCAGCCATTGCCATCTTTAAAAGCTCGCTTTCCTCATTGCCCAATACACAAAATTTCCTTACCTGTTTATGATTCATCTGGGCATTATAGAAGATATTTTCTTCTTTAAAGCGTTCCATTTGTAATACGCGTGCCTCATCTACCTTTTTCTTAATCTGTGATGAGCTTTTTGCAGGTAAGTCGCTGGACAACTCTTGATATTTGGCAGCCGGCACTTCTATGTGAATATCAATCCTGTCTAACAATGGTCCGGATATTCTTGTTCGATATCTGGAGATTTGGGTAGTTGAGCATCGACAATTATTCTTGGGATCTGTAAAATACCCGCAGGGGCAGGGATTCATTGCGCAGACCAGCGTAAAAGCGGCAGGGAATATAAAAGATTTACTTGCGCGGGATATGTATATGTGTTTGTCTTCTAAAGGTTGTCTTAGCGCCTCTAAGCAATCCCGGTGAAACTCCGGTAGTTCATCTAAAAATAATACGCCTTGGTGAGTTAGGCTTATTTCGCCTGGTCTTGGGATTGGTCCGCCACCTACAAGTGCAATGCAGGAAGCGCTATGATGGGGGCTACGAAAGGGCCGTATTCCAATTATGCCATCTTTTGTCGGCAGACTTCCCATAACTGAATGTATCTTAGTTATTTCCAGTGCCTCCTTTAATGTTAAATCAGGCATAATCGTGGGTATTCTTTTAGCGAGCATGCTTTTTCCGCTGCCCGGTGGCCCTATCAGTAGAATATTATGTCCGCCTGAAACAGCTACCTCAATGGCCCTTTTGGCGAAATATTGTCCTTTGACTTCAGAGAAATCCAGAGTGTAATTCGGGCTAACTTTAAGTGCCTGTTCTGGAGCCAATTTGAAAGGTTGCCTTAGGATAGGGTCGGTTAAGAACTGTACCGTTTCCCTTAGGTTATTTTGCGGCCAACTGGATAAATTTGGCACTATTCCGGCTTCTTTAGCATTGTCTGCTGGTAGCACAAGATTCTTCACGGGGGAATTGGCTATGGCTAAACTAATGGCTAAGATTCCGCGCACCGGTTTGATCTGTCCATCTAGGGATAGTTCTCCCAAAAAAACATAATTTTTAAGAAGTTCTGCGTTAATCTGTCCGGTTGAAGCCAGGATCCCTAGCGCAATGGCTAGATCAAAGCAGGCCCCTTCTTTTTTGATATCAGAAGGAGCTAAGTTTACAGTTATCCTCTGAGCAGGCCATTGGAATCCTGAATTCTTGATTGCTGAGCGTACCCTTTCTTTGCTTTCTTTGATGGCAGTATCTGTCAGGCCCACTAAGGTTACTGCCGGGAGCCCTTTGGCTACATCAATTTCTATTTCAACCGGGTAGGCCTCTAAACCAAGTAGGCTAAAGCTATTAATCTTTGAGATCATCTTTCCTCCATTTTTTGCTTTGGCTATCGGAAGCCAAAGCATGATTCTCTAACCTAAGGCAATAGACGTTTGAGATGGATTAATCTAACCTATTTTTTAAGAGAAAATAGCTTGCTTTTTAGTCGACAGATTATATAATATAAGCCTATGAATAAAGGGATAATTAAGGATATTTTGATCATTTTGTTGTTAAGTATTACCGTCTTTAGCATGGTTAAATACCTAAGCGAATTAAAGGCAAGATATCGGATTCAAAGCAGCCTCATAAAAGCCCAGGATGAGGTAGTTGTGTTAGCCCAAGAGAAGCAAAACTTATTGCAAGAGCTAGGGAAAGAAAAAGAGCTTAAAGAGCAGTTAATCCTAAAAAACGCAGGCCTCAAAGATTATTTAAAGGCAAGCAGAAATAAGATTGTACGTCTTTTCCAGGATAAGGCTATGGTCCAGGCTAGCCTTGAAGATACGAGCGCCAAGTTTTCCATATTAAAAGCAGAGAATCGGATTTTAATAGACCAGCGCAAGCGTATTTATATGGAAAACGAACAGTTTAAGGCTAAATTAAACTCTGTTGTTGAGCTCAAGAAAGCAATAAGAGAATTAAAAGTTAATAAACGCAATGTTCTTGTATCGGTAACTAAAGGCAACCGGGGTTTTCTGGTAAGAAATGGCCAACCGACTATTTCGGAAAAGGTTAAAATCGAAGTGGTCCCTGCTCAAACTAAAGAATAATGAAAGATTTATTTGTAGAAATATACAGGAATAAGATTTTGATGACCACTATTTCTGCGTGGCTGATTGCCCAGACGATTAAAGTGGGAATTGGGATATTGCGTAAAAAAAAGTTTGATTTTCGTCTTTTTATTGGCAGTGGGGGGATGCCATCTGCGCATGCCGCAGGGGCTTCATGCCTGGCAACGAGCATAGGAATGGATTGTGGTTTTGACAGTGTATATTTTGCCTTAGCTTTTGCTTTTGCCATTGTGGTTATGTTTGATGCTCAAGGCGTACGTCGTTCTACAGGCAAGCAAGCAGGTATTTTGAATAAGATTATGGAGGATATTTACTGGCAGGGTAAAATTCAGGAGATGCGCTTGCGCGAGCTAATTGGGCATACCCCTGTAGAAGTTATCATGGGGTTGTTATTAGGTATTGTTATTGCTTTGGTATCTTGGACAGGATAAAGATCAATTGGAGGCTTAGGTGAATAAGAAACTTTTAATTATAATTCTGGCGGCAATCTTAATAGTGAGTGTTTTTATTATCTTGGGCATCAAAAGGCCCACTAACGTAATTAAACTGGCTAATAATCGTTCAGCTGTCCATAGTTTGCTTAATCAGGCGCGGCAGTTTGAGGCCAAGGGTGAATTATTTGAGGCCAAGTCAATATACCAGAAGCTAGTGAATGATTTTACGGGGTTCTCGGAGGTAGTGAGCTGGCAAAAAAAGGCGGAGGATATAAACATTAAATTGTTATTCTCTCCGGCGGGTACTCCTAATAGCATAATATATCAGATAAAGCCGGGGGATACTCTTAGTAAGATCGCCCGTGAACATAAAACTACGGTTGAGCTTATTATGAAAAGTAACAATATCAGTGATTCGCTTATAATTCCCGGACGTAAAATAAAGATCTGGAATGCGCCTTTTAGCATCTTGGTTGATAAATCTCAAAATATCATGCTGCTCAAAAGTGATGAAGAAGTGGTAAAAACTTATATTGTATCTACGGGTAAAGATAATTGTACTCCTGTAGGTGTATTCAAAATTGTTAATAAACTTACTGATCCTACTTGGTTTAAGGCCGGAGCAGTAGTGTTGGCGGGAAGCCCAGAGAATGTGTTGGGTACCCGTTGGATGGGGTTTGACCTGGCTGGATACGGTATCCACGGTACCATAGAGCCGAAAGAATTGGGTAAGCAAGTGACTCAAGGATGTGTGCGTTTGAGTAACTTCGATGTAGAGGAAATTTATAATATTATTCCCATAGGAACAGAAGTTACCATAGTTGAGTAATCTTTATGGCTGGATTAGATTTTGAAAAACCCATTGTTGATTTGGAGAAAAAGATCCAGGAGCTTAAAACTTTTATCTCCGAGAAAAAGATTGACCTGTCTTCTGAAGTCAAAAAGCTTGAAGACAGGCTGGAGCATTTAAGAAAAGATACATATAATAACCTTACCGCTTGGCAGAAGGTACAGCTTGCCCGGCATCCTCTGCGGCCATATACCCTGGATTACATCAATATACTTATGTCGGATTTTATGGAGTTGCATGGTGACCGGCTTTTTAGTGATGATAAGGCAATGATTTGCGGTCTGGCCAAGCTGGACAAAGAAAGGGTTGTGGTTATAGGGCACCAAAAAGGCCGTGATACTAAAGAAAACCTGAAACGTAACTTTGGTTGTGCGCATCCTGAGGGTTATCGTAAGGCCTTGCGCGTTATGCAACTGGCTGAAGAATTTCAATTGCCGATTATAATCTTTATTGATACTCCGGGTGCTTATCCTGGAATTGGCGCGGAGGAGCGCGGGCAATCTCATGCCATCGCGCTTAATTTACGGGAAATGATGTGTATTGGCGTTCCGATTATGGCAATTGTTATTGGAGAGGGTGGCTCAGGAGGCGCCCTTGGCGTAGGAGTGGCAGACCGCGTGGCAGTTTTGGAAAATTCATATTATTCAGTGATTTCTCCGGAGGGTTGTGCGGCAATCCTTTGGAAGGATGGCGCAAAGGCGCCCCAGGCAGCCGAAGTCCTGAAGTTAACCGGTCCGGATTTGTTAAGCATGGGGATTATTGATGAAGTAATCCCTGAGCCATTGGGTGGAGCGCATCGGGATCCGGCAAAAATAGCCCAGAATATAAAAGAAGCATTGACCAGGAATTTTAAAGAGTTGGAAGGCCTCGATAAAGACGAATTGCTTAAATTAAGGTATAATAAATTCAGGTGCATAGGTGTTACCGGATGATTGAGCAGGAGTTTTTGTTATTAGGTTTATTGCGCCAAAGCCCCAAACACGGTTACGAAATCAAGGTCAAGATACGTCAAATCCTTTCTCTTTTTGCCGGCGTTGATTTAAAGTCCATATATTATCCGTTAAAAGTTTTAGAAAAGAAAGGTTTGCTTGATAAGCATGTTGGCAAAGAAGGCAAAAGGCCGGAGCGTTTTGTTTATTGTCTTACTAAAAAAGGCAAGGCCCGTTTTGACGAGCTGTTGAATAAAAGCCTGCTTAATTTTAAGCGACCGCAATTCAGCCTAGATTTAAGTTTATATTTCTTAGATTATTTAAAACCTGCATTAAGCCGGCGCAGGCTAGCTGCCAGGTTTATGATATTAAAGAAGATATCCTCAGGCATAGAAGGGGTACTTAAGTCTAAGAAACTCAAGAATTCAGTTTCATTATTACGCATACTTAAGCATAATCTTTGTTTACTTCAGGCAGAGTCAGAATTTCTTAATACGCTACTTAAGGAAATTTAAACCCTTACCCTTGATCGTACTATCATTCGATCAAGGACTGCGCTGGATAAAAACTATAAGGTGTTCGCCCTGCCTCGTGGAATTCGGTAGGATTTCGCTAAATAAAATCTATAAGGTGTTCGCCCTGCCTCGTGGAACTCGGCAGGATTTCGCTAAATAAAATCTATAAGGTGCTCAATTTCTTACTTGACAAGTAAAACGTTAAATAATAAAATAAAGCAGTAAATATAGTAAAATTTTACTATATTAAGATTTGTGCTCCGAATGTAACTTTTTATTATTAATGAGGTTAGCTAATGGTTTGGGAAGCTAAAACCGAAGAAAAGTTTAAAGTATTAATATCCAAGATTCCTGTATTTCACCGCCGGATCACTGAATCAGTAGTTGTACAACAGGCGCAAAATAATGCCTTTTTGCGTAAATCCGCGCAGGTGGAAGAACAGGATGTGGTCGCTGCCTTCTTTTCTGATGTACCTTCGCCTTTTTACAGTATGATGGTCCGTCTTTTAGAGCAAAACGGCTTTGATTACAGAAAATACGGTTTTCCGAAAAATCAGAGTTAATTATGCGTATAGGGGTTATTGGTTCGGGTGCAATTGGTTGTCTTGTGGCAGGCTATCTTAAGTTAAAAGGAGAAGATATATGCCTTGTTGGCCGGCCGGATTCAGTAAAGACAATCAGGGAAAACGGGCTGCAAATATCCGGAGTGCGTGGTAGCTTTAGGGTTGAGATTAAAGCCTCTGAGCAACTTAATTATATCCCGGAATTAGTTATTCTGGCAACTAAAACCCAGGATATTGAATTAGCTATAAAAGATAATATTAGTCTTATCCGCGATGCGCTAATTTTAACTACCCAAAACGGCGTGCAGGCAGATAATATTGTTGCTAGATATTTACCTAAAGAAAGCATAGTTTCTAGTGTTGTTATGTTCGGGGCTACTTATTTAGAGCCAGCTAAGGTAGTGCATAATTTTGAAGGCTCCTGGATAATGGGTCAGTCTTTTAATAAGCGACAGCCGGAAGGCTTGTTAAACCTGAGCCAGCTTTTAAATAATGCATTTCCTACTATAATAACTGAAAATATTTTCGGGATGAAGTTTTTAAAGATATTTGCTAATGCCAATAACTGTCTTCCGGCGATACTGGGTAAGAGTATGCAGGAGGTTTTTAGCGATCTGGATATAAGCCGTATAAGTATTGCTATTTGGAAAGAGGGGCTTGATATTATTAATAAGGCAGGTATAAATTTAGTTTCCTTACCCGGCTTTCCGATAGAAAATATCACCAAAATAACCTCTATGCCAATGGCTCAAGCGGCAGTTGTTTTTTCACAAATAATGAAAAATTTAAGCAAAGAACCGCTTTACGGATCTATTTTGCAAAGTATTATGCGTGGTCGTACTTCCGAGATTGATTATATTAACGGTGAATTCATACGGCTTGCCAAAGAAAATAATGTTTACGCGCCCTTGAATAGCGCCTTAGTAGATATGGTGCACCAAGTAGAGAAAAATAACAGGTTTTATAGCAAGCTTGAACTCATTGAAAAAACCCAAGGAGTTGTTGAATTAAAATGAGCGAGAATAATACAGTACATACTCCTTTTCCAAAAATAAAACTTACGGTTACCGGAGTTTTTGGAGAATGTTACCATGGTTATAAGATTGACGATGAAATTATTCTCGAGGATTTCACTCATGCGCCGCAGTATTTTTGCTTAGGGTTGGCGCATGCGCTTTTTCCGGTCATATACGCCTTAAGTTTTGGGGCGAAATTTGGGTTTCGTGATAATCAGCGCTCGCTTTTAGTCACTTGCCCTGACGGTGGAAAATTAGAGTTTAAGGCGGAGATCTTGGATAAAGAAGGCAATCCTGAGGTTATCCCCCGCGACCCGGATCATAAAGGGCCGAATCCCAAGAAGATGATTATTGAGGTGGTCAGCGCAAAAGGCAAATGTAGTTTTGGTTATAAAGTTGGGGATAAATGGGAGACGCAAGGTTTAAAATGCATATCTGGTTTTTGCGGTGCGGCATTTCATACGGCGTTCCCGGCATTATTTGCTTTAAACTTCGGGGCAAAATTCTTCTTTGTGCCTAACCCTGATTCAATTGATACGGTCACTTGCCCTGACGGCGGCAATATTATTTTTAAGGTTAAAAGAGTAGAGGAGAATAAGTAATTTATGTCTAGGCGCAGAGTTGTTATTACTGGGATAGGAGTAATCTCTCCTAACGGCATCGGTAAAAATGATGCCTGGGAGGGTTTTTCAGGCGGTAAATCCGGGGTACGTTTAGTTGAAGGTTTTGATGTGTCGGTTTTTAATACTAAGATTGCTGCCCAGGTTAGGGATTTTAATCCTTTTAAATTAGGCTTGACCCATAAAGAAGCTATGCGCATGGATCGATATGTGCAGTTTGGGGTAGCTGCTGGTAAAATGGCGATTGAAGACAGTAAGTTAGATTTTTCCAAAGAAGACCACCAACGTATTGGAGTTTGCTTGGCCAATGCTATTTGTGGCACCAAATATATGGAAGAAGAGTTTGCTTTGGTTACTGAAGACGGTAAAAAACCTATTGAACCTAGCTTGGTACGGCCTGATCTCTATGATGCGGCAATGTTTAATACTCCTTCAATAGAAATTAGTGCGCGTTTTGGTTTAAAAGGAATTTGTAATACTATTTCTACAGGATGTACTGCCGGGACGGATTCCTTAGGGTTTGGCTTGGAGACTATCCAGGATGGCGAGCAGGATATAATGATCTGTGGGGCAGCAGAGGCGCCGCTTACCCCGATTACTTTCGGAGCATTTGATGTAGTAAATGTCTTATCCGTGCACAATGATGACCCGCAAAAAGCATCGCGCCCCTTTGATAATAAACGGGATGGGTTTGTCTTGGGAGAAGGGGCCGGGATTCTGGTGCTTGAGGAGTTAAGCCATACTTTAAAACGTAATGCGCCGATTTATTGCGAGGTCTTAGGTTTTGGCACTAGTTGTAATGCCTTCCACATGACAGATCTTCCTTCTGATGGGGCAGCCATGGAAACCTGTATTGCCCTGGCTTTAAAAGATGCTGATGTTAAACCGAATGAAATCGATTATATCAACGCCCATGGCTCAAGTACACGCATGAATGATATCTTCGAGAGTAATGCTTATAAGGCGATTTTCGGGGATTATGCTTATAAGCTGCCGATTAGTTCATTTAAGTCTATGATCGGACATCCTTTGGCTGCGGCAAATGCCATTGAAGTGACCATGACCGGCATGATTTTTGAAAAAAATATCCTTCCTCCTACAATAAACCAAGAGGAAAAGGACCCGCAGTGCGATTTGTATTATATACCTAATCAGGCAATTGCAAAAAAAGTAAATATGATTATTAAAACCAGTAGCGGTTTCTCCGGGATACACTCTTCGCTTATTTTAAAAAGGTTTGGTGGATAATGGAAAGGATAGCAATTACAGGGATAGGAGTAGTTAGCCCTTCGGGTATCGGCAAGCGGCAGTTTTGGGCAAATATTAAAAACGGACGCTCTTTCATTAAAAAGATTACCCGTTTCGATGCCTCAAAATACCCAGCGCATATAGCAGGGCAAATTGACGACCTGGAAAAATACAGCCATATATCTGAAAGGCTATTAAAAAAGATTGACGCCTTTTCGCATATGGCGCTGGTTGCTTCAGAGTTAGCCTTGCAGGATGCAGGTATAGATATTAAAAATGAGGACCCAAGCCTGGTGGGGATCTTTCTGGGTAATGCCATCGGTGGCTGGCTTTATGCTGAAACAGAATTAAGGGATTTATATTTAGAAGGCCGGGAAGGGGTTTCTCCTTATATGGCTTCTGCTTGGTTTCCCGCGGCTCCCCAAGGCCAGGTTTCTATCTATTACGGTATAAAAGGATTTAGCAAGACCGTGGTCAGTGATCGGGCAAGTTCGCTTATGGCCTTAGGCTATGCCAGAAAAGTCTTATATAAAAACAAACTGAATATGATTTTAGCCGGTGGAATGGAGGCACCGGTTACTCCTTACGCTTTATTATGCTGCAATACATATGGGGCGTTGTCTACGCATAACGATGATCCTCAAGCTGCATATCGGCCATTTGATAAACAACGCAGCGGTTTTGTCATCGGTGAGGGAGCGGGTATTGTGGTAATGGAAAATATCCAGAGGGCCAAAAAGAGGGGCGCAAATATTTTAGGTTATATTAGCGGTTATGGTTTTTCTTGTGATGGAATAGATAGGATTAACCCTGCCTCCGACGGTAAAGAATTGGCGCGCGCCATAAACATGGCACTTAGTGACGCAGGAATTAATCCACGGGATATCGACTACATTAGTCTCGATGGTCTGGCGGTGGATCTTTGGGATAATTCTGAAATTAATGCGCTGGAATTAGTTTTTGGGGCTGATTTAAAGAAGATACCTGTGAGTTGTCCAAAATCTATGTTTGGAAACCTGCTGGGAGCCTCTGGGGTCCTGGACATGATTATTGCGTTTTTATCTATGGAGCATAATTTGGTTCCACCGACATTGAATCTGGATACACCGGTTTTAAATGGTATAAATTATGTGGCCAAGGAAGCCAGGGAATATAAGGTGGCTAAAGCTTTGATTATCTCACGCGGACGCGGCGGGATTAATTCCGCCTTGGTAGTTGAAAAACCATAAATTAGGGTCAGGCACTGAGTCAATCGGGAGGGTGTCCCCGGAGTTTAGGCGCTATTTAAAAGTAATTAGTAAAAAGGGAGGATGTAATGAAGATATTGTTTGTTATGCCAAAGGTTGGCGCTTGGGCAACTCATGGTATACATAGATCGCCGAATCAGTTGTATGCGCATTGGGCTGCGTATGTGCGCGAAAGAGGCTATGAAGATGTGGCTGTTATTGATGGCAAGGCCGATCAAATTTCCATGGAGGAGCTGATTGAACAGGTAAGAATTAAGAATCCCGATATTGTGGTAATGGGTGAACAACTGCATGGTTATGGCGGATACGGTGTTTTAAGGCATTTTAAAGATGCGGCCATCGGGATTAAGAAAGCTTTGCCTAAGACAAAAATAATTCTTGGCGGGTTATGGTATTCAGCGATGCCTGTGCCTACATTAGAGGAGAACCCCGCAGTTGATTTTGTAGTTATGGGAGAAGAAGAATCTTTCGGAGACTTGATTGAGGCAATAGATAAAAATAAGCCTTTTAAAGATGTGGGCGGGGTTACTTCTCGTATTGATAGTAAAATTGTTATGGGGCCGCATAAGCCTCTTATGGAAGATTTGGATAAGCTGCCCTTGCCGGCGTATGACTTATTCCCGATGGATAAATATGTTGGCCACACTTATTGGAAGCCATTTGTAGACATGGTTACTTCCAGGGGTTGTCCTTCAGCGTGCACCTTTTGTTATGAATGGGATCAGTTTGACCCGCGCTCCCCGTCAGATTTCTTAAAATGGCGCGCTAAATCTCCCGAAAGAGTAATGGAGGAGCTGAATCTCTTGCATAGAAAATATGGGGTTAAGGTTGTTGTTATCCAGGATGATAATTTTAATGTAGATCCTAAAAGGGTGCAGAAATTCTGTGAACTTAAAAAAGCTTCCAATAACCCGATTAAGTGGGTATCTTTAGGCCGTGCTATTGACTGGGTTAATTGTGAATCAATCCTACCTTTGATGAAAGAAAACGGTTTGTTTATGGGTGTTTTTGGTATTGAGGTTACCACACAGTCGGAGCTTAAGAGAATCGCCAAAGGCATTACCATTGATCAGATCAAAAAAACCATAGAGATCTTGCGCAAAAACGATATCGCCATTGTTGCAGATATTATGATGGGTTTTGACTATGATACTGAAGAGATTATTAAGCAGCGTTTTGAGTTTACTGATCAGGTGGATCCGGACATTCTGTGGGTTGGTTATGTAACTCCTGCACCAAATTCACCCACGTGGAGGATTGCAATAAAGAAGAACTGGATTGATTCCAAAAAGGTAGATTTTAGCCAATGGGACTTTCTCCATCCGGTAATTCCTACGGATTATCTTTCCATAGAAGATTTAGGGCGCCTGGGTTCATGGTGTATGCGTGAATTTTTCTCAAAGCCGGGCAGAATAAACCGTATTATGGAGAGTAACTTTGATATGCTAGCTAAGCTTTGTTTTCAGGATGTTATGGCCGGAGTAGGTAAATGGGAAGCAGCCGCGACAAAGGGCGAAGTACAGATATAAGGGGGATATATGGATACGAAAATTAAGGTTAAAGAAATATTAGCGAGCTTACTGAAAGTAAAGATTGAAGAGCTAAAAGATGATATTTCTTTGCAGGGCAGTATAGGCGTTGATTCTACTGAAATGGTGGAATCGGTCATTGCCCTAGAAAAATCTTTTGGGGTAAAGCTTAACATTAAAGAGATAACTAAGGGCTCGACAATTAACGATATCGCAAATAATATCCAGTCAAAATTAGCCCAATGAAGATTATCGATCTAAGTTTGCCCATTGATGAGAAGGCTTTTGAAGTACATAAGGTAGATATCGAGCGTATTAGCCATAAAGCCGGAGTCGGTAAATTTAACCGCGTAATTATGGGTAAGACAATCTTGGGCAGGATAAAATACGCTTTGGGTATGCGTATCATAAAGAAAGAACAGTTGCCGGATGAGGAGTTTTTGTCTTTAGAGATTGTGCATGCTCCGGTGCATATAGGAACTCACCTGGATTATTCCTTTCATTACGGCTCAAAATCAGAGAACCGTTCTTCAAAAACAGCGGATGAGATTCCTTTGGAGTATTGTTATCAAAACGGCGTAAAATTGAATTTAACTCATAAAAAACCCGATGAAGCAATTAATGTGTATGATATAAAATCAGCGCTTGATAAAATAAATTATCAACTCAAGCCTTTGGATATTGTATTATTGTACACTGGCTCAGATAAGCTTTATGGTGGGCCAAGATATTTCTCAGATTATCCGGGCGTTGACCCTTCGGCCATAGATTTTCTGTTGGCTTCTGGCGTAAAGATTTTTGGCGTAGATACCATGGGTATTGACCGGCCTTACAGGTTTATGTTAAGTGAGTTTTTGAAAACGAAGGATCCTAAGAAATTTTACCCGGCACATTTTTATGGCCGCAAGAAAGAATTCATCCATATAGAGAGGCTGGCTAATCTAGGAAAGCTTCCTGATTTTGGATTCAAAATTATTTGTTTTCCGGTGCGGATTAAGAATACCGGGGCTGCCTGGGCGAGAGTTGTTGCTCTTTTAGATTAGTTGTTAAAACGGGTCCTGTCACGAGGCGCTTCTCGGCAAATTTGCCTCGCAGCATCGCCGTGGCACCCGTTTTCAAACCAGAATCTAAAAGAGCAGAATAATTAGGAGGGTGCGGAATGGGACATACTTGCAATTCAATAATTATTAATGCGCCTTATGATTTAGTATTTGATATATCTAATGATATTCCGCGCTGGACAGAGTTATTCGGCCAAGAGTATAAAAAAGCAGAAGTGGTTAAAAAAGAGGGGAATAAAATTATTTTTTGCTTGACTGATGAAGATGGCAATTCATGGCAGTCCTGGAGGCTGCTTTTTAAAGATAAGTATTTTACTTATGCTGAGCGGCAGGAGCCAAGATTTCCTTTTGAATATATGAAGATTATCTGGCTTTATACGCCTAAGCCCGAAGGGGTGGAGCTTAACTGGATCCAGCATTTTCATATGGATGGTAAGGCTAAGTTTAATGATCAACAGGTCGAAGGCTTCATAAATGAAGGCTCGCAGCATAACCTGAAGATCTTTAAAGAGATTATTGAAAAAGAAGCGCTTAGGTGAAGAGATCTACGTTTTGTATTCTTTGTTTAGAGGGGGCGGTCATATCTTTTAATGTAGCTGCGGCTGCTGCGTTAATTCCTTCTATTGCTTTTGATTTTGTTCTTTCTCAATTTGTGGTAGGCAAGATTATCTGGTTGTATATGATTCCTTATGGGTTGGCGGCACTTTTCTATGGGCCGCTGGTACGTTTGTTTGATGCCCGCAAAATTGAGCTATTCTGTATATTTTTGTTTTCTTTAGCCAATCTTTTAGCGGGGTTCTCGCAAAATATTGCCACGTTTTTTGTTGCCAGGTTTATGATGGGGCTTTTTGGAGCTTCGGTTATTCCTCTTGGCCTTATTTTAATTGCCCGGCATTTGGCCGAAGCAAAGCGCGGCCGTTATATTGGGTTATTCTTTGGTTCTACATTCGTAGCTTCTTTATTGGGGTTATTCTTTAGCGGAATAATTAACTGGAGGTTGATATTTATTATTCCTGCGGTATGCGGATTCATACTTTGGATCTTTATGTATATTTGCCTACCCAGTTTTAAAGAAGATGTGGGGAATTTCCGCCTGGGTTATTTAGAGGCCTTTAAAAATAAAAGAGTTATTAAGATATTTAGCTATATCTTTATCATAAGTTTAATTTATCATGCTGTGCAACAGTGGTTGGGGGTTTATTTCTCAACCCAATTAAACTTAAGCCAGTTTTTTATCAGCATGCTGATTACCTTGTCCAGCTTAAGCGGGGTATTTGGTGAGGTCTGGGGAGGCCGCCTGGCAGATTCAATAGGCCGGATAAGGGTGGTAAATTTGGGCATCGCTTTTATGGTATTGTGTATTTTCTCGTTTTTGATAAAACTGCCTTTGAGTTTACTTGCCTTAGTAATGTTTATTTGGGGCTTGGGTTGGACATTCAATCATGTGGGTTTGGCTACGATGCTTACGGATTTACCGGAGGAACTTCTGAATGAGGCAGCCAGTTTAAATAGTGGAGTACGTTTTATCTCCGGAGGTATTGGTGTAAGCCTTGGCGGTGTAATTATGCAAAAGAGTTTTACCTTAGGTTTTTTGGTTTTTGGTTCAGGATTATTAATTTTATTATATTTAAGCCGTTTGGTAAGCAAGAATAATACCCGGCCTTAAAAGAAGTGGCCGGTGTACCCTTATAGGTAAGGAGGAGAGTTATGGGTCTGGAATTAAAAGGAAAAACAGCGATTGTTACTGGCGCCAGCCGTGGTATCGGAAAAGCCCTTGCTTGCACTGCTGCGGGTTTAGGGATAAATTTAGTTATTGGTGCCCGTGGCCAGGGGCCTTTAAAAGAAACCGCAGAAGAGATATCCGGGAAATTTAAGGTCCAGGTTCTAGCTGTAGCTTGCGATGTGACAAAGTTAGGGGACCTGGAGAACTTAGTTAAAAGCGCGAAGGAAAAATTCGGGAAGGTTGATATCTTAATTAATAATGCCGGGGTCTCTAGCCAATATCCTTTTCAGGAGCAGCCAATCGAGGATTTTGAAAGATTAGCGCACACCAATTACCTTGGTTATGTAAGGCTTATACGCCTGGTAATTAACGATATGATTAAGAATAAGAGTGGTTCCATTATCAATATGGTTTCTGGTTCAACTTTATGCGATCCGCTGCCCAGGAATTTTATTGTTTACAGCTCGCTTAAGGTAGGCTTAAGGGCATTTTCCAAGGGATTATTTTGGGAGTT
Organism: Candidatus Omnitrophota bacterium; assembly: GCA_018812825.1. Classification (GTDB taxonomy): domain Bacteria; phylum Omnitrophota; class Gorgyraeia; order Gygaellales; family Profunditerraquicolaceae; genus UBA6249. The sequence continues at coordinate 33,598 of JAHJCJ010000110.1, forward strand.
GCGTGATCACGGGATTAAGGTAACCTCTATATTGCCCGGAGTAACAGATACGGATTTAACCGGTAAATTAAATGAGATTACTAATGATACTTCGCGCCTGATGACTACTGAAGCAATTGAGAATGCCGTGCGTTTTGCCTTGACTGTGCCGGCTAATGTTTGTCCTTTAGAGATTGCGGTAATTAACCAACAAACGCCCTGGACTGCTCCGGTGATACCGTTTAAACAGCAACATCCAGGAAAGTAAAAGTAGATAGTAATCAGTAGCTAGAATGTAGGAGGAGAAACAAAATGAAAGAAACAGTTTTTCTGATAGCAGCGATGGTCTTGTTTGTAACAGGGGTTTGTTTGGCAGAAGGTGACAATTTATTAATTGATGATTTTGAGATTTCAATCAGCAATGGACCGGATGGCACAGTTGATTTTGGTGCAGGTAATGGTTCAAACGTAGAGGTAACTGAGTCTGTCGATATCAAAAATAGCGGCAATAAAGCGCTCAAGGTAGTCTATGATGCTGTCGGTGGCGGCTATATTTATGTGTCTCGCGGCACAGGATTGGATGCCAAGAATGCCAATTGGACTATCAATCCATCCGATATAAAATGGGATGAGTATAACGCCGTATCATTCTATGTATATGGAACAGATTCTAAGGGAAAAATCGCTTTTGATATTAAAGATAATGGCGGAGAGATATGGCGTTTTGTAACACAGGATGATTTTAAAGGGTGGAAAAGGGTGGTTTGTAATTTTGACAAATTTGTGGTGCGTGATGACTGGCAACCGGAAGATGGAGATAAAAATGGCGTGCTTGATTTTCCGATTAAGATCTTTCAGTTTGAGCCGTTGGCGGAATCTAAGGGTACATTATATTTTGATACAGTAGAGTTAGTAAAACAATAAAGGCGGTGTAATTATGAATAGGCAGGACGTGAGGAATTTAAGGAAACGGTATTTTATCTGGTTGTATAAGACTACCAAAGAGGCATTTGATAAGTATGAGCGTAAGTTTACTCAGACAGATATTGATAAAGACCTGTTGTTTGAAATGGAGAATGAGCTTTTAGGAGCTTATTTACCGCACGAGAAGCAATGCCTGGAGAAATTCGTTAATCAGTACCGTGAATATATCTCTAATAAAGAGAAGGCCTGTCTGGAATTAAAGTATCAGGGCAAGAAAACAAACCCGGAGTTTCTTTTTCTTGATGTAAAGCTTAACGCTATTGAAAAATTAATTACTAAAGAGCTCGGCAAAAGGGGATTAGAGAAAATCAAGGCGCTTTATGAACAGGAAACGACCCAGCGTATATTAAAGAGCGTGGAGCATTAATGTTAATTGACGCCCATAGCCATTGGCTGCCAGATGAGATTATTACCAATGCCCATTTCTTCCATAAGGGATGGGGGGATATTGAAGCCCAGCTAAAGATGATGGATGAGGCTGGTATTGATGCGGCTGTTTTAAGCTATCCTACATCAGATGCGCATTTGAAATTAGGCAGTATCAGCGAAGTTGCGCATATCTATAATGATAATGTCGCAAAAATACTGAAACGTTACCCCAAAAGGTTTATCGGCGCTGCGGTTTTACCGGTGGATAATGCTACTGATATGCTTGAGGAATTAAAACGCGCAACCGATGAATTGGGATTTAAGTCAATATCCCTGGCTTCAAGCTATAATGGTATTTATCTGGACGACAAGATGTTCTTGTCGATATATAAAGAGGCAGAAGAAAAGAATATTCCGGTTTTTGTGCACTCGCAGATTGTGAACCCCATAGGTTTTGAGCGGGTAAAGGATCCCTTGCTTACTCCGGTTGTAGAGTATGTTTTTGATACCACGATTTCGGTAGGTAAACTTTTAATGTCAGATATCTTAAGGCAGTACTCTAAGGTAAGGTTTATCTTTGCCTATTTTGGCGGTGCAATCTGTTATCTCAAACAGCGCTTTGATGCAACTTATGCCATGTTACGTTCAATCAATTTTGTCAAAGACCTGCAGGCCAATCCTTCGGATTATTTTAAGAATATCTATGTGGATACCAGTGGGGATACCACCAAGGCAAACTTCCTGCTTGCCTTAGAGCTTATGGGGTCCAGGCATATTTTATGGGGCAGTGATTGGCCAGCTAAAAAGGATATCTCCGGCAGCATTAAAGCTGTTGGCGATCTAGATATATCCCAGGAGGATAAGCAGAATATCCTGGGTGGGAATTTAACAAGAATGTTCGCTCTTTAAATTTTGCTCTTCAGGATATTATTCGCGTGCTAAATTTTTCGCCGAGTGCTTCGGTTTACAACTCACTCCCGGACTGACTTACGCACTTAAGAGAGTCCTTCGTTCGTCGTAATTCCTCGCACTCTCTTGCCGAAAAATTTCTAATTGCACGCTCCACAATATCCTTCGGGCAAAATCGATTTAATGAAAAATAAAGACAGGATCATGAGCTGTTTTATGAAATACTAGGAGGACATCATGAAAGAATTTATAGCCCCGATCATTACTGGATTAATAACTGGTATAACAATATTATTGTTCCAACATGTTCTTACGCCGTTTATGGATAAAAATAGCTTGATAAAGAAAGAACAGTGGATTTCTAAAAGAGATAGTTTTATTACAGCGCTAGAATTAGTAGATAGAAGATTTGATGCTGTTGATTTAGACGATGGAAAAGGGGAAATAATTCATAAGGCGAGTGGTAAAAAGATAGAAGCTGAAGAAATAAATAAATGTGTAATTAAGTTAATTTTATTAAGCGATAATAATAAAATACCCAGAAAATTCAACGATTTCTTTACCCATAGGTTTACTTTTACTGATAGAGGTGAGTTTATTTCTTTATTAAGGAAAGAACTATTTAATTCTGCCATTAAAATTAAGCCAGATGAGGTTCCGATATTCTTAGAGAATAAAAGCGAAACAAATAAAGTAAACGGTTCTATTTAGCGGGTGGCGAGGCTTGATTCAAAAGGGAGAAGAGTTGGAATGAATCTGGCGTTGTTCGAGAGAATATCGATTTTAGCAAAAGCAGCTTGAGCAGCGAGGGAATCCTCGTGGAGCGAAGCGACAAAACGAGGACGGCGAGCATGATAAGGAGCATTTGTTAGAGCAAATGCGACGAGTTGCGCAGCCGCCGAGATGCGAAAGACCTTTTGCGTTAAAAAATCGATCTGAGCGAGAAGAATGGCAGATTCATTAGACAGACAAGCCTCGACAGGGGCCGCTAAATAAATCTGGCCCGAAGCATCCAAAAGATTTTGCTTGACGAAAAATAATTCTATGTTAACCTAGTAGCATATGGTTAACATACGTTAACTAATATAATCTAGGTTAACAAGAGGTGATACGATGCAACATAAGCAGAATGAATATGTTACGATACCTGAACTAGCGAAGCTGCTCGGCTTAAGTAGGATTGCTGTTTTTAAAAAGGTAAAGAAAGGCGAGATCAAGGCCATAAAACTAGGAAAAACCTATGGAATTTCCCGAAAGAGCTTAGGATGCCTATTAGGAGAAGTTCTGGGGGAAGATGAAAAGAAAGAAATTGACCGTGCGGTAAAAAGAACTGTCAGTGAATACGGCCAAACATTAAAGCTTTTAGGTAAAGATTAATGAAGAAGCTTACGGTCAAAGAAGTTGAATATATTGCCTTTAAGTTAGCACAGGAATTGCTATCTTTTAAGGAGCCGATACCCGATTTTGCTACGCGTTATCCCAATATTTTGGAGAGTTGTTTGGCGACTCCATTCCAATCCTTTGGAGGTAAATCAGGCCACCCGTCATTTATTGATAAGGCGGGTGCTCTGTTTTATTTACTGATTAAAAATCATCCTTTTCAAAACGGCAATAAAAGAATTGCCATGACAACGCTGTTTGTATTTTTGCATAAAAATAAAAAATGGCTCAAAGCTGATACGCAGGAACTCTATAATTTTACAATGTGGATAGCTCAAAGCTCGGCAAAATATAAGGAAGAAACAATAAAAGCAATTCAAAAGTTTTTAAAAGCAAGCATAGTTGAGCTAATAGCGTAAACGGATTATTTAACTACTAAAAGGGGAGAATAATAGATGCAGATGCAGAAGAATGTACACCTAACGGGAAGAGATTTAACGGAAATGGTGCAGCTTAGGCCGCAGGATGTGGGCAAATATGCGATTGTCCCGGGACCGAAGGATCGCCTGGAAGTATTGATGAAGAAAATTGAAAACCCGGTGCGTAATTTTTCGTTTATGGAATATACCATGTATACCGGCACTTTTGAAGGGATTAAGGTTACTGGGATAAACGGAGGGAGATTTTCTACGGATACCTCGATCACTACGGAGGTAATGTGTAATGCCGGTATTCCAAACATCATCCGCGTAGGTACCTGTGGCTCGCTTGATGAGAATATCAAGGTAGGGGACTTATTTGTGGTGGATGAAGTTATTCGCGGGGATGGAGTAACACCTTATTATGTGGATAAGGATTTTAAGACGGTCAGTGATAAAGGTGTATCTGATCTGTTATTTGAAATTGCCAAGGGCATGGGGTTAAATGTCCATCGTGGAAAAGCCTGGACTACTGACGCATTATTGCGTGAAACACGCGAAATTGTGGAAGTAAAACGCAAGGAAGGGGCCAGGGTGGTAGATATGGTTTCCTCAACCCTCTTAACTATTTGTCAGACATACAAGATTAAGGCTGGCTCAATCTTGGCAGTCAGCGATAATGTAGTTACTGGAGAAATGGGTTTTATGAATCCGCTTTATTATATGGCGGAAAGCAACCTGATTAAGATTGCCCTGGAGGCAGTAAAGAAAATGGAAGGAAAATAATGAGATTTTCTCCGCTTTTTTGGCCGATTCAATTAAAAGGCAGTATAATTTATATTTTAGATGAGACCAAGCTCCCGCAGAAACTCGTCTATATAAAAGCCAAGGATTACAAAGATGCTTGCTCTGCGATAAAGGAGATGAAGACCCGCGCTGTGGGCCAGGTGCTTTTGGTAATGTACGTTTTTCTTTTAAGCAAACGGCAGGGTATCAATCTAATAAAAGTGGCCAAGGCTATCAATGCCACGCGTCCGACCCTGGCATTTAAATTCTTAACGGATATGGTTTTGAGTTGGGATAAAAGCAATTCGCCATTAGATAAATGCATTTTAGGTTTTTTGGAGATGCTCAAGCAAGGGCGCATAAAACAGGCTCAAGATACAGCAAATCTGCTTAAAGACGCAGATGTGATTCTTACGCATTGTAATGTTAGCGGATTAATGCCATTAATCGCGGAGTTTGCTAAGCAACAGGGTAAAAAAATAAGTTTTTATGTCACAGAAACGCGGCCATATCTGCAGGGTTCACGTTTATCAGCCTGGGAGCTGATGCGCGCGAGATTTCCGGTAACAATTATTACCGATAATATGGTGGCTTATTTGCTATCACTTGGAAAGGTAACAAAAGTAATTGTCGGCGCAGACCATTTAACCCAAAACGGGGATATCGCCAATAAAATCGGGACTTATCAGATTGCAGTTGTGGCTAAATATTTTAAGATCCCTTTTTATGTCTTGTGCCCCCCGCCGTCAAAATTAAAAAGCGGCAAAGAGATCGAGATCGAAATCCGTCCAGGTAATGAGTTAAAGATTTACCAGGGGCTATATTTAGCGCCTAAACAAGTGAAGGCATATTATCCGGCTTTTGATATTACCCCGGCTAAGCTTATTACCAAGCATATATATCTGGAGGTTTAATAAATGTATTTTGGGCAGGAAAGACAGCTTAAGAAAGAATTAATCAATACGGGAAGAAAAATATACAATCTGGGGCTGGTGGCTGGCACCTCCGGGAATTTAAGCGCCAGGCTAGATAAAAATAATATTTTTATCACTGCCACTGGCACTGCGATGGGGGATTTAAAAAGCAATGAGATTATAAAGGTAGATTTGGCTAATCCGGAGGATTTAAAAGATAAGCGGCTTAGCTCAGAATTTCCTTTGCACAGGCTTATTTATGAAAATTTACCCAACAAAGTAATTATCCATTGTCATCCTGCTTTAGCAAATGGATATTTTGCGGTTTATTCCGATATCAAGGCGCTCACCTTTGAGACCAAGCTTTATTTAGGCCAAGTGCCGGTTATACCGCAGGAGACTCCGGCTGTAACCAACCCAAAAGAGGTTGTTGAGGCCTTAAAATCGAGCAACTTGGTAGTACTAAAGAATCATGGCGTTGTTTGTATTGCAGATGATTTTAAGGGTGCTTTGCATTTGATTGAGAACCTTGAGGAAGCGGTAAGGACTATATCCATTGCCCGGCTTTTTAAAAAAGACATACTGGATGATTTAGATAAAACATTAAAAGACAATTTAATTGCTCAAAATATTTATCCCATGTTTTCTAAAGAACATATACAGGCAATAGTAGATTTAGTAAATAAAGATGAGTTTATCAAAAGAAAAGGCGAGGAGCTAGATTTGACTTTGCAATTAGCGATTAAACTGGATGGTTCTGGCCAAAGCCATAAATTTACCTTTGAAAAAGGAAGAATTACGAAATTAGAACCCGACGATAACTGTGCTTTTGTGATTTCCGCTCCGGCTGAAATTTGGGAGCTGGTATTCTTGGGGAAACTCGATTCTTTTGTCGCCGTTACCCAGGGGAAAATGAAGTTAAAGGGTGAACTGGGGAAGCTTTCTCGTTGGTACGTTCCTTTTAGTCGCCTATTTGAATTATTTAAGCAGGTAAGGATAAAATAAGTCAAATGAAGCCTAAACTTACGGAGGTATAAAATGGATTGGGGAATAAAGAATCGTCTTAGTAAATTAATTCAGCCGGACGGACACTGTTTTTTTATGCCTATTGACCATGGATATTTTCAGGGTCCAACCCGTTGCTTGGAGAAACCGGCTCAAACAATCAAGCCGCTGCTTGCTTATTGCGATGCACTCTTTGTTACCCGCGGAGTATTGCGTTCAGCAATCGAGCCGGTTAATAGTAAGCCAATAATCTTGAGGGTTTCAGGCGGGACGAGTATGGTGGGTAAAGATTTAGCTAATGAGGAAATAACAACTTCTATTGAAGAAATTATTCGGCTTAATGTAGCTGCTGTAGGTGTATCTATTTTTGTCGGCAGCGACTATGAGAAGCAAACTCTGCTTAATCTGGCAAGGCTGGTTAATCAATGCGAGAATTATGGTATTCCGGTAATGGCGGTTACTGCTGTGGGCAAAGAACTTGAAAAAAGAGATGCCCGATATCTTGCTTTAAGCTGCCGCATTGCCGCTGAATTAGGCGCACGGGTAGTAAAAACATATTGGTGCGAAAAAGATTTTGATAAAGTGGTTGCGGGTTGCCCTGTGCCTGTGGTGATAGCCGGGGGGCCAAAATGTGAATCAGAGGTTGATGTGTTTAAATTTGTTTATGATGGCATAGAAAAAGGAGCTATCGGGATAAATTTAGGAAGAAATGTCTGGCAGAGTGCTCATCCCGAAGCTGTTGCCGCGGCCCTGCAAGCGATTGTCCATGGAAAAGCTAATCTGAAAAAGGCCGAAAGCATATTTAATGAGACCAAGAATAAATGAGCGCCACCGGTTACATAGGTAAAGATTAAAGGAGTTCGATGCGCGTTGCCATGTATTATAATAATAGAGACGTAAGGCTTGAGGACCTGCCAATGCCTCAAATCAGCGATGATGAGTTATTGGTAAAAGTAAAATCAAGCGGGATCTGCGGTAGTGATGTTCTAGAATGGTATAGGGTAAAAAAGGCTCCGCTAGTGTTGGGCCATGAGATTGCAGGTCAGATTTCACAAGTAGGCAATAATGTAAAGGGCTATAAAGTAGGTGAGCGGGTTTTTGTCTCGCACCATGTGCCTTGTAATAGCTGTTATTATTGTTTAAACGGAAACCACACTGTTTGTCAAACCCTGCACACTACTAATTATTATCCCGGAGGGTTTGCCGAATATATCAGAGTTCCATCTATTAATGTTGAGCGGGGAGTATTTTTATTGCCGGATGAAATCTCCTTTGCAGAGGGAACTTTTATTGAACCGTTGGCCTGCGTTTTGCGCGGGCAACGCATGATACAACTTAAGCCAGCTCAAAGCGTACTTATTTTAGGCGCGGGTATTTCTGGATTATTGCATCTTTTAACAGCACGCGCTCAGGGTGCTGGACGGATAATTCTCACGGATATAAATGAATTCCGTCTGAAAATCGCAAAAGACCTGGGGGCTACTGCTGTTGTTAATGCCAAAGAAGATATTATAACCATGCTTCGTAAGGTAAACGATAATCGCCTTGCCGATCAGGTAATTATTTGTACAGGAGCTACTTCGGCATTTATGCAGTCATTGCTATCTGTCGAACGCGCAGGCACTATTTTGTGTTTTGCAGCTACTGAGCCGGGCGTAACTTTGCCGGTCCCGGTTAATGATTTCTGGCGTAACAGCATAAAAATTATGCATTCTTACGGCGGGGCGCCCGTGGATATTACTCAGGCAATAGAAATGCTACAGAAAAAAACCATAAACGTTAGGAACTTAATTACTCACCGTTTAGACCTCAGGGAAGCAGCCAAAGGTTTTCAACTGGCAGCAGAGGCAAAAGAGTGCATTAAGGTAATACTACAACCATGATTACAGATTTATTTATTAATGGAGAATTTAAGAGTACTAAGGAGAAGCAGAATATTGTTAATCCTTCTACTGGTAAGGTAATTGCGGAAGTTTCGCTTGCTTCTTCGGCAGAGGTAGAGCTAGCATTGGCCAGCGCCAGGGAGGCTTTTGACCAGGGTCCCTGGCCACAGTTTTCCTTGCTTCAACGCAAAGATTTTATTCTTAAGATTGCCCAGGGGATTTTAGACAATGCCGCGGAGCTGGCACAACTGGAAACTCAGAATACCGGAAAACCCATTAAAGAAACTACTTTTATGGATATTCCTTCTAGCGCTAAGACCTTTGAGTTTATGGCTAATAATTTCATGAGCTATCTGGTGAATGAAGAGATAGAAGTCTCTGAAGATGCAAAGTCGCGTTTAATCCGTGAGCCTATGGGTGTAGTGGTATTAATCGTACCCTGGAATTATCCACTTTTAATTACCTGTTGGAAATTGGCTTCGGCTTTAGCTGCTGGAAACACAGTTATTTTGAAACCTTCCAGTATTACTCCGCTTACTACCTTAGAGCTGGCAAAGATTATCCATCAGGCAGGCCTGCCTGATGGAGTAGTAAATGTAATTAACGGCAGTGGTGCAAAAATAGGTGATGAGCTTTGCGTAGATAAGCGAGTAGATATGGTTTCTTTTACTGGCAGCAATGAGGTAGGTAAACAGATTATGCAATATTCTTCCAGAAATGTAAAGAAGATGACCTTAGAGTTAGGCGGAAAATCTGCTAGTCTTGTTTTTAATGATGTTGAGTTAGAGGTTGCGGTAAACAGTTGCTTGGCCTCTATTTTCTTAAATCAGGGCCAGATGTGCACGGCGATGTCGCGGATTTTCGTGCAGGAAGATATTTACGATGAATTTCTGGCAGATTTTGTAGAAAAGGCTAAACGCATAAGATTGGGCTTGGCGGATAATTTTGAAACCCAGATGGGTCCATTGATTAATGACGCGCAGCGCAAAAAGGTAATCGCCTATATTGATAAAGCTAAAGCTGAAGGTGCTAAGCTTGTTTGTGGCGGCAGGATTCCAGAAAACCCTGAGTTAAAGAACGGTTATTTTTTTGAACCTACAGTTTTAATTGATGTAAATGTGCACTCCCATATATTTAGGGAAGAGGTGTTTGGCCCGGTAGTTTTAATTAATAAGTTTTCAGGTTCGGATGAGGCCGCGATTCTAGCTAATAGCGTAGATTTTGGTTTGGCTGCTTGTATCTGGAGCAAGGATTTATTTTTGGCGCAGGAGTTAGCTAAGAAAATAAATGCTGGCATTGTCTGGATCAATACTTATGGCATGTTTTATAATCAACTTCCTTACGGCGGCTTTAAACAGAGTGGATTTGGCAAGGAACTGGGCAAGGAAGGGTTCCTGGAATATACCCGCCTTAAAAATGTAATCTTAGACCAGTCATCCGAAGCCAAGCCGCTGGTCAATTACTGGTATGGATTCTAATGCATGTAGTTAATATTCTAAAACAGCGCGCAAAAGAATATGGGCATAGGCCAGCAGTTATTTGCGGCCAGGAACAGATTTCTTTTGCGCAGCTTGAAAATAAAGTTTCTTCTCTGAGTCAAAGCCTGCTTAAGCTCGGAGTAAAGCGCGGGGATAGGGTTGCGATTTACCTTCCTAACTGGCCGGAATATATTTATAGTTATCTAGCCATTTGGTCCATCGGCGCATGCAGCGTGCCTTTGGATTTTATGCTTACCGAAGAAGAAATAATCTCTTGTCTTAGCCATGCTGAAGCCAAAATTATTATTACCAAACATAAGGCCAACATTTCATTCCTTCGCCTTAAGGAGAATTTACCTTCATTAAAATATATTATTTCCTGTCGTTTGAAGAAAGAAGAAGCATTAAGTTTTGAAGAGTTGCTGGCAGGGGGCTCAAGTAAGGCTCCTGAGTTAGGGGTTAGAGAAAAAGATCATGCCATAATTTTCTATACCTCAGGCACAACCGGCAAGCCAAAAGGTGTCTTAATTAATTATCTCCAACTGGATGCCCCGCCAAAATCAATGGCCTTCTTTGTAAACGCGGATTTGAGCTCCAAAGATGTTACGCTTTGCGCCTTGCCTTTTTCGCACTTAGGCGGGTTAATCTATATTCAGAATACAATTACTTTTGGGCTGACCCTGGTGCTGATGGAGCGTTTTATGCCGCTGGATTTTTTAAGAAATCTGCAGAATTACAAGGTTAACTTTTTCTGGATCGTTCCTTCAATGTATTATGCGCTGTTGCAATTAAAGGAGTTTGAAACCTTTGATTTATCCAGTTTACGTTGGATTGTTACTTTTGGGGCATCGAGTTCTCCGGATGCCCTGCGCAGGTTCCACCAGTTTTGTCCTAAGGCAAGTTTTTTAAACGGCTGGGGTTTAACTGAGACCAATGCTCCGACAGTAGTTTTACCCATGGGTTCTAAAAATATAGAGAGTGTAGGCAGGCCAGCTCCCTGGATTGAAGTAAAGGTTTTTGATGATCATGCACAAGAGCTCAAAGTTTTTGAAGTAGGCGAGGTGGCGGTAAAAAGCTGGGTGGTTACCGACGGTTATCTTAAAGATGAACAATTGACCTGTCAGGCTATTCGCAATGGCTGGTTTTATACTGGCGACCTGGGCAGGTTTGATGCCGAAGGTTTTCTTTATATTGTCGGCAGGAAAAAAGAGATGATTAAGGTCGGGGGCGAGATTGTTTTTGAGCCGGAGGTAGAATCAGTTTTACTGAGGCATCCGGATATTGCTGAAGTTGCGGTAGTAGGGGTATCTGATAAGTTGCGGGGAGAGTTACCCAAGGCATTTTTAGTGGTTAAAGAAGGCAGAAATATTATAGAGGAAGATTTACGCTATTTTCTGCGCCAGCACCTGGCGCACTTTAAGATCCCGCATTATTTTGAGTTTTGCAAAGAGCTTCCCAAGAACCGCACCGGTAAAATCGACAAAGAAAGACTTAGGGACGGTTCTCAAGCCAATCTTAAACTGTCCCCCTGAAAGGGACAGTTTTGCTTTGAGTTAAGAACCGTCCCCATTATTATCATGCAAGATATTAAGGAATTAAGTTTAAAGGAACTGGAAGAAAAATTGCTTTCTTGGGGCAAGCCCAAATACCATGCTAAACAAATACTGACCTGGATTTATCAGAAGGGTACCTATGAATTTAGCAGAATGAGCGATTTGCCTGCGGATTTAAGGGGTATCCTGGCGAATGAATTTTATATTTTGGGCCTGGGCCTGGCGGATTTACAGAAATCTTCTGATGGCACAGCCAAATTTCTTTTTGAACTCAATGACGGCAATCTAATTGAGGCAGTAAATATTCCTATGACAAAACGGGCACCCGGCCTTACTGGAAAGGCCGGTGCGCGCCTCTGCGCAGTTACCGGTTGCATTTCTTCGCAGGCAGGCTGTAAATTTGCCTGTGAATTTTGCGCAAGCGGCCTTAAAGGGTTCAAGCGCAATTTGACATGCGGCGAGATTTTGGATGAGGTGCTTTATTTAAAGAACAATCTACAGGATGCTCAACTTACCCATATTGTGTTTATGGGCACAGGCGAGCCGTTGGATAATTATGAGAATGTGTTAAAGGCGGTCAGGGTAATTAATTCTGCCGATGCTTTTAATATCGGAGCCAGGCGTATTACCATTTCTACCTGTGGGGTTATCCCGGGGATAGAAAAATTGCAAAATGAGGATTTGCAGGTAGAGCTTTCTATTTCTTTGCAT
>JAHJCJ010000111.1 GCA_018812825.1 Candidatus Omnitrophota bacterium
AGGTATGCCGTATTACATAATCGTTAATAAAATTGATCGTATTACGCAAGTAAAGCTTATTGAACAACGCCAAAGTTTAGCCTTAGATTTAGAAGTAATGTCAGAGCATATTCTTTGGGTTGGCGCAAAAAAAGGCACAGGCATCAAGGAGCTGCAGACTGTTATATCCAGTTTTCTTGCATTACAAAAGATAGATGGATCAAACCCTAAAGCTAAAGACTAATTCTTCTAGCCCGGATAAGGGAAAGTTTAGAGGCTATTGATCGGATACGGACAATAGCTTTTTTCTTACCTGTTTACAGATAGTGTTTTTATGGTGAGCCCTTTCTGGGCGTCCTCATCGGGGATGCCTCTTAGTAATAATTTTTTATCTTGACAAAGTAGCTTTTTAGTATTACTATTCTAACATTCGTAACACAAGGAGTATAAATGTCAAAACTAGTACGTTTCGGTGTATCTTTGGAGCAGGATCTTCTGGAAAAGTTCGATCGCCTTACTAAAGAAAGAAGCTACACTAATCGTTCTGAGGCATTCCGGGATTTAATCCGTCAGGAGCTTGTAGGGAAACAATGGGCTTCAGGAGGAGAGGTTGCCGGAGCCATTACTCTTATTTATGACCATCATAAGAGGGAGCTGGTTAACAAACTTATGGATATTCAACATGCTTTCGGGGATATGATTATTTCTTCTCAACATGTTCATTTAGATCATAATAATTGTCTGGAGATTATTGCGGTTAAGGGTTCACCAAAAGAAGCTCAGAAATTATCCGATAGTTTAAAATCAGTAAAAGGAGTCAAGCATGGGACATTAAGTATGTCGACTACCGGTAAAAATATTTAGGTAGTAATATTTTTTTGTCCATTAGTAGCACGAATATAATGATAGTAGCACAAAGGAGGATAGAAATGCTACGCAGAATTTTGGTTTTATTATCAATAGGCTTTGTCATACTTTCTTTAAATACAACCGTTACCGCAGAAGAGGCTCCTGGATCTGCAGCCCAGGAAGAGTGGGGTCCGCCCTCAGCCGGTCCAATTACCACCTGGACCGCGCCTCTATGTGAAAAGGGAAAATTTGTAATCCAACCTTTCTTTTTCTATAATCGGACAAAAGGCGAATTTGATGCGGACGGAAAATATCATGGTGGAGGCAAGGCACAACAATATCAAGAGCAGTTGTTTATGCAGTATGGTATTACCGATATGTTAGAAATTGACGGTCAGGTGGTTTATCAGCAGAATTATGTTAAGCAGGATGGTGTCAATGCGCATGCGCAAGGTTTTGGCGATAGTTATCTTTTCCTGCGTTATTGCGCTCTGGAGGAAAAAGGTTTGCTGCCGCATATAACCGGCTTAATACAGCTTAAGGTACCTACAGGAAAATCCGAACATTTAGACCCGGACAAAATGGAAACCGATTCCATGGGTACCGGTTCCTGGGATCCGGGATTCGGCATAACTTTAACCAAAAAGTTAAAACCATTCATATTTCATGCCGATGCGGTTTATAGTTTTCCGCAGGGAGGAACGCGTATTGACGAGGTTAAGACGCGTTATGCTAGCTATCTTAATTATGATTTTGGAGTGGAATATTTCCTTCCGAAGGGCTTCAATCTTTTGCTTGAAGTGAATAATTTCTTACAAGGGGATCAGTGGCAGGATGGGGCCAGGGTTCCTGCTTCGGATACAAGATATCTGACAGTTTGTCCAGGTATAGGTTGGTCAAATGATAAGATGCAATTTTTATTAGCTTACCAGAGGACGCTTTGGGGTGTTAACTCAGATGCTAATGATTCAGTGATTTTAACCGGGGTTTATACTTTTTGAAAGGAGGGAAAAATGTGGCTAGCAACAACTTCTATTGCGGCAGCGGGCGCGACTTTAGGTAAGTTTGTTTTGCCCAAGGATTACAAGTTAGGTTTTTTGGCTTTAATGCTCTGGGGGGCGGCAGCAATGATTCTTGTCGACCATATCTTAGGATATAATGGGGGCGCATTACTGGAGAAGACAACCGATGGGATGATTACTAATAGCACTGTATTAGGAATAGCAATGTTAATACCTGTGTTTGTAATCTGGGGAATTTCACTCTTAATATCAAATTTAAAAAGGAGGTAAAAATGGCTTGTTTTCTTATCCCAACGGCTGCGGCGATAGTAACAACTGCTGTAGGGAAAAAAGTTTCTGAGAAATATCATTTCAATTGGTTAAATTCAATGTTGTGGGGTGGAGTGGTAATGTTGGCAATCGAACATATCTCCCACGGCGAATTTGTTCCTTATCCTCCATTCCTAACTGCTGGCCTTTCTGAAGTTTGGCCGGAAATGTTGAGGGTTGGTGTTCCGATGACTCTGGTAATTTTCTTAATATGGGGGGTAATGGTAATAGTAGTCGCAAGAATTAGTAAAAGAGTAAAGTATGTAGAGGCATAATAAGATCTATAAAAAAGAGGCCTTGCTTTTGAATTTATTAGAAGCAATGCCTCTAATTATACCCATTCAAATTTAACAATAGCTGTTTACAGAGAGGTCGCCCCCTTGTTGAATATTACTGCCCGTCTCTCTAGGGTTCACCTCTTTCTCGACCCCTTTCTGGGAGGAGAGAGGTGTAGTTAAGGGTTCCGTGAGCGGATAGAAAAACCTCTCAAACCCATCCTGGGCTGTATACGGAGAGGGCATATCCCTATGAATTGTGACCGGGAGTCATTGCTGAAACAGCCATAAATACATATCAATATATATATATATATTGCATTATCCCTTGTAGACTAATATGATATGTAGGTGCATCATTGAATCCGCTCCATAATCAGTAGCTCACAAAACTGATCGATTTGGTGATGAAGGATACGTGTTAGCATTAGATAATTTAATTGTGGGAGCTATTTTCACGGACTCGCTTTTATTTAAACGTTCCCTGATGCAGATGTTCGCTGATTCTGCAAGTGCGCAAATACCGCAAGAGATCCTGCACTCAGCGTATTATGGAAAAGCCTGGAGAATAGTTACTTTTGTCTGGGCAGCAGTCTATATAATATTTGCGATAGTGTTAATATTATTAAAAGCGTGTAATTTAAAAATTGTCGGTTTAATTGATATGCTTGCTAGTTGGCCGCTTATGGTTATCCTGTTTATCTTTACTCTTAAATTCCCCGGTTGGTACTGGAAAAAGAATCACGCTAAGATTGAGGCGGAAAAATAGAGGAGAAGCAGATGAAGAAGAAAAGAAAGATTTTAATGGTTTTGGGTATTTGGTTTATTGTTGCAGTATGTGTTTTTGTGGCGCAAACAATGGCGCAGGAATCGCAAAATGTTTATGTTGCGGATTTTTTATTTGATGAGCAGGCTATAATTCAAAAAGATGATTCAAGGCATGGGCCTTTAGAAGGGCTTCGGCCCAGGATCTTTAGGCAAAAAGATCAAGAGCGTTCAGTTGAACAGACGGAAGACTTAGTGCAACTATTATCTCAATCTTTGGTGGGTGAACTTAACAAAAAAGGAATTCCAGCTAGCAGGGTTTCTAGTTTTAATGAGCTTGTCTCTGATGGTGTATTAGTACAGGGAGAATTTCTAGATTTGGATGAAGGTGATCCTTTGAAACAGGCGGCAGTGGGCCTTAATACCGGCGCAGCTAAAATGGAAATCAAGGTTATGATAAGTAAGCTTCCTTTGGATATGAGTAAGCCTGGCGAGGTATTAGATTTGCAGTCATCAAGCGCTAGTAAAGGCCCCGGCGGTATTTTAGGGCTTGCGATTTGCGGCAATCCCTATGTATTAGCCGCAAAGTTTGTAATGGCCAAACATACGGCTGAAAAAGACGTCCGGAAACTTGCTTCAGAGATAGCCAATGAAATTCAGAGCTATTTACAGAAACAGCAGACGATGTAAAGCCGGTGGTATTTAAGAAAGAATATATCAAGATTAGACAGGGGGAGTAAATAAGGATTTTAATATGAAAGTATTGGCAGCAACTATATTTGTATCTTTAATATTAACAGGTTGTGCTTAAAGGATAGTTGATATGGAAAAGGTAAAATTGCAGACGGTAAAAGTTGATGATGTTGTTCTTGGCTATAAAATAATAGGTAAGGGATATCCTTTAGTTTTGATCATGGGCTATAGCGCTACGATGGATATGTGGGATTCTAGAGTTTTAACCGAGCTTGCCAGGCGCTATAGGGTAATCATCTTTGATAATCGTGGAATGGGTAGCTCAACTGCAACGGAAAAAGAATTTAATATTGGTTTATTTGCCGAAGATACTGCCGGATTACTTAAGGCCTTAAAGATAAAAAAGGCCAATGTTTTAGGTTTTTCTATGGGCACTAATATTGCTTTAGAATTTACGTTGCGTTATCCTAATATGGTCAATAAGTTGATTCTTTATGCGGGGGATTGCGGAGGAAAAGAATCAATGCAGCCGGATGAACAAATAAAGAAGCAACTAATTGATACCTCGGATACTCCTAAAGAAAGAGACATGAGGATGATCGAGCTTATATTTCCGGTAAAATGGTTGCAAGATAATCCTGATCTACGCAAATGTATTCCTAAGGTAACTGAAAGAAGCCATCCTGAAATCATTGACCGACAGACTAATGCGATGACTACCTGGGAGGGTTGTTATAGCCGACTTAATAATTTAACTTTGCCTGTGCTGCTTATAACCGGAAGCGAAGATGTACTTACTCCTCCTAAGAATTCATTAATTTTGGCCAATCGTATTCCCTTAACATGGTTGGTGCAGATTAAAGGGGCCGGCCATGGGTTGATGTACCAATATCCGGAAGAATTTGTAAAAACTGTGTTTTTATTTCTTCAATCTGAGTAATTGCTTCTCTAAAACCAGAATAATCTTGATATATTGGAATATCGAGTTTATAATTAGCTAATAAATTTAGAGAGGCTTCCCCTTGTGAAATACGTCAGGGACCCCATTTTTTGCAATTATAATTAAAAAATGAGGAGCTATGAAATTTATTGGTTGGCTAATGTTGGTTTTAGGTATAATTATGGTATTGATTTTAATTTCAGGAATACAACAAGGAGCATTGCAGAAGCCAGGAGGACAAAGTGTTGTTATGCCGGTACTAATATTTGGCTTAGCAAATGCTGTATTAGGTTTTGGAGTAATAAAATCACAAAAATGGGGAGCATGAGGAAATATAAGTGAAAGTAATCAATGAAAAAATTGTCCTGAGCACCAAGGGCAATCCGGATTTAATAGACATCACGGATAAAGTTGCGGATATTCTTGCTTCCAGCGGCCTGAAAAAGGGAAACGTGACGATTTTTGTCGTCGGTTCAACCGCGGCCATCACTACCTTTGAATATGAATCCGGCTTAATTTCTGATATGCGGGATTTATACGAAAAGCTTATCCCGCAAAATAAACATTATAACCACGACGAAACCTGGGGTGATGCCAATGGCTTTAGTCACCTGCGCGCCGCGCTACAAGGCCCATCCCTTACCATTCCTTTTGAAAACGCAAAATTAATGCTAGGCACTTGGCAGCAGATAGTTTTGGCTGAATTTGATAACCGCCCCAGAAAGCGCGAAGTGATAGTGCAGATAATGGGAGAATAAGTTGCCGAGAAGGATTTTACTTACCTTAATTATAGTAGTAATGAGTATGGAGGGTTTGGTTATGGCGAAGGAGAAAGAAATTATATTGCCGCGACCGATAACTAAAGGTAAGGTTTCTTTAGAGGAGGCAATTTTCAAGAGGCGCTCGCAAAGGGAATTTCAAAGAAAGGATTTGAGTTGGGAGCAGATTGGTCAGTTGCTCTGGGCTGCGCAGGGAATAACCGCAAAGCGAGGCGGTTTTAATTTTCGCGCTGCTCCTTCTGCTGGGGCGCTCTATCCGCTAGAGCTATACGCGCTGACTAAAGACGGCCTGTATCATTATATTCCTGAAGGCCATAAGCTAGAAAATCTCTCGGACAAGGATTTAAGAGGGAATCTGGCTGGCGCTGCTTTGAGTCAGGGTTCGGTGGCTTCAGGCGCGTTGGATATTGTTATCTGTGCAGTATACGAACGCATTACCTCAAAATATGGGCAGCGTGGAATGAAATATACCCATATTGAAGCCGGACACGTCGCTCAGAATATTCATTTGCAAGCCGTTGCCTTAGGTCTAGGTTCGGT
Organism: Candidatus Omnitrophota bacterium; assembly: GCA_018812825.1. GTDB lineage: Bacteria > Omnitrophota > Gorgyraeia > Gygaellales > Profunditerraquicolaceae > UBA6249. The sequence continues at coordinate 6,152 of JAHJCJ010000111.1, forward strand.
TCCTATTGGTGCTTTTAGTGACGAAGGAGTGCAGAAGACTCTCGGTTTACCTAAGAACCACGAACCTTTGTATATCATCCTAGTGGGCTATACACCGTAACCCACTTTCTCGATTGGTTTAAAAAATAAAGGGGGCGGTTCTTTGAAGCCTTGACCGCAAGGCACCCCGGCATAAATGAATGCCGGGTGTCCCGCCTACTGCGGGAAGGCGGGGCAAGACAGAGACGAGGCTTTACCCCATCTTTAGAGACAAAAAATGACGAGGGGGTTCAAGAGTTAGGGTATTTATGATTCTGCGCTTTATGGTACTTCTTAAATCCCGCCGTATGCGTACAAAAAACTAGCAAAGCCAGCCAAATGTAGGCCCAAAATAGCCAAAATCTCTCTCAGTTTCATAGCGGTTAGTTTCGGCGATTAAAACCATTTAATTCTTGGCTAAAACATCTGAAACTAGAGAAGTTGCCCTCGTTGCATATCCGTGGGGAAATATCGTTATTACGGGTGCCAGAGTCAGAAAAATCTGGCCACTTTCTTGATGTTAATAGCTTAAATTAGTGGTATAATAAAACGTAAATACGTTAGTTTCTCTTAAGAGTAGGAGGACCCAATGATGTATTTAGGTATAATAAGTAGTTTGTTATGGTGGGCAGTGATTATTTTCATTATTGTGAAATTAGTTTCCGGCGGCCGTAGGAAACATTATTCCTGGTTGCAACGAGAGCTGCCGTTGTGGGAAGAAAAGAATATTATCAATAAAGAGCAGGGGGATGTTGTTTTAAGCCTTTATAAACTAAAGAGAGTTACCGCCAAAAAGAAGATGGATATGGTTAAAGTCCTTACTCTTGTCGGCGCTATATTCGTGGGCTTAGGCGTTATCTTTTTTGTGGGTTCTAACTGGCAGAGAATTCCCTCTCACATCAGGACCATTTTGCTTTTAGCTGTAACTATTACTACTTTGTATGCAGGGTACTTCTTTAGTTACGAAAAAGAAGGCTTTGTTAATTTGGGTAAAAGCTTATTACTTTTAGCCTCACTTTTTTGGGGAGGGACTATAGCGCTAATCGGACAGATTTATAATATTCCTACTTCTGAAAACTGGTATATCATATTGCTGTGGGCTTTCCCAATTGTGCCCATAGCTATTCTTTTTAAGAATGATTATGTCCATATCCTTGCAGCTGTTTTGTTCGTTATCTGGAACTTTCTTTACAGTAGCGATAACAATATAGCTAATTATTATTACCCCATTATCGTTTTTCTCCTAATGTTACCAACGGCTAAGAATCTAATTTTAAGCCGCAGGATTAATATTATCGGTCTACTGTCGGCAAGCCTCTACTGTTGTTTTAATAAATATGAGTGGCTGGCGCTTTTGATAAGCGTAGGTTTATTGGCCTGCTATTTAGTCCAGAAAGAAGAGAGGGCATATCTTTATTCTGCATGCCTTTCGTTTATTTTCTGGGATATTACTTATTTTACCGTAAGGCAACTTCAGCCCAATCTATTTTTTCTATTACCAATGGGATTTATGCTTTATTTGACGTACAAGGATAATATAGAGAAAAGCTTAGTTTTTTGCTTAGCAGGTTTGATGATAGGGATAAATTTAGCGTTATCTTCGATTTCTCAGATAGTTAATTATCCGTTTAATGGGCTGCAATTTACAATTTTTCAATTATTGTTGGGGATATCTATCTATTCTGCGGGGATTGTTTCTCGGAATAGGGGATATTCATTTCCTGTAGTCTACAAAATATCCGGCTACCTAGTAACATTTATTTGTGTATATCTTTTAGCGTTTAAGGCGCTTTTAGGTGAATGGAGGGGAGTAGAAAACACCGTGTATTTGTATGGATCTCTGATTTTAGCGGGGATCATAGCTTTATTTGTGGTAGATGAAAGAAAGTCCGGTAATTTTAAGAATAAATCTAGCCGTATAGAATTAGCATCTTTGATAGTAGCTTTGGTAGGGAGTATTATTTTATTGGTTAGTCCGCGTACAATATTGTTGAATACTATAATTATGAATAGTGTTTTGGTGGTCTTTGCGCTTAGCAGCATTTTCTTAGGCGTGGAGCTTAAAAAACCTCCTATTTTTACTTTGGGGATTGTAATTTTTACTTTATTCATTATTACGCGTTATATTGATTTAACCTGGGCATTAAAAGAGAAGTCCCTATTTTTTATAGTTGGGGGGGTAGTTATTCTATCTCTAGGGACGCTTCTAGAGAAACAAAGAAGAAAGATTATAGAAAGGATGAAGTCAGAATGAATAAAAAACTAATTTTTATTGCAGTGAGTTTTTTATGGATCGTGGTGGCAGTCGGGCTGATTATTTCCAAGCAGCATATTATACGGACAGGGAAAACCGTACTTTTAGAAACTGTTCCTGTTGACCCCCGAGATTTCTTAAGGGGCGATTATATTATCTTGCGTTATAAAATAAGTACAATTGATTTGCAGCAGATACAAAGTGAAGAATCTTATTATGGACAAGGAGAGAGGGTTTATGTAAAACTTGAGCCAAAGGAAAAATTTTGGGAAGCCAGAGCCGTTGAAACAAAAAAACCTGTTTCTGATAACGGGGTATATATAAAAGCAAGGGTTAAATATTGTTACAATAAGAAATTAGAGCTTAATTATGGAATTGAGAGTTATTTTGTTCCGGAGGGAGAGGGCAAAGATATTGAGAAAAATATGCGGGGGAATAAGAGTTCGGTAGAGGTTGAGGTTTTGGTGGATACCTCGGGAAATGCTATAATAAAAAAGGTATTTGCACAATAAATTTAATCTGTTGATAAAGTCAGGAGATGTAAAATATCCGCCTCTCAAGGGCGGACATTTTGTATTCATTTACCTCTCAAATAGTTAGGCAATTTCTAGCCTAAGAAGACCGGACATTTCGGACAAAATTTGCGAGGAACTACCTCTCTGAACCCAGAATATTCTTGATATATTAAGGTATTGAGCCTATAATTAACCTGTATAAATAAAAAGAGGTAATAATTCTCGGATAACATACAATAAAGTGTGTAATGAATAAGTTGCTTTAAATAAAAAAGGCTATATCCTCTAATTAAGGCTGCCGAAAGCAACCTAAAACAAAAGGAGGATATAGCCCATGCACGAAATACGTTGTGATGCTCAGTATACCACCCGTTGGCGCAGAGTAAAGGAATTTTTTGATCATGAGATACAGGATCCTTGGAGCCTGATTAAGAATGA
>JAHJCJ010000112.1 GCA_018812825.1 Candidatus Omnitrophota bacterium
AATTAAGCAGAAAGTCGCGCGATAACCTAGATGATGCATCCTGATTCCATACAACAGTCTGCACTCTATCAATATCGAGTGATAATCCATAGCCGAAAATCAGAAGCAATAAAACCGGTATGACTAGAGCCAGGCCTAAAGAGCGCGGATCGCGCCGGATCTGGATAAATTCCTTATTGGATATGGCGAGGACTCTTTTAAAATTCATACATTCGCCACTTGTTATCCCCGCCTTTAAGCGCGGGAATAAAAGCGTCTCAGTATCAACCTCTAACAAACCCCATACTTTATTTCGGGGTAGCCTTAGGTTGATTTATCTTTATGCTCTGCATCGTAATCTTCTATCAACGAAACAAACACATCCTCAAGGGAAGCCTTGATCTTATTGACAGAGTAGTCGCTCATCCCTTCGCCCTCAAAGAGTTTTTTTAAATCAAGCGTGGCCTTCTGCGCGTCATAGGCAACAGCGTGGATATTTACCCCGAACAACGCAGTATCCTTGATAGACTCCAGCTGGACTATTTTTTCAAGCCACATCTGCGCCTGCGGCATAATGATTTCAAGGATCTCTTGTTTCATAACCTTAGTCTTCATTTCCTCGGGAGAACCCATAGCGATCATTGTGCCATGATAGATCATCACCAGCCGGTTACAATTCTCTGCCTCATCCATATAATGCGTAGTCACAAAAATCGTCCTGCCCTGGGCAGCCATCTCCTTAATCACGCTCCAGAAATTCGCTCGGGTGATCGGGTCCACTCCGGAAGTAGGTTCATCAAGAAAAATAATCTTCGGCTGATGGATTATCGCGCATCCTAAAGCCAGACGCTGTTTCCACCCACCGGAAAGCGTGCTGGTCAATCTGCTGCGAAAATCTGCTATCCCGGCTAATTGTATCGTTTCATCTTTACGCCTTTCTCTTTCCTTTTCCGGTATATTATATATACGGCTGTAAAAATCTATATTTTCTTCAACAGTAAGGTCATCATAAAGAGAAAACTTCTGAGACATATAACCTATATGCTCCTTAATCTTGTATTGCTCTTTAATGATATCAAAACCTCCTACGCTGCCGCTGCCTGAAGTAGGCGTATAAATACCACAGAGCATCCTGATGGTCGTGGATTTACCCGCGCCGTTAGGCCCAAGAAAACCAAAGATTTCTCCCTGCTTAACTTCAAAATTGATATGATTAACCGCAGTAAAATCGCCAAATTTTTTTTCAAGATCTCTAACCCTTACCGCAATCTCACCGTTTTCCATGCTCGGATTCATAGTCATTGACGATTTTAATAAAACCCTGCTCCAGCGTTTTTACGTTAATCTCTTTCTTAATATTATCCGGAGTATCACAGCGCAGCAACCTGCCTTTATGAATAAGGCCTACCCTACGGCATCGTTCTGCTTCATCAAGATAAGAAGTGGAATAAAGGATGGTTACTTTTTCCTTTAACAGGTCATAGAGTATTTTCCAAAAATCCCTGCGCGATACCGGGTCAACGCCATTGGTCGGCTCATCAAGGAACAATACTTTCGGGGTATGCACAAGCGCGCAGGAAAGCCCAAGCTTCTGTTTCATCCCTCCGGATAATTTACCGGCAAAGCGCTGCTTAAAAGGCAAAAGTCCCGAAAACCCAAGCAATTTCTCAATTACATCCTGGCGTTTGTTTTTCGGGACGCAAAAAACATCTGCGTAGAAATTTATATTTTCCCAAACAGTAAGCTCTTCATAGAGGCCAAAACGTTGGGACATGTAAGCGATATTTTCTTTTAAGACCTCAGATTCTTTAACAATATGCTTGCCATAAACCCAGCCCTCTCCGGACGTAGGCTCAAGTATTCCGGTCAAAAGGCGCATAGTAGTGGTTTTTCCTGCGCCATCCGGGCCAACCAGACCGAATATTTCACCTTCTTCTATTTCAAGGTTAAGCCCGTCAACTGCAGCATTATCCCCAAATTTTCTGGTGAGTCCGGAGGCCTTTATGGTAATCATTTTATTCTATGATATAGGCATCTGCGGGCATACCGGGTTTAAGTTCAAGGCTGGAATTATCCACCCTGACCTTTATCCTATAAACTAGTTTAACCCTTTCTTGCGTAGTCTGTATGGTCTTAGGCGTAAATTCCGCTTCGCTGGAAACAAAGGATATCCAAGCTTTGTATTTTTTACCCGGATAAGTGTCAGCAATAACATAAGCTTCTTGATTAAGTTTTACGCGGCCAAGGTCGGTTTCATTGATATAAGCAGTAACCCATAGATTATTCAGGTCAATAACGGTAAAAACAGGAGCGCCTATCTGCACCACCTCTCCGGACAAAGCGCTTTTGACAAGCACAAATCCGTTAAGCGGAGAAACAAGCTCGGCAAAACCTAATCTTGTCTTAGCCAACTCAAATGACGCGCTCAGCGCTTCAATATTAGCTTTATCTGCGTCAGCAAGCGTCTTAGCTGCATCTCTTTTTTGCATGGGTATTGCCCCGGCTTTAAAAAGATTCTCCGCACGCTCATAATCAAGCTTATCCAGCGTATACTGATGTTCTGCCGCCTTTAAAGACCCTTCGGCATTATCGCATATCCTCACCAACTCATCCGTATTAAGTTTCGCCACCGGATCGCCTGCCTTAACTACCTCGCCTTCGTCAGTAAGCAGTTCAATAATCTGGCCCTGCACACGGAAAGATAAACGCACATCATCGCCTTCGATATTTCCGGAGACCTTGATCAAACCTCGATTATGGTTATGCGCCTTCCAGAAATACATTGCACCAATGCCGCATGCGACCAGAATGATAATCATAAATACTGCCGGTTTAACTTTTTTCTTCATTTATTCCTCCCTGGGTAATCTGTGTGCCGGATTCAACCGCTATAAAACTTTTTCCTAAAGTCCTATCCAATTCTGCATGAGCCATAAGATAATCGTAAATGCCCTGCGAAAGGTTCGTCTCAATCTGGCCCAATGATATCTGCGCATCAAGCACATCAAGGTTTTTAGCCTCGCCATTATCATAACTGACCTTAGCTATCTCTAAAGCTTCCTTAGCCTGGCCGACATTATCCTTTTGGGAGTTAATCACTTGTTCTGCCTGTTTTAAATCAAGGCAGGCCTGGCGCACATCAACGGCAATCTGCTCCACCAAATTCTCTTTGGTCAGGACCGCCTGGCTGTAACGGGCCTTAGCAGCATCCACCTTAGCTTTAGTAGAAAAACCATCAAATACCGCTAAAGACAGTTTAAACCCAACATTCCAGTTACTATGCGGTTTATTGATCATATTACCCCAGTTATTGGAACGAAAATCATATCCTGCGTTAGCATTAATCTGCGGACGCCATCCGGATTTTGCCATTTGTATTGACCATTTGTTAATATCAACTCCTAATGTCCTTAAGGCCATCTCCGGCTTATTAAGGTAAGCCTGTTTCAAGAAATCACCTTCCTTGATATCTATCAATGTATAACTGAGCTGCTTATCTGTTACTTCCAATGGTTGCTGTTGTTTAAAGCTGAGAAGTTTTTTCAACTCCGCCTTAATAAGCTCAACCGCGTTCTTGGCCTTTACCAGTTCAGGTATAGTCAACGAGACCTGAACACTTGATTGCAAAAGGTCAAACCTTGATGATAAACCCTGGGTATACCTGTTTTTTACATCCTCATAATGATCCTTGGCATTACCCGTAAGCTCTTGAGCAATCCTCTCTGTCTCGTAAGCTAACAGCAGGCCGTAATAAAGGCGCTTTGCCTCAAACTCAATATCCAGCTTTTTAGCACGCAGAGTTTCTTCTGCTATCTTAAGGCTAAGCCTTGCCTGGTTTAAATTTGCAGCGTTAAAACCACCGCTGTAAACCACCTGGCTTAAACCAGCCCCCAGCGAATTATCATTCTTATAACCGGTGAATACTCCTGCTTCTTTTTTGCCGTGTGCCACAGCAGAAGCTACGGCACCATTACGCGCATACCCGGCATTAAGATCAAGCTGCGGCAGAAATTCACTTTTTGCACCCAGGATATCTGAGCGGGAAATTACAAGTTCTTGCTCCTGTATTTGAATATCTATATTGCTTTTAAAAGCGGTAAGTATGGTATCACGCAGCGATAATGGATTATCCTGAGCATAAAGCGCTCCTGCGCATGATAAAACTAAAATTACCAAAATACATGCTGTTTTGGAAACAATGCTTTTTAATTCATTATATATGGGATTATTCGTGTTGATTCTAAAAAACCTGGCATTGGCTTTATATTCGCTTAAAAGCAAACCGTCCTTATAAAGGTTATTCAATGCCCTCTGGAATACGCCGGGTTTTTTCTTCAACAGGCGCCCTATCTCCTGGATATAAAACTGGCTCGCAGGGTGGGCATAAAAAAGTTTAAGTAGCTTAAGTTTATTTTTGCTTAATAATCTCATTACGAAATCCTACTATATCCTATATGCATACAAATATATGCTTTTGAATATAATCATATACATTTTGCATATATTGTCAAGCAAAAAAATGGCCTCTACGGCCGGAATCAATATATCATTTTTCTTAATGTATTAAAAAAATCAGCAAGAGATAAGCTACCGTGGTCGTAACTATACCTACGACCAGGCCGATCTTTAGCCAAGGATAAAAACCTATCTTCAACCCGCGGCTCTTTTCTAAAATGTCAATGGCGATAATATTAGCGGTAGAACCAATAACGGTAATATTGCCACCGTAGCAAGCACCAAATAATATCGCCCACCAGAGAGGATTTATGTTAATATTCAAACCGCCGAGACTTTGAACAATCGGGATATAAGTTGCCACTACCACTGTATTGTCGAGCACCGCCGAAAGAAATGAACTCGAATAAATGATCACGGCTGATAATAAATTTTCCGGATTGCCAAACTTTCCTATTAAACCACGCGCAATTATATCCGAAACTCCGCTATATTTTACTACTCCTGCCAACGCAAAAAGAAATAAAAAGAATAAAACCGATGTCCACTCCACCTCCCGCTCAACATAATGGCGCATCCTATCGCGACGATAAAGCAGGGCTATTCCGGCAAAAACAATCGGAGTCATCATAAGGATGCTGTTCTCCTCAAGATGAAAAAGGATCTCTATTCTGTGATGAAAAAAGATGCATATAAGCATAGAAACAAATATCCCTATACTGACTTTGGTCCTAATATCCGTAGATATTGTTATGAGTGATATAAAAAAGTTGTTTTCCCTTAACGGTATAAGCTTTTCCGTCATCTTTTTTATAATCTTCCTGTACCAGAGCGAAAGTATTACTAAGGTTACGACAAAAACTATGGCTGTAATCAAAAAAGCATTCCTCATAAAATCTTCAAATGTTAAATTTGCACGTGCAGCAATCAGGATACCAACAGGGTTACCTAACAACGTCCCCGAGGAACCAATGTTAGTAGCCAAAACAGAGGCTATAATTAAGGGAATCGGATTAACGTCCACAAGATCGCATATATCCAGAATTATTTTTGTCATTATAATAATGGAAGCAACCTCTCCCATTAATCCTGATAATACTCCTGATAGGAGCATAATCATTATAAAGAGTTTTTCTCCGGTAACGTCTTTTATCCTTATAAGACGCGTGACTATCCAATAGAAGAAACCTGCATCGTTTAACATCCCAACTAAAATCATCATACCGATTAAAAACAAAATAACATCCAAAGATGCAAATTTTATCAGGTTCTCTAAATCAATCGAACGGGTAAGGAGCATGGCTCCTGCGCCTAAAAAAACAAAACTAAGGCGCAGTTCCCAGTAAAATAGTACACCCGTGATCGAGACACAAAAAATAGAGGCAACTATCACCTGATGCTGCGATAGCCCAATTTTTGCGCCACCGGCGGCAACGCACAATGCTATCGCTATGATAATGAGTAACTTCTTCACTAGGTTATCCTTTACCTTTAAAGATTCCAAACAGATGATTATATAATACTTCACATATTATTACCGGCATCAATATCTCCTATTTTCTAAGCTGTTTTAATGTTTTAGCATCCTCTCCGCCCAGGCCTTTTCTAAATATCCTATTAACACAAAATATCAGCATACTTAAAATAAATACCCACGAAATTACCATAAACATCCAACCGCTCAGTTTCAATCCGCACCCCCTATCTAACGTTATAAGTAATCGCAAAAATTACACAAAATATCCCTGCCAAAATACAGGCCCCCATTATAATAAATATAAACCGCATTCCTTTATCCATACCTTCCTCTTTTCTTAATAAAGACCATCTGACTTAAAAAGCCAGATGGCCGCTAAAACAACTAAATCTTTCGAAAAGCAAAATGCTTTCGAATCCCTATACTAATAAATTAACATAAATGAACAACATCTAAATTAACATAAATGAACAACATCTTCCTGATAATACAATGAAAGAAACAATAACATATAGTCCCTTAAATGGCGCGTAATCAAAAAATTGTTTTTTATGTGCTCACGCCCATTTTCCCCTAGTTTCTTTGCGTATGCTGGGCTGCTTAAGAGTTGCTTTAGGGCGAAGCTGGCTCCTTCGATTGAATGGCAAAGCAAACCTGAATATTTGTGCTTTATTTGTAAAGGAATACCCCCAACATTTGAAGCTACAACAGGCTTTGCTTTCCATAGGGCCTCAGACACAGTCAAGCCAAACCCTTCCTTTAGGGACTTCTGAACAATTACATTTGATGCCCTTTGCAGCGCATTAACCTCTATATCATTTTGGGGCAATAGTAGAATATGTATATCTGGGTTATTTTTAGCTTTTTCTTTAACTTCCTCTAAAACCTTAAATCCTTCCGGGTCATCATCCGCAGTACCGCCGGCTAACACCAACTGACAATCAATATATTTTTTTACCTGCAAATATGCTTCAACTACCCCTACGGGGTCTTTTAAACGGTCAAAACGCGATATCTGAGTAATAATTGGCTTATCTTTCTTGATTTCGTATTTCCTCAATACGAAATCAATCATTTCCTGCGGTAATTCTTTGTTTTTATCGCTTAAAGGGTCGATGGAAGGAGGAATCAAAAATTGCCTAATGGGCAATTTACGGGAAAAATCCGGAGCAGAAAATACTGCTGAATCGTAATGAGTTATAAAATTCATAAGAAATCCCCAGACCCTTTCATCGGGATTAGATACATCAATATGGCAACGCCAAAGCCATTTATTAGCGGTTTTCCTTTTTACTATGGCTATCGGCTGCGGATCATGAATGAAAACTATATCTCCATAAGTATTAACGCTTTCGATATTCTGCCGGCTTGTTTCCATGAATATTTCAAAATCCCTTTGGGCGATCACTTCTGGCCTGCCGTGCAATGCGTTATGAAATTTCTTTGTCACATCAAAGAACTGCTCTCCGCCTTTTATAACGTCCCATTTCGTGTCTACTCCTAACTCCCTCAGCAAAGGAACCATGCGGCTTAATATCTCCGCAACCCCGCCTCCCACAGGAGTAGAATTTATATGCTGGATAACCTTACCTTTTAACCGCTCGCTGAGTAATCTTAAATCATCAATAACAGCCTGCCCTACCAATGGAATATACTCTTCTATTCTCGCCATTTAACCCATTACCTTTCTTTCGACTATTTCTATAATCCTATTTCTTAAATCCACTAAAGTGCAGGTATAAGGATCAAAACCAGAAATCTTATCCGCTAATTCTTTATCGCCTAAAGAGTTCTCTATCCAATAGGAAAAGTCATTTGTTGGCTTTTCGAGCCGGAGACGCGCTTCAAAAATATGAAAATAGATAGAATCAATGGTAATTTTCTTTAAAACCTCTGCGAATTCCTTTAAATTATAAACAATATATTTTGTCGGCAGAATAAAGCTGATTGACTTAATAAAATGGAATTCTTCACCGGATCGGGAGAATTTCAGCTTCGCAAACGGGCTATCCCTTAGATAATCCTCAATAGTTGAAGCAATTTTCTCCCGCAAATCACGGATAGTTGAGTATTGCACGGTATCAATACTAACCAACTTCTCTCCAAGCTCATCTTCTCCAAGGATATCTGTTATCCAGTAAGCAAAGTCGTTAGGAGGCTCGGGGGAAAGATATTGGTGCTGTTGCAAAAATCTATGGGTATGGTGATAAATACATGAGCCGGGCACTTCCTTAATAAGGGCTAAAAACTGGCCTAAAGTAGTGGCTCGTAATCCGGTCAGCTCGGACAAGTGTAATCTAGTGCAAAACTTAAATGGCTCTTTTGCTTTTATTAATTCAGGCATAATTAGTTAGATTTTAAGTCCATTATTAAACGTAGAAATTTAGTTACTTCTTTTGTATCCTTTAAGTAGTAATCCGCTTTGCTATTCCCGGTTTCTCCTACAAATACCGTCAAACCTTTATTTTTTAATGCCTTAAATGCATCTTCGTCAGTCACATCATCCCCTATATAAATAGGCAAAATGTTTTTTTTCTTCAACGCGAATACCTGCCTTGCTAAAAGCCATAAGACAATTCTTCCTTTATCCCAATGCACCGGTGGTATTACTTCAAGAATTTTCTTCCCAGGCCTAATCTTAATTTTATTTTTTACTAAATATAAGATAATACTCTCGTGGAAAACGGTTTTAATAAAAGTTAACTGCCTTTTATCTGCAAGCCTGAAATGTAAAGCCAAGGAAAGCTTTTTGTCCTCTACAAAAACTCCTTTTACCCCGCAAAGCTTCTCTTTAAGCTGAGCTTTAATACACTGCAATACCTTTTTGTAACCTAAGGGAACTGCCAACTCATGCTTAATCTTCGGCCCCTCTATTTGAAATCCATGATTACCTGAATAAATGATATTATTAAGGCCAACTCTTTTCTTTATATCATCCAAAGACCTGCCGCTAATGATTGCTATCCCGCAATTCTTTTTCCGCGACAGCAAATCAAGCAATCTTCTTGTCTTTTGCGAAATTATAACTTTATTCGGAGTATTAACAATAGGAGTCAGTGTGCCATCGCAATCAAGAAACAAAAATAAATATTTTCCTTCTAAACTTCTTTTTATTTTTCCCAGATTATGAAAAATATGACGCATTTTATATTAGACCGCTTTCTCTTGTTCGTAGTTTATCGCCCTTATTGGATAAGGAATATTAATTCCTTCTTCAATATAGCGTTTATGCAACCGCTTAATAAACTCGTGCTTTATCAGATATTGATCAATAAATTCCTTAGCTCTTAATATAACTGTAAATTTTATACTGGAATCGCCAAAAGCATTATAGCGAATAAACGGCTCAAAGTAAACAATCCCGCCGTTTACCTCTGTCATAACAGCTTTTGCTACTTCACAAGTAATCCTCTCCACTTTTTCCAGGTCGCTTTTATAATGCACCCCCAAATCAACTAAAACTGCCATTTCCTTATCTGGCAAATAATAGTTAGTAACGATAGCTTTATTTAATTTATCATTCGGAATAAGCACAAGATTATTAGGCAACATCTTAATCTTTGTCGAACGCCAGTTAATATCAACCACATAGCCTTCTTCCCCTGTTTCCAGTTTAATATAATCACCTACCCTAATCTGTTTGGCGACAGTAATATGAAAACCAGCAAAAAGATTTGTCAGGGTATCCTGGAGCGCCAAAGCAACTGCTAAACCACCTACCCCTAAAGTTGCTAATATCGGAGTTATAGATATTCCTAAGTTATTTAAGATTATTAACGTGCCGATCGAAAAAACAAAAATCTTGGCAATATTCTGAGTAAGGCTAGTAACGGACGAGGCGGAATCAACCCTAGAAGCATAAAATTTTATTAACCCGGACAACAAATTCGCTAATGCTAACACTACAAAAATTATACCTAGCACAAGGATGCTCTTGCTCATAATATGTTCGACATTTTCTGGTAGTTTTGAAAATTGTAAGGCAAAATACAAACTTAACATCAAACATAAAACCATAAAAGGGCCTTTAGTTGCTTGCACAATAATATCATCCAATTGTGGAGATATTTTTTTAACCCAATATGAAAAACGGTTAAAAATTATCTCCCTAACAATAAGCCCTATAGACAAAACTACCAAAAAAATGATTAATGGCATAAACATTTCAGCTAAACTAACTAATCTTAAGAGTATGTCTTTATTCATTCATATCTCCTAAGTTATATTTTTTAAAGCAACCAACTCACTAATAATATTCGCTGCCCAGCGGTAAATATTATTTTCGGCTATCACCTTGCGCATATTCTCCATGCGCCTCTGTTTTTCTTCCTTGGGCATCTCAATTGCCAGCTTTATACTGTCAGCAAAATCCTCAATTGAATACGGATTAATTAAAATAGCATCGGTGAGTTCGCGCGCTGCGCCGGTAAATTGACTTAAGATTAAACACCCGGATAAATCATCTTTCTCCGCTACATATTCTTTAGCCACTAGATTCATCCCATCATGCAATGAACTGACAATACAAATATCGCCAAGCTTATAATAAGGCTGGATATCATCCTGGGAGAAATGTTTTTTGAGATAGATTATCGGCTTCCAATTCCCGTCTACATGTTTCCAGTTAATTTTTTCAACCAATTCGTCAATTTCTCCAATTAAATCGTGATAACGCTTAATATGCGTACGGCTTGGAGCAGCTAACTGTATAAGCACAAACTTCTTTTTATATTCAGGGTATTTTTCTAAGAATCTATCTACCGCTAAGATTTTTTCAACTATACCTTTAGTATAATCAATCCTATCTACACCCACAGCGACAATCTCATTCTCAAGCTCAAACTCTTTCCTTAGCTTTTCTACCTGCCTTATCGGGTCCACCCTAAATGAACCATCGCCTATGTGCGCATTAACACTTATAGGAAAAGCCCTTATAAAGGTTTCTTTCCCTAAACGCACTACACTAAATTTTTCAGTGTCTACGCGCGACTCAAGCAGACGGTTAGCGGTATCAAGGAAATTATTACAATGATTCTGAACATGGAAACCAATCAAATCACATCCTAACATTCCTTCTAGAATTTCATTTTGATAGGGACAAATCATAAAGGCTTCGGGAGTAGGCCAGGGTACGTGCCAAAATAAGGCTATCTTTGCATCTGGCCGCTTATCTTTTATCATCTTTGGCAGAAGAGTAAAATGATAATCTTGCACAAATATAAAAGGGCTACTCGCAGGCAACTCTTCTAAGACACTATCAGCAAACTTTTGATTTACTTCTTTATACATATTCCAGTCAGATTCCCTAAAAATCGGACGGGTATGTGTATTATGGCATAAAGGCCACAAACCTTCATTTGAAAAACCATAATAATAACCTTGCTCCTCAGCTTTATTAAGCCAAACCCTTTTAAGAATGTACCGGTTATCTTCAAGGGGCACACCGAGCTTATCCTTAGAATTAACGAATTTCTTATCGGAATTACCGCTTCCATGAGCAACCCATGTACCACCGCATGCAGAAAGTATGGGGTGGATTGCAGTAACAACTCCACTTGCCGGCCTTATACATATCGACTTACCCATATTCTCATCAAAAATATGCATATACGGCTCTCTATTAGAAACCACAAATAACGAATTATCTCCCAGTTTTGCGTGGATAAGATCTTTAAGCTTAGCTTCAGTCCAAAGCTCTTCTTTTTGCAGACGGACATGTGCTTCATCTGATATGGTACGACGAGCTACCCTTATGCTTAAAGCAACCTGCTCTACTTCACTGACAAGTTTACCGAATTCTCCTTTTTCTTCAAATGGTTGCAATTTATCAGTTTCCCCTCTCTGAAAATGCGTAAACCATTGAGTTAACCTGCGCACAGGCATAATAAAAATTTGTCTTTGAATCAATAAAGCAACTAAAACTATCAATAAAATAAGTGCTATAGAACTAATGCTTATTTTTCTCCATAATTCAGTCAAGGTAGTAAACATATAAGAAGTATCATAAATTACTTCTACCATCCCTAATACACTCCCATCATCATCTAAAACAGGTAAAATGTAACTATACACAGAATATTCTTTAAATTTCTCCAAAGCTCCGCGCGGATTCTTTGAAGATAGGATATCCTTAAGATAGGGCCTTTCTCTCTCCTTAAAATCAGAAAATCGTTCAGTAATAGCTAATATTTGGCCATCCTGATTGTAAATAACGCAACCTTGCAGCCTTTCTCTCTTCTGGAAACTATCGACTAAACGATTGGCTTGCTTTAAGTCATTGTTAATAATGATATACTTGGCGGATAGCTCCAACCCCTCATCCACAGACCTGGCCTTTCTTTTCAAATCATCCATAAGCCTTTCTTCCGTGAAACGAGCTTGCATAATACCCGAAATAGTAAATCCAAGAGCAACTAAGATTAATATCGGTAAGATAAAGAGAAGAATTCTTTTCATTTAATTAACCTCCCCTAAAAACAAAAACCGTCAGCTAATTATTAAATCAGATAGCGGCCCAACCATCTTAAGAATCACATTCAGAGACTACCAGCTATCTCTAGGACACTTATTATCTTTTAACTCTTTTATTATACTACTTTCAATTAATACCTCAAGGGATATCTCCAATGAGGGCGCCCCTTCTAGAACAGATGGGCCGATGCGTCGTCCATCAAGGCAACACCCCGCTTATCCTGTAAAGCGGGGTGTTGCCTTTTGCAATATACACGCCAATCCTAATTCAGACAGATTGGCGTGTCGTCTTCTACGACAAAAGGCTATTGACCGTATCCGGCCAATAGCCCATAAACTATCCACTTGTGGAAAAAAAAGAATATACTATTACTAGAACCACTCTTGGATCAACTTAATTTCCCCTTATTCATTTCAATGCGTATCCGCGGCAAGGATTCCGGGAGGCGTTGCTGCAAAAACTCCATAAGCTTTTCCCTGACTTCGCAACGTAAGTCCCACATAGTAGGAGAATCCGCTGCGCTCATCAGCGCTCGCAGTTCAACTGTTTTATCCGTAGTATTAG
>JAHJCJ010000113.1 GCA_018812825.1 Candidatus Omnitrophota bacterium
CGCCGCTATTCGCGGTTTTTGAGTTTGCACTCTGGGCATCTTGGGTTTTTGCAGTCTCCCTGACACGAACTAACTCATTACTTGTGCCAGTATTAACTGCAGCGCCTAATTGTCTTACGGCCTCTACAGCCGTATTACCTATATTACTGGATGCACCTTCTGCACCCTGCCCCTGCTTCCGCATTTCTTCGTTTCCGAAGGTTGCACTCTGGGCATATGCCAGTCTCTTGAATAATGAGACTGTACTTCTTACTAACTTTGCTACACTGCTTAATACAATTACTAATATACCTAATTTGCCTCTCGTATTTAGAGCGCGACCAACCTTTGAGAGAGAGATTGTCGTGTTATGAGCAGGCGGGCCATGGGCAGTGACTGAACCATCTATGATCGGGACTTGAGCCCTTATACTACCTAGATTAACCCTGCCTATAGCAAGCGCAGGAACAATTAAGTCAATAGAGCTATTAGCTGCTGAAGAGCTTAAGCCTCCAACAAACGCGCCTACGACTCTTCCATTAACAACAGGAATAGGTATTTGCCCGGGAACTAACGGAAGCGCAGGAGATTGCCCGCGTACGGGCTCCTCTTGTTTATCTTTTTGTGGTAATCGTGGCTTCTTGAACGGAATAATAGGAGAGGAACCACCTGGCCCTTTACCTGTGCCGGCAATGCCAGTGCCTAACCCACCACCTATGCCTTGTCCGCCGCCAATAGCATCAATACCCAATGTGCCCAATAAAACCTTGAGGGCATTAACTACTATTACGCTTCTTTGCGCCTGCTCATTCACAGGCGAACTGGACTGCGCAGGCGTAACATCCGATCTCTTCAAAGCCTTGTAAACTTCATTTATATCCGCAAATGATAAAGAACCATTGGATAATGCCTTGTAAGCCTTAAAGCCTGCTCCTTCCATCAAAACCAGCATCCTATCGCTCTCATTCGGGAAGTTATCCAAAGCGGACAATCCTCCGCCAACCAAAGTTGTAAAATAGGAATTCATGGCCTTTGTTGTGCCTATTGTTGCAAAAGCATCCCGTCCTGAGCCCCACAAGACAATTGCCAAAGCATCATTATGGAGGAAACTGCTAATATAGGCATCACTGGGGCTGAAATAGGGGAAAATCGTGGTTTTACCACTCTTCTCTATTCTCTGCGGATGCGAATGCACCAAAACTAAGACTTCTGCTGCCTCCAGGATTTCCTTTGGCGCGCTTACAGATGTTTTTTCGCCAAAATAAAGGGTAGTAGTTTTAATCTTGCCGCTATTATCTCTATAAACAATAAAGGTGCTCTCAATACCCTCATCGCCTTTCACGTTAAAAGTTTTAATACTCTCTAAGATATTAGCCCTGGCTGCGGGATTATTATTTATAAATGCCTTAACGGATGAATCGATCTTCGGATTAGGCTCAGACAAAATATCCTTTATTAATTCTAGTTCACTTCCGATAGCAGAATTATTCTCTTCGTTTTTCTTAGCAGCAAGAAGATCAGTTGGCTTTATCATACCGGTTGCAAGGCCGCCGGCCACCAAACCGCTCAATTGCAAGAAGCTTCTGCGGTTTAATACCGGTGAACTTGACCCCTTACCATACAGCTGTATTAATCTCCCGCTTAAGGAATCCCTAATACCTCCAACCATTTTTATAGGAGTAAATTCGGGAGACTCAGCAACAGTAACAAAAGAAGGACTAATTCCTTTGTCTCTAATTTGCTCTAACTGCTTTATCAGATCATTTTGGGACTGTTTAAGCTCCTGTTCACTAGGAATATACCTTCCGTTTGCCGCAATTCTCTCTGCCTGCGCATTCCCCTCCTGGATTTGCTTATTAATGTATGGCCAATTATAGTCACTTCTGTTGAAAGCAAAGAAATCCAAATCGGTGTTCAAGATGAAACCTTGGGCATTGGGGAACTGGCTTAATAAATCCGCCAGGTGCCTGGTGTTGCCTTCGTAGATATTCACCTCTTTGGTGCCTGGAGCTTCGGCGTATTTAGAGCTATAATCCCCAAAGAAACCTCTACCGGAAAGGTATTTTTTCTGCGTCGGTTTATCAAATTTTTTCTCGTGCTCGTTATGTATCCAGATTATGTCGGTTAATAACCCGATCCTACTAGCCACATAATAGAATCCTTCAATGCTTCTAAAATGATTAGTAAATTCGATAATTAACTTTTCTTTTCTCTGCTCGTCTTTCTCCGCAAGAATCTCCTGCCATTTATCCTGTATATCTTTATCATAGGCACGCATCTTATCATCAGCATGCCAATCTATATGAACCACTGGAGGCAATTTCTCTAATTTTCCCTCTAAATGTGCCTTAATAAGGCCATAGAGGAACTTATTATGTTCTTTGATATTATAGAGATTAATATCGCTGCTGGGGATCACGATCTTTGACCCTATAGCTGGAATATTCTCCGGTATCTTCGTGCTTATCTTTCCTAACAGCTCTTCTTTCTTAGCAGCAAGAAGATCGGTTGGCTTTATCATACCAGTTGCAAGACCGCCGGCCACCAAACCGCTCAATTTCAAGAAGCTTCTGCGGTTTAATACAGAAGAGCTGGATTCTACAGGCGGGAGAAGAGGAGAAGAACCGCCCAATCCTTTACCTGTGCCGACAGTACCCAAGCCCGTACCCTGGCCGCCACCATTAACATTAATATCTGAGGAATTTTGATTAACTACCGGCGTAACTAATGTTGGTTTCTGTGCCTGAACAAAGAAAACACTATGCTCTCTTCCATCCAAGCCTTTATCTTTTATATCATCTGATACTACAACCCCCACGAAACCTTGAGCTTCTAATTTTGATTTAAATTCTTCCTTTTCTACCTTTGATATATATACTCTATCCTTATCGTTAGATGTAACTATTTGAATATTTCCACCGGGAGCTAAAACTCTTCCGGCTTCAGCAAATACAGTATCCGCATTTATATGCGTATCGTCAATAATATCCGGTAAAATGACCATACTAAACGTTCCGTCAGCAAAAGGAACTGAATTTGCATCTCCCCTTACTGCATTAATTCCTTTTTCTATAACCCTCTTTGTAAAATCTTCACGGAACTCAACGGCATATATATCATCCAAGCCTTGCTCTTTTACCTGTTTCTCAAGAAAACCTAAACCTGGACCAAGAACAAGTACTTTGCCACCTTTGTAATTCTGGATTATCTGCTGCGCAAAGTCGGTTCTAATCGCAGGGACGGTAGCAAGAGTACTGATAGCCTCTCCGGAAGCAAGAATCTCTCTATCTTCCTTGGCGGCCCTAGAGTAAATATCATCTACCCTAGATTCCTTTACACTAGCCTCTTCTTGAGGAGAACGTCTTTGAGCTTCCAGTTCATTAATAATTCTTGTTCTTATAACTTCTCTTTCTTCGTTCATATCGCTGTATATCTTTTCCAATAATGCTTCATCAGATTCAGATAAACCCGCGATTTCCTTCATGACGCTATCTACATTCTGCCTGGTACGCAATAAATTGTTTGCATGGCCTGTAAGCCCACCTAGTGTCGCTGCCTCAGACCAAAGCAACCTATCTCTATCTTCTCCTATGAGGCTGCTGGCTATTTGAGCAGTGGCGCCCATACTTAATAAACGGGTCAATGCCTCATTGACGCCAAGTTCAGTAATAGCAAAGTCGGATTCAACCAATGGTCTCTTCTCAAAACGGGTAGCAATCAAGTCAAGAAGGCCTCTATAACGTTCTTGCGCTTTACGTGTAGCTTCTTCATTAATGGTACCATCGGTATTCTTAATTTTGATTTTTTCCGGATTAAGCCCGATATTCTTAACCCCGGTATGGAATATTTCATGTGCACCCTTGATTAAATTATAGTGCCCAGCTAAGTTTATATCCACGGAGAGGGTATCGCCTCTAACGTTAAATATGAAGTTGCTAAGATTATCTATTTTTACCTTGTAGAATGTTCCTGCATCCTCTACTTGAGCACTTGTATTCTTCTCTTTATCCGGGCCGCGCAAGAATCCGGAAGGCCCAACCAACCATCTAAGCTCACGGCCATCAATAAAATCATTACCTAGCGCTCCTTCAATAACTTGACGGCCACCCTCTTTTTCAAACGCCTTCTCCATTATGTATTCCTGTGTCGGCATCAAAGCCCTTAAAATAAAATATAGAGGAGCATCATCTTTAAGCTGATCTAACATACCAAGAGACACCTCTAAACGCTTATCTGAATCTTTTACCGCCAATTGCTGGACAAAAGCCTGAGCCTGGGCGCGAGTAAATAAATTAGATTGTCCGCCCAATAACTGCGTAACTATATCAGGTTGGAACAATCTAAATAAAGCAATTTCTTCCGCATTTGGCGCAGCAAGAATATCTTCAAATTTTGCCTCTACTCCTGCGGCTTTTCTCTGGGTAACAAGTATATCTTCAACATCATTGAACCGTAAGCCGTATTCAAATTCCGGAGTAATGCCGAGCATACGCAACACTTTATGGACATCTTTCTCTCCGAACTCCTTCTCTAAAGCCTGGGCTACTTCTTGATAACTAACTTTTTTCCCGCTTGAGATTACTAATATTTTCTTGAAAATTTCAGAGATTGCCTTGGCTTTTTCAACGGATAACCCTAAATGCTGCGCTTCTTTCTCATACCGATCGGCAAAATGCTGCAAGGTGCTGCGCATAACAACACCCTTTTCAAGTATAAAGCCTTGTAAAAACTCAGCTGCCTTGCTCTGCGCAGGATCTTTGGATGCGGCAAATAACTGGCCACGCATAAAAGGATCGGATATTAGATACGTATACTCAAGTAAGGTCAATCCACCCAAACGCTCTTCTTCTATTCCTGAAAGCGCTAACTGACGATACGCTTCAATCTGAGTAAGATTAACGGGTAACACCAAAGGAAGGAAATCAACGACTCCAGAGATAGGCAATGTGCTGCCGCGCAATGCCCTGGCTACCTTAGCAAGGTCAGCAACGGTACGTTTATCTTTAAAAAGATTTTCTTGCTTCCCGGTATTAAATTCTGACAACACTTTAGCGATATCTTGCCTGTCAGGACGCAAGTTGCGGATGAAAAATTCCGCGGGATTATCCATGCCAAGTTGTAACCGGCTTAATTCTTTCGCTGAAATAGCGCCATTCTCAAGATTGAGATTCTCGCGGATTTCCGGTATCGCAAGCATAGTCGCAACATGCATCAGGGATTTGACCCCGCGATATGGATTAGCTAAATCAACAAAATCATTTGTAACAAGTTGTTCAACTATCCCATACGCTTGCTCTGCGCTAACCAAAGACCCTGCGCTTGGCAACATATACTTTGAACCGAGGAGAGAGAGCAAAATATTCATAACAACGCGATCATTTTCATCCAAAGATTGAACGGTCTGCATAGCGAGATTTAACCCACCGTTACCAATAAGATAGACGCCCTGTATAAATTTAGCTCTTTGTTCCGGAGGCAGTGTTTCTAATTTCATTGCGAGTTCCGGATGGCCGGCTATAAAATCTGCTACGCTAACCGGACCCAGATTTTCTCCTTTAACTGCCAGAGGACTACCGCGCCTCTCATTTCGGACAGTATAACTGCCGCTTTCAGTATTCTTAGCCGCATACAGCGGATAATCCTTTGTAATATCGGTAAATACCCTATCAAAACAATCTTTAACTTGTTTAGGAGTCAACTGTTTATAGGCTGACAGGTTTTCGTACTTACGTGCTAACAAATCTATCGCCGTTTGCTCTCGCGCGTCTTTACCGGAACGCTCCAGAATTAAACCATCAATAATAGCTTTAGCTTGCCTACCCGCATCCGTCTTTGGATTTTCAGGATAAAAACGTCCCAAATCACCATTACCAAAAGTACGGCGCAGAAAATGCATGCCGTGCTCAACCTCTTCAAGCAAATGAGTTCTGGCAAGCCCGATATCGCCTCGGATATTCTGATTTCGCTGCGTAGAGTCGTTATATTGCTCAGAGCTGTTTAATTTTCTGGCAATCTCCAAAATCTCAGAATTATTATGTTCCTTAGCAAGAAGTTCAGCAACATCCAGGACTGTCTTGAATTTAGCTTCGCGAACCAAGTCTGTTAACTTCTGCAGACGATCCTGTTTGTCCGCTTTTTCCTGATTGCGCTGGAAAGTCTCTTCCAGGAGGCTGCGTGTATTTTCCTCAAGCACCCTTAGACTCTTGCCGTTTTCACACCCTGTAATCTCTAAATCGCGTACGAATAACATACGGTCAATATCTTCAAAACCCTTGCCCTCTGCCGGCCTTACGCGGCGAGAAATTTGAAATATCGCAAGTATTTCGCTCCGTGAATCGGCAAGCGTGACATTTACGACTTTATCC
>JAHJCJ010000114.1 GCA_018812825.1 Candidatus Omnitrophota bacterium
AAAGCGACCCGCTTGAAGTAACAGTAAAATCTCCTATCGGTGGAATTATATCTAGCTAATATCTCATCTAGGATAAGCCCTTCCTTGGAACAGTATATTTCAATTAACATCCTTATCCTTCTGGCTGTCTCACCGAGCCCCACGAAATGAAAATAACAATACCCGAAAAGTGAATAAATAACCATACTGGTAATGCCGGTAGATAAACTGTGCTGAAACAAGGGGCCGGGCAGAGCCGAATATAAAATATCAAGAGCAAATAAACTGCAAAAACCCGCAAAGAAACCCAGGTATATGGATTTTAGCAGCCTTTTCTTTGAGGAGATGCGGAAACTTAAAACCTGCACAAGTCCATTAATTAACAGGCTAAATATAGGCAGGATGACATAAACAAAAACCCCTATTCTCTCAATACCTGCCATCTCAACCACCCTTTTCCCCTTTTATCAGATTTCTGTAAAATAAAAAAAGCTTTGCCATTATCAGCCCCTTCGGTAAAAGCTTATACCTGTCATCCTTGATATAAACCATTCTGTCAAAAACCATATCTCTTATTCGAGGTAAAATTAATAGCTTGTTATCCGCTATGCGCTCCAGATGAGCTTGTTCTAATCCGGCTGCGCCGGCTTCAAAAACAGCATTGATAATTATTAAGGTCGGGCTATCTGCTTCTATAGCAGGATAGGATAATATATAAGATATGCATAACATTATATATAAAATAAGCAGTTGGAAGATCTCAAAGATATTCGCAATTGGATAAATGTTCCATTTTATTATCCCCGGGTATTTAAGAACCGCGAATAGGCCTAAAACAGCGGCAAAAGAAAAGATCATTAATAACGCATGCACTTGCTTCTTCGGTAAACACAACCTCCAAATCACCAGATGCATTAAAATAGCGATTATAAATAACAATATCCCGTATACTAATATGCTCATGGCTGATAATTTTGTTTTCTTACCGCAGTCTTCGTGTCCGCGCTGAAAATATTATTCCCCTTTATACTTCTCCTAAAGTAAAAATCTTTAACCAGGCGCAGATAACCCCACATTACCTTAATCAGGGATGGAAATGATACTGCCTTGGAAATGCCTTCTTTTCTTATCCCAAGCCGATACGGGACCTCTGCAAAAAGATATCCTTTTTTTACAGTTCTCACAAGAATATCAGTCTGAAAAAAGAAACCCGTGCTCCTAAAATCCAACTCCTTAAGTATTGATTTTCTATACAAGATAGTCCCATTAGTATAGTTAAAATTAACCAGATATGTAGTATTAATGATAAAACGGTAAATAAAAGAAAGGGCGTTTCTGAATAAAGACCGGACCTGTTTATTAAACACGAATGGGATTACTATATCCACATGCTCCAATAACCTGAAATATCGCAATATCTCCCAAGGGTCGACCTCATTATCTCCAGGTAAAAGCACTACTACTCCCCCAAGGGCATTATCCACCCCATTCCAGAAAGAAGCCCCTATGCCCTTAGGTTTATCATGGTTGATAAGCCTGACCATATTATCAGGCCTCATAAAACTCCTTACCAGCTCTTCGGTTTTATCATTACTACCGTCATTTACAACGATTACCTCGCCAGAAATACCGGATTCCTTAATCGCATTTAAAGCATTTTCTACGGCAAGAATGATATTCTTCTCTTCATTTAATGCCGGCATTATTACCGTAACTTCAACAATCTTTTTCTCCATAGAATTTAATCAACGGCTATACCCTTATATACCCGGGCTTGCCATTAGTTATCCACTCCTTAATCAGGTTATTAAAACCATTATTACTTTTATAAGGGTCATACACCTTCATTTTAATTAATTTCATCAAAGCAATGTCATCATCTCCACAACAATGCGAAGGCCCAAGAAACCTAAAGTAATCATTTACTCCCGTAGAAATAAACTTAACATTTAGCTTCTGCAAAACAACGTCATTCCTTATCTGCTCAAGTGAGCGATAAACTAAGAAATTTACAATAGAATACACAATAGGTATTAATCCGCTCAAGCTCATTCCGGCGGCTATCCCCACTGTTCCCTGCTCCATAATCCCGCAATTAATTACCCTTTTCGGAAACTCATCTTTTAATTTATCTATCGCGCCAAACCCCATATCGCAGACAAGCAGATAATAACGCTTATCTTTACGAAAGTAAGGCAACAGCAAATCAACAACTTCTTTACGATAATTACAGGCGGCAGGCATAAGTTCTCCCTAATTTCAACTCTTCAGGCGTAGGTGTGCGAAAATGAAACTTTGGAATACCCTCCATGCATTTTAAGCCATAGCCTTTTACTGTTTGAGCGATAATTACGCTGGGCGCCTTTAAGAGAGGCTTATTAACAATTCTTAATACGTTAGCCAGCTTAACAGAATCATGGCCATTGCAAATAACCGGCGACAGTCCAAAACCTTTCAACCTTTTTTCCTTATCTCTGGTTGTCCGGTCAAGCACATTTACAATAAAATCCATTGCCTGTAAACGGTTGTCATCAACTATAATCG
>JAHJCJ010000115.1 GCA_018812825.1 Candidatus Omnitrophota bacterium
AATCTTAATAGCTAAAACAATAAAAGGATAAAAGCATAAGCTGATTATTCCAAAAATTAAAGAGCCGAGCATATCAAGGACCCGCTTGAAAGCTTCATAAAAATTCTTTTGGGCTTCAGTTAAATTTTCTAAGAACCATATTAAGAACGAAGCAGATTCACCTCTGCCTATATTAAATTCAGATACTTCTTCCCTCATTCTATTGTAAAACTCTGTTAGTTCCATATTATAAATAGATAAATCACTTTATGATATAAATGTTTCGGACTTATTTTCATTAACCTTCTCTCGTTTTTAAAGTAATTAAAAATTTGGGTGGAGCGAAGTGTAACCGTCAAATCAATGTTAGGTTTAGTTGCGAAGCAATTGAAAAACAGCTTTCTCATTCTCGATTTAACGAAGGCACATATCTAGTCAATAGTAATTGGATTATTTGGTTTACCTAAGAAGGGGGTAGTAAGAACATTTTGTCCAATAGCAGTTAGCGTAATAAAACTAAGTATAATACTAGACTTTGCCACAAAATGTGAAATTTTATATATTTGAGATTTATGGCTTACTGTGTTTGTTGGATAAAAATGCTCCCGCATGTGTTGATTAATCTCGATTAATCGCCTCGTTTAATCCCGGCAGTCGGCAATACAAGCCCGATAATCGGAAAATACCCCTATTCTGATAATTCCCTAGTGAAATTGTATTTTGGTAAGAATTTCTGTTCCTATTGATGCATATCTAGTTTACAGCTTCCGATTATCCGGAAAAGGGTTTTCAGGGGCTTTTTTTTTGAGTTTTAGACTACTCTGTTTTTTCATTCTAGGTTATACTGGAATTCAAAAAAGATAAAGATTATTTCTTATCTAATGACTATTACCTAATTTACCAGTACGATCCTCCTAGAAAGCCAATTCCTTAATATTCTTATGAATTAGGCTGTGGTTAAGGCTGAGCCCATTTTAATAATGTATTAAAATCATGTAAATATGATTTATCATTAAAATAGTATTAAGAATAAGCCTCAAATTGAGGTCAAAAAGTTAAATAAAGGTTAAGACCTTATAAGATTAAGGAAGGGGTCTGAAAACGGCTGTATTTAATTACTTGGTTTAGTCTCTAACTTATATCTAATCTCTTTACCAGCCTTAGTAAGAACGTAAATTCTGCCTTTCTTCTTATCAGGGTATAGGTTTTTAACAATGCCCGCTCTACTTAACTGACCTAAACATCCAACTTTTATGATTCCTAATGATCCTCCCTATCTTGTTTTAATAGACGATAAATCTTATGATTAAACCTTTAACCCCGTCTTTTTAATAAGAATTGATATGAAGAATAAGGATAGAAAGGGCGTATTCATTTATATGGAAGGGGTGATTTCTTAACCTTTGGCTTTCCTGAACTCATCAAATTTAGCCATCAGCTCTGGGTTCTTGGCGATTTCCATAAATAGTTTCATGGTCTTGGTTATCTCTTCATTTTTTATCTTTAGTTCTTTAATCTCTTCTGCGTTATCTATTATGGTAACATCAATACTTAATGGCTTGTAACACTTATAACAATATCTTGCAGTTTGGTCGTTTAACGCCCCACATATGCATCTTATCGGTTTTTCTGACTTATCCCCTTCCTTTATAATTCCATGCATAGATAAGAAAACGGATTCTAGCTGTTCATTACATAAATGCACATAAGTCCTTATCTGGTCGGAATTTATTGTCCACCCCATATATTTGCATAGCATCGTTTGAGTTAACTTTGGTGCAAGCAGGGTTGCTCGGGAGTGCCTAAACCAATGCATATTATGCTTCTTATCGATTCCTGCTTTCTCAAAGCAATCATTAATCATTTTCTGGGTTGCAGCGTGACGCATTGGTTTCCTATAGTTCCTATTAGAATTAACTAACCATAAGAAATTATTACCATCTTTTTTAAATGGATGGGAGTCTATGTATTGTACAATATAGGGCAACGATTTCCGGATATATATTGTTCGCTTTCCTGTCTTGCCATTAGGCACGTCAAGCTTACCATAATCTTGCCTTATCTCAACATCACCTACTCTTAAATTTAGAAATTCCGCAGCCCTGCACCCCGTTTCATGAAGGCAGACGAGCATAGCCTTCTCTTTTATATTCTCAGCACCATTTTCAATAATGTTATCAATATCTTCCTCAGTTATGATTGTTTTTGGATCTGCTTCCTCATTTTCGTACCTTGTTGAAACATCACTCAAAACATATTGGTAGAAATTCTCAGTTTCTCTTCTTACTTGCTGGTTATTTGAGTATATCCTTTCATCATCTTTCTTAAGCCACGAATAAAACTGCTTCAATGCTCTGCGGTAGTCTGCTTTGGTTGCTTCAGAAAATGGTTTTTTGTTGACATTCTTGACATATTTTAAGTGGTTTCCTTTACAATGCTTAACAGATTCAATAAAGGAAATGAGTTGAGTCAGTTCCTTCTTTGTCAACAAGTCCAAATCATTTTTAATCTTTAAGCTATCCATTAGCCAAGTACACATATTTCTCAGTTGTATGGCTAGCTTAGATACCCTTAACTGCTTGCAGGAAGTCGTGAGCAAGTGATTCAGAAAATCGCATATTAGGTTTTTGTTCCTCAAGCTTATTTTCGACTTCTTCAATCTCTTCAATGCCCTATCGTATGCCTTATCTTGGCCAGAATATATTTCCAACTTATCTGTTTCCATTTCTTATGGGTAGAACAAGCAGTTTATAAATGAGTTAATACGCATTTAAGAGCTCTTATAATTGAAAAATAAAAGCCCCCGGAGGGATCTGCACCCTCGACCTTCTGATTTCTTAAAAATCAGGATTTTCTGAGATTTGAAAATCTCTGATTTTCATATACAAGTCAGACGCAATAGCTACTATGCTACGGAGGCATCGTGCCGTACGA
>JAHJCJ010000116.1 GCA_018812825.1 Candidatus Omnitrophota bacterium
CAACTGTTTAGACTCGGTTATTATATTGCAGATTTTCACCCAATCTGCTCTTAATAAAGATCAGTAAGCTTATTGATGTTCATCTTGCGGAGAATTTAACTCTTGAAGAATACCAGAAGAAAAAAGAGAACTTTATTAATGAAAAGAAAGATTTGCAGGATAAACTGAGGGATTTTACCGCCGGTGCTGATAATTGGTTCGAACCGGCCAAAGAATTTGTAACTTCATTGAATAGAGCCCGTTGCGCGATTGAGGAGGGAAATTTAGAATTTCAGAAAGAATTTCTGAAAAAGATTGGTTCGAACTTTATTTTAAAAGAGCGCCGCCTGGTTTTCTCGTCGGGAGCCCCCTATAGGGGGCTCCTTCAGAGTGCACCATTTCCAACATGGCGGAGAGGCAGGGATTCGAACCCTGGAACCCTTGCGGGTCACACGCTCTCCAGGCGTGCGCATTCGACCACTCTGCCACCTCTCCAAATCTATATTTAAAAATTCTAATAAACAACCATACTGGCGGAGAGTGGAGGATTCGAACCTCCGGTCATCTTACGACGACAACGGTTTTCGAGACCGCCGCATTCAACCAGCTCTGCCAACTCTCCAAAAACTATTCGGTGGGGCAGAGATTCGAACTCTGGGTGGACTTACGCCCACAACGGTTTTCAAGACCGCCGCTATCGACCACTCAGCCACCCCACCAAAAGAATCAAAACAAAAAAAGTTGCTTAAAAATAGCGTAAAATATATTACTGGCTATGGTAAAAGAAATATTGCAGAAATTAACAAATGAGAATTCCTTAAAAATAAGGCTAAAGCCGAGGGCAAGTAACGCAAGGTTCAGGATAAAAATAAATGAAAACCCAAATATGTAATTTCCTTTTAAGAAATCCCCCTTTTTGGTACGAATGGTTTTAGCGGAAAACACCAGGTGTAAAATAGCACTGAAACCGATCAAAAAAATAGCATATTTAATCAACCAGCTAGATTTAACCGGCAGCGATAGCAATCCGTAAATAATAAATACCAAAAT
Organism: Candidatus Omnitrophota bacterium; assembly: GCA_018812825.1. GTDB lineage: Bacteria > Omnitrophota > Gorgyraeia > Gygaellales > Profunditerraquicolaceae > UBA6249. The sequence goes on from JAHJCJ010000116.1 coordinate 1,030, forward strand.
CGCATATATCGGCATAAGAAAAGGCGCTACATTAACCATCGGTTTAAAAAAACTAAATATAATCTCCAAGAGTTTATGCCCTTTACTATAAATTACCACCGGCTCCCAAATGAATAAGTAAATCACTAAGAAACAAATCACCCCGCTCCAGAATATTGCCTGTAAATTACCGCTCACCCGACCAAATTCATTTAAAAAAGAGGATGCGCTTGAGAAAACAAGCGGCAAAAGAACTATACCTAAAATGAATTTGATTATTCCGAAGGCCTTGCTGGACAACCCGGATATCTTACTGGAAAAATCACCGGAAATACCAGAAGGCTCCTTGGACAAAAGACTATCTTTAGTAAGTTTCTTATCAGTTAATTCTTTCTTGGCCATTTAAATATGGTTGTAGTATTTTAGGAATTAATACTGAACCATCCTCCTGTTGATAATTCTCCAATATCGCTACCACCGTGCGTGCCAAAGCAATGCCTGAACCATTCAAAGTATGTATAAAATCTACTTTTTTGCTTTCTTTGCGGCGCATCCTTATATTTGCCCGACGGGCCTGGAAACTTTCAAAATTACTACAACTGGACACCTCAAGCCATTTATCTACGCCTGCAGTATATGCCTCAAGATCATAGCATTTGCTGGCAGCAAAACTTATATCCTGCGTAGAAAGCAACACCAACCGATAAGGTAACTCTAAAAGTTGCAACACCTCTTCAGCATTAGCCACTAACTTCTCCAACTCATCATAAGAATCTTCTGGCTTAACAAATTTAACCATTTCTACCTTATCAAACTCATGCACACGAATCAAACCTTTAGTATCTTTACCATACGATCCTGCCTCTCTCCTAAAACAAGCTGTATAAGCAGTATAATAAATGGGCAACTTATCCTCATCTAAGATTTCATCGCGGAAGATATTCGTAACCGGTACCTCTGCGGTAGGGATAAGAAAAAGATCATCGTCTTTAAGTTTATACATATCCTCTTCCAGCTTGGGAAGCTGTCCGGTACCAAGCATAGAGGTGCGATTAACCAAAAACGGCGGGAAAATTTCAGTATAACCATGCTTATTAGTATGCAAATCAAGCATGAAATTAATCAAAGCGCGCTCAAGTTTCGCGCCCCACCCCTTAAAAAGGATGAAATTTGAACCAGTAATTTTAGTAGCCCGGTTAAAATCTACAATATCTAAGTTTTGGCAAAGCTCAATGTGGCTAAGCGGCTTAAAATCAAACTTTCGCAGCTTCCCCCAACTGCGCACTATCTTATTGTTAGAAGCATCTCCTATCGGTAAAGAAACATGCGGCACGTTGGGGATATTTAGAAGCAGTTTATTTAATTCTGCTTCCTGTTCTTTTATCTGTGGCTCAAGCTCTCCGATACGCCTTGAAATATCCTTCATTGAGGATATTTTAGCCTTGGCGTCTTTTTTCTCTTTCAATAGCATGCTTATTTCATCATTGGCTTTATTACGCTGAGCTGCCAGCGTTTCAAACTCGCTTAAAGCTTGACGGCGGCAGTCATCAATCTTAATAACAGTATCGATATCAACTTTTAAAGCCCGGATTGCGATTGCCTGTTTTACTAAGTCTTTATTCTCTCGGATAAATTTTATATCTAGCATTGAACACCTTAAGTTTCTGTTTAACAAAATCCCATGAGGCGTTTACGAAATAGGATTGACTAACCTTTAACTACTCCTAGTGGCCGCCCCTCGCCTCTACTCGGAACTCCCTTATCCCTTTATAACCCCAAGCGGTCGCATTCTACAGACGCGTTTAGAAATCCCCGCATTATGCACTACACCTACCACATCATTTATATCCTTATAAACCGCAGGAGCCTCCTCTACCAACGTATTGCGTCCTGAAGCTTTTACTATTATACCCTTAGATTCTAATTCTTTCAATAACATATCCGGCCTAATGGATCTGATGGCAGCGGTGCGTGATTTCAGGCGGCCGGCACCGTGGCAAGCGCTACCAAAAGTCTCTTGCATTGCTTTCTCCGTACCAACCAAAAGATAGGAATTCCTGCCCATATCCCCGGGGATAATTACAGGCTGGCCGATTTTCTTGTATTTTTCAGGCAAAGCTTGATGACCCGGGCCAAAAGCACGGGTTGCGCCTTTGCGATGCACACAAAGATTCTTTTGTTTGCCATTAACCTTATGTTGTTCAATCTTGGCAATATTGTGGGCAACATCATAAATTAAAAACATCCCCAACTTCTGCCAGGAAGAACCGAAAACTTTCTCAAATACCTGCCGGGTTAAATACATCAAACACTGCCGATTGCACCAGGCATAATTTGCCGCGCATTTCATTGCCGAAAGATAAGCCTTGCCTTCACTAGATGTAAGCGGAGCACAGGCAAGTTGCCGGTCAGGCACATTTATATTATATTTTGTCAAGCTTCCGATCATGCTGCGCGAATAGTCTTCGCAAACCTGATAACCTAAACCTCGCGAGCCAGAGTGAATCTCTACCATCACCTGCCCTAAATTAAGCCCAAGAGTATCGCAAGCCTCTCGATCATAAAGCTGGTCAATAACCTGAACTTCTATGAAATGATTTCCAGAACCCAATGTCCCTGACTGTGTTTTGCCGCGCTGTAAAGCACGCTGCGATACCGCCTGCGGGTCAGCTCCGGACATAGCGCCATTTTCTTCAGTACACTCAAGATCATCATTTGTTCCAAACCCTTTTTCTACTGCCCAACGGGCGCCTTTTAATAATATCTCCTTCTCTTCTTTTGGGCTTACACTTATATCTCCTTCAGAACCTACTCCAGAAGGAACATCAGAAAATAAACGATAAATTAAGTCTTTAATTTTCCCCTTAACATCATCATATTCTAAATTAGTTTTTAATAATCTTACCCCGCAATTTATGTCAAATCCTACTCCTCCGGGTGAAATAACCCCGCCCTCATCAATATCAGTAGCCGCCACCCCTCCGATTGGGAAACCATAGCCCCAATGGATATCAGGCATAGCCAAAGAATTATTCACTATCCCTGGTAAATGAGCCACATTAACCACCTGTTCCAAAGCCTTGTCCTGATAGATATCTTTCAATAACTTCTCGTCAGCATAAATTAATCCGGGTACGCGCATTCCCGGCTTATAGCTTCGGGGGATACACCAACGATAATCATCAATTTTCTCTAATGGGATATTTCCGGTCATTTTTTCATACATCAAAAATTACCTCTGCCTGCCAGATGAGCCCGGTTTTCTTAACCTTTAGTTGATGGTAGGTAGCAGCCTTGATTTCAGTGTTGAGCTTATAATTTCTTAGATCGCTTCCTATGCCAATTGCATCAACAAAGTTCTCATTAACCTGGTTTATCTGAATATCTTCAAAAACCAATGATTCTATGGCGGATACTGACAATAGCTCATTCAACCAATTAACAAAAAGCTCCTCTACATTAGCTGCTTTTTGCCTAATTACAATCCTGTGTTTTTTATGGTAATGGGTTTTTTGTTTCCGGGCGGAAATATCAGCTATGGCCAGACCTGAGCACTTAAATAAACCTGCCAAGGATGATGATTTGACCCTGATGCCGATATCTGCGGTATGCTCTATGAACTGATAAAAAGCCTTTTTCACGTATCTATAAATAAAGCAACAAACATTATTTCTTAAGCAAAGCGCTTATCTTATCCAAAAGCTCCTTAGAATCAAAAGGCTTAGTGATATATGCATCCGCGCCTACCTCTTGACCCAGTTTCTTATCCTGATCCTGAATTCGAGCAGTAAGCATAATAATTGGAATCTTCTTATACCTCTCATCAAACTTTAACATCCTGCAAACCTTATAACCGTCCATTTTAGGAAGCATTAAATCTAATATAATTAAATCCGGTTTTTCTTTTCGTGCCATACCCAAACCTGTTTGACCATCCTTAGCGCTTGATACCTCACAATCAATTGCCTCCAACTGAAGGGTTAATGCATATACCATATCAGCTTCATCTTCAATAAGTAATATTCTCTTCTTTCTCATAATCTGCTCCTTAAAGCATACTTGATAATTTACTAGCAATGAATTTCCTATATTTATCCTCTAAACTTATAAATTCTAAGCCTACTTTATATTTATCAACATCCTTACCAAAGAAAGGCCTTATCTTCCTGATCCAGGCCACACGCACTCTTGCTGAAATAATAAATTTCTTGTTTTCTGGTAAGAAAAAACTTACCCTTAGCTGAGAATCTGTTTTTAATAAATCCCTGATTGTCAAACAGATACCCCCTATAGACAAATCAATGGACTCAGTTAACTCTACTTTTTTATCAGGCAGATAAAGTTTAATGCTAGTTTTAAGTGATACTCGCTTAAAACGCCGCATCTCCGAGCCTATATAAATTTCCTTAATTGAGAACCGAGACGCAGAAAATTTCTCATCATGGGAAAGGATTTTCTGGGAATAAGATAACGTCCCTATAGTTATAAAAACATCTTCAATTTTATTGCTTATAAAGTACTCCTTGATCTTAAGTTTAAGTAGATTGGAAATCTTAACTACCTGCCTATCTGTTGCTCCGGGAAGAACAATGCTAAACTTACCTACTTTAGGGTTAATGACAGCCATAGTTTGCTTATTAAGATTATTGCTTTGTACTTCCTTAAGCGATAGATCAAGAATGGCATGCAAATCTTTGAACAATATCTTGGCTCCGATCTTTAATCTTCGCTTAAATTCATTAAAATTCAGAATTAATAAGCTGACAAAATATATAGATACCCCCTTCTTAATCAAGCTACTTACTTTATCTCTTATAGTCTTATCTAACATATCTAGGGTATAAAAACGTAGTAATGTAAAATAAAATTTACTTCCTACTCCAAGTTTAGATTCAACCCAAATATCACCTTTATGCCTTTCCACTAATTTCTTGGATATAGAAAGCCCTAATCCCACGCCCTTATTTTCTACGCCCTCAATTTTAGAAACTTGGGTAAATTTATTAAATACCAACAGTAAATCTGACTTGGAGATACCAATACCATTATCAATAACCCCGATCCTAACCTTGGATTCTAAAACTCTTACCTCAACCTTTATTTTTCCTCCATCCATAGTAAATTTAATTGCATTACTAATAAGATTGTAAATAACCTGCCTTATCCTATCAACATCAATAAAGATATTTACCGGCTTTTTAGGATAAGAATATTCTAAGGATATGCTTTTCTCTGCTGCTAATTCTGTGAAGAAACTCGCTGAATCTTTTACCAAATCAGCAATATCAACCAAGGAATAGTGCAGTTTAAGAGTATTTCTTTCAATTCGGGAAACATCTAGTAAATCATCAATAATCTTTCTTAAGCGCTCGGTGTTATCCAATGTTTTTTGAAGTACTTCCTTTTGCTTATGGTTGATCTGGCCGACAACCTCATTAAAAACTATGGTAACCAACTGCTTAATTACTGCCAAAGGAGTACGTAATTCATGAGAAACTGTAGAGATAAACTCAGATTTCATAGCGCTGAGCTCTTCTAATGCCTCCAACTTCCTTTCAATGCTTAGCTTATCCTTTCGCAAACGTTCAAACTGCATGCGCCGGGTGATATCCCTAGTAATTCCGATTAAACCAATAACCTTTCCCTTATTGTCATAACGTGGTATTTTGGTTGTAGAGACATAATTATCTACTCCATCTGGACGAGTTGCCCTTTCAACCCTATCTATCATCGGCTTACCAGTCTTCATAACTTGTGCATCATCCTGAACCATTTTCCTAGCCCGATGCTTTTGAAAAAGATCGAAATCTGTTTTACCTACTAATGCTTCAGGTTTTACCCCCAGGCCTTTAGCATGAGCCTGGTTAACCATAATGAACCTACCCTTCCTGTCTTTAAAATAAATAACATCCGGGATAAAATCCATTAAATCCCTAAGCAACTGGTAATTATCTTTCAACTCTTTAAAACTCATATTCTTAGAATGTTTTAATCTAGTTATCTTATTCATAGCATACAGATAGAGAAGTTAATAAGCTTGAAACGTTTGAAAGGATTATCTGGGATTTCATAAACAAAACCCCCTGTAATTTAAGTGAGCCATGTAGGAGTCGAACCTACGACCTTGACATTAAGAGTGTCCTGCTCTACCAGCTGAGCTAATGGCCC
>JAHJCJ010000117.1 GCA_018812825.1 Candidatus Omnitrophota bacterium
AGATATAATCCCCGATGCCATGAGGAATATACTTAAGAATAATCCTGATGCCCAATTTGTGCTTACTGGACCGGGAGATAGAGAATTTTATGGTCAAGAGATAGACAGATTGGAATCCTTGCAAAGAGAGTATTCCGGTAGAGCAGCTATTATAATTACTAGAAAATTCATGATTTCAGATGAAGGGGTAGTTTTGGGTACTAAGGTTTATTCAGGAGGGGATATTTGTATAATTCCTTCTAAGTTTGCACCTTGTGAACTAATAGATATTTTGTGCTATAGATATGGCATAATCCCAGTAGGTCATAATGTGGGTGGTTTGGTAGATAAGATCAAGGAATTTAATTTAACAACAGGAGATGGCAGTGGTTTTGTATTTGATAATTTTTCTTCCTGGGAGCTTGAATTAGCTATCCAGCGGGCATTGGATTTAAGGAGAGACCACCGACAGGCTTGGAATCAGCTATTGGTCAGTAATATGGGGCTAGATTTTTCTTGGGACAGTTCAGCAAGAAAGTACCTTGATTTCTTACTACAAATCATTAATGATAAAAGACATTCTTCTTCTCCTCTCACTTTTGGCGCCTTCATCCGTATCCTCTCAACCAATATCCGCACCGGTAAGTATGTCTATATTTGGGGTAGGCCTGCCAAGGAATCTAAAATTGTCAAAAAATTAAAATTTGCCGAAGATTATATAGAGTTAGATATTCCTAGCTCTGAATTTGATAGAATATTTCAAGATCTCGGCATAGATAATCCTAGGGATTTAAATGATGTAGAAGAAATAACTCAGACTCCTGAATTCAGAAAAATTTCTATTAAAATAGGAAGTTATAATAAACCTGCTCTAGATTTAGTCAAAGCTGAACAGAGATGGGATACAAGAAGAAGGCACGAAGAAAAAAAGTATGGAATTTCTTTAGAGGGGCATTTACGAGAATCTTTACATGGAGATAGTTATAGGATTTTAGATGCTGGTTGTGGGTTAGGCCATAATATATGGCTGATGGTTGAAAAAAGGCTAGTTGGTGTCAAGAGCATATATGGCTTAGATATAAATTTACCTACTTTATTAGCAGGTAGGATTGTATACGGTAAAGAGTTAATTAAAAAAGGATTTAATTGGAATACGCAAATTAGACGCGCAGATTTAAAAAATACAGGTTATGCCGAGGAATATTTTGACTATATAATTGCTAATCAATGTCTAGAAAATGTTGTTAATCCTGGAGATCCTGATCCAAAATATACTAAAAAAGATAGGGATTGGAGGAAACGAAGAGAAGATTTAGGGATAAAGTTTTTTGAGGAAATGGCGAGAATTCTTAAACCTGACGGCAGGTTATACTTTAGTACTTTCGGAAGATGGTCATCAATAGGTAAAATATATAAGTTTAGCATCGATGAGATATTAAGCTTTACAAAAGGCACTGATATTGAAATAACCAGATCAGATATAAAAAGTTTTATATATCTGCAGACAGACATTAACTTAAAAACGACATGGAAAATAAGAGACATTATTTATTTCTTTGTTCAGAAGAAAGTGCGGGGAGCATCTAGTTCTGTCCAGTTGGAGAGGGTAATTGGCGGATCTTCCCCTCTCACCCCCGGCGCCCTTATCCGTATCTTATCTACTAATATTCGTACTGGTAAGCATACCTATACCTGGGGCAGGCCAGCCAGGGAGTCAAATATCTTAAAGCTCTTAGGATTAACCTATAGGGATATACCTATTGAAGATATATCTGATGCTAATAAGGCCAACCCAGAAAATGAGCCGGTAGGCGAATTATGGTTGGCTTCTGACGATGTAACTTACCCGTCACTGGTAAGACTATCTGACGGTTCAGTTATCACCTTGAGAGGGCTCTTGGATAAAGAGGGAGAGCGCATATTAGGTAAAGAGCATTTTTCAATATACGGCAATTATATGGCAACTATTATGAAACTTATTGATGCCGGGCAATCCTTATCAGTTCAGGTTCATCCTGCAATGGGCCATCCTACACGGCCGGCTAAGCCTGAGATGTGGATGGTAGGCGAAGGAGGAGCAAGGCTATATCTTGGATTTAATCAAGATGTTTCCGAGCAGATATTAAGAGAAGCCTATCAAAAGGGTACTCTTGAAAATCTACTTTACCAATTAGAGCCCAAACTAGGAGAGCTCATAGTAGTAGGCGGAGCATTAATCCATGCCATCAGAGCCGGTACTACTATCTGGGAATGGTCTCATGCTCCTACGGGAGAAGAAATCAATAAAGGCGACCTAAAAAGAGCTACTGTTTCCCCTTGGGACAGGACTGACGGCAAATCTCCCAGGCCAGGCAAAGAAGATTTAGAAGGTACTATAGAAGTATTAAATGATGCTATACATAGAGCTGGGATCCCAGCCCAGAATAAATTAGATCGGGATAAGGTTCGAAGTCAAAGGGTTATAATCTATCAAGATGATGACAATAACCGCATAGAGAATCTATTCACTACTACCGAAGTCATTGTAGATGAGATTAATCTTAGTACTCAACTATCCCAACAAACTAACGACCATGGCTATCCCTTCTTCATCCTGGAAGGCTCGGTCCAGATACTCGCTCCTCCTTATGCTCCTGAAAACATCTTTAAAAATGACTGCGCCATAATTCCTGCATACTTAGGTAAACATACCCTTTTAAATACTTCCGATAAACCCTCTAAAATAATCAGATGGTGGGCTCCGGTAACTTCTTCACCAGTAAATGCCTATTTAGCCAAAGGCAGTCGCCCAGGAATAGAAATTACCTTTAATACTACTAATACTCATCCCATAAGCCTTACTCCTATCTGGTATATGGCTGGATGGTTGATACAATTTATTCAATTAACTCCTCATGTCAGGTTATCCTTAAACCATTCTTTTGGTAAAGTCTATGTTAAGGTTATCACCGGTAGCCTCATAGATCCTCAGCGTAATGCCTTCGCTCCGTCACTTAAAGATGTGCGAACTACCTTGGTAGAGGAAGAATATATCCAGGCTGCAGATAAAGAAACAATGGTAGTAGTAGCGACTAAAACAAATAAAGCACCTGAAGTTATCAGTAATATAGCCCAAGCTGTAGTTTTCGGTCCCAAGCACGAGTTGCTCTATTGGAACAAGGTAGATACTTATGATTGGGGCAAAGAGGCATTTAAAGATGTTCCGTTTTACAACCTTTCCGCTTTTAGCCTGAAAAATAATCAAGGCAAAGAAGTTGCTTATGTTCAGTTTTGGGCTGCAGGCAAGGGTGTAAACTGCGGCATGCACAATCATAGTGAGACTAATACTAATACTACCTTCTGCGAAATCCATCTCGGTTTGCTTAACGGCACCGGCCTAGGCGGTATGGTGGATCAAAACGAAACCCTTATCTCTCTTCAAGAAGGTCAAGAACACGGCCGCGGTTGGAAAATAAATCCGGCTACTGGCGAGCCGCTGAGAAGAGAAAACGGCGCAGTAGATTATGACCCGCACCACTGGCAGGCAGGCGGCCAGAGAGTAATCGATCAAGAAAACGAAGCCTTTGATGTCTGGGCGGTATTTGAGATAGCTGCTGAAGCAGCAAAAACAATTTCTTCCTCACCCCTCACCTTTGGTTCCTTAGTTAATACCTTTACTACAGCCCGCCGCCTCTTAAATGAAAAGCTTATGAACTTAGGCCTGCTTCGCCCTACTCCGCCTCAAGCAGGTAAAGAACATCCCGCACCCGTATATGCACCAACAGCCGAAGAGCTAAAGAATTGGCCCAGGCCAAGTTTCCTTAACTATGACCCCAAGCCTTTAAAGTTCGGAACCAGCGGCTTAAGGGACCTTGATTTGTATTTAACCGATTTCGAGGTCTATATTAACACAATAGGCTTCCTGGAAGCCGTAGAAAAGGGTAGTTTCTATCTACCTTCTTGGGCTAAAGGCGTAATATTAGAAGAACGAACCGTCATTTTAGCCGGGGATTTAAGGCCATCAACTGTTAACTTAGCTGAGGCTGTAGCCTTTGTAGTCAAGGAGCACGGCGGTTATAAGCTAAAATATTCCGGTCAGACTACTACCACAGCTGTTTCATATTATGGTATGCAGAAGGGCTTGGTAAGCATCATGATCACCGGCAGCCATATCCCCAAAGGCCAAAACGGCATCAAATACAACTTCCCCAGACGTGAGATTCTCAAGATTGAAGAAAAAGAGATGCTCAAGTTTGTTGAAGAGGCGCGTAGACGCCAATACTACGATCCTAACTACGTAGAAAAGAATGCCCGGATTTTTAATCCAGACGGCTCATTTAAGGAGCGTCCCAAGATCACCGAGCCTTCAATCAAAGAGGAAGTAGAAGAGTTTTATCTTAACCGCTACAGGGATGTATTTAAAGGCAAGTCTTTATCCGGTATGACCATTGCAGTCTATCAGCACTCATCAGTAGGAAGGGATATGCTGGTAAGGATACTTAAAGAATTAGGCGCAAAGGTCATTCCTGTTGACCGTGCAGCCCAAGGCATATTCATACCAATAGACACTGAAAATGTCACCCCAGCCCATCAGCTCTATTTTAACCGTTTAGCGAGGTATCTTAACTTAAGGCAGTGGATAAGGCTTAACAAATCCATCTCTGCTATTGTCTCTATGGATGGAGACGGCGATAGACCATTTGTCATGGATGAACAAGGAAACTTCAACCGCGGGGATATCCTGAATATCCTCACTGCCCAGTATCTTAAGGCAGATGCAGTTGCCACGCCCAATAGCGCTAATAAAGCAGTAGGTTGGGCATTAGATGAGATGCATGCAGCCTACAAACGTACGCAGATCGGCTCTCCGTATATAGCTTTAGCCATGATGCGTTTATTCAAACAAGGCGGCTTTAAAAAAATCATTGGCTGGGAGGTTAATGGCGGCCTGCTGGTGGGCACAGACATAGAAGTAAACAACACAATCTTACATGAGCTTCCTACTCGGGATTCACTCTTGCCCATTCTGGTATCACTCATAACAGCTAAAGAAGCAAATCAGTCTTTATCCCAAATCTTTGCTACCAGGATCAAGCCTTATTATACCCAGGCAGGTTTAATTACCAACTTCCCTACAGAAAAGAGTAAGAAGATTATCGCCCAATTCTCACCCGAAACCGATAAGACCATCCATGAAATAAGCTTCTTTGGAGACGGTAAAGTCAGAGTAGTTCGCTTCCCCTATGAAAGCAGCTTAGAAGGAGACTTTAAAGAGTGGCTATATGGTAAAGAAGAAATACTCTCAAGCGACTCAGAGCTTGCTAAAGAGTTACTTAATATCCAAAAAACACTCCAGCCCTTCTTTGCCTCTAATCAAGGTTTTACCAGGCCCATAGGCTTAGATTACAAGGATGGCCTACAGATACAATTCGACAATAAAGATATCTCCTACTTAAGGCCTTCAGGAAACGCCCCTGAATTCCGCAATTACTCCATGGCAACCACCCAAAACAGGGCAGATAGCATAGTTGCCTTAGGGATTAAAGAACCGGATGGGATATTAAGGCAGATGGAGAAGGGGGTGGGGGCCAGTAGCCCGATTGAACAGCTCATCAAGGATAATAAAATAACTGAGTCAACCGATTTAATTAACGGCTTAATAAAAGATTTCCTGAAAGACCGTTCGCAGGAAGCGCATATTAAACAATTGCTCCAAATAATCATAGAGAAGGCTTTAGAGTTAGAGGATAAAAATTTTGCTCAAAGATTCCAGATTCTGGCTATGCAGGCATTGAATATTATCTCTTGGATTAATAATAAAGTAGTCGATGCAGATAAAATTGAGCTTACTGCTACTGAAGAGGAAATGCTTAAGCATCCTGATAGCGGTAAGTATTCTTTGGGAAGCTTCTTAAAGGTATCCACTTTACCCGTTTCCGTAACCAGTGAAGAATTTACTCCTGGATTCTTCTGGAGAGGAAGCGAGACAATAGCAAAATTAGGAGAAAAGAATATCCGTCCGGATTTAATTTATGACCAAGCAATGTTTGATTCCCGAAAAGGAAATGTAGTCATGTATGTGATGGATCACGGTTTTATCGCTGTCCCTGCTGGCTTAATTGAGTTGACTGGTAAAGGCGAAGGTAATATCAGTACTATTCATGAGACTTTCTTTGTTAATGATTTTCTTCCCGGGTCTCATCAATTTATCTCAACCGGCTTAGGCCATTTTCAGGGCTTAAGTTTAGATATAAAACAAGCAACCGAAGGCGAAGGTATACAATTTAATGTCAGATATGATAGCGAAGGTCAAATTCAAGAGGTTTTAGCCCGGTATCTTACGGCAGGCAGCTGGGCATTGGCTTTACCGGGTTATGTTGATTATATGGTGAACTTGGGTGGTCTGAGGTTTAATGATTTTTCAATTGCACTTTCTCAGGCAGATGCCAGTCAAATAAGCCAGAAGTTTAATTTTGACCAGATAGATGCAGTTAGTAATGCAGTAAAGACAGCCAAGATGGCGCCTTATGCTTTAGCAGGCGCGGGTAAAACGAGAGCATCTTTTATTAGTAATCCTGTCTATACTTCAGTTATTAAGTGGATAGGCGCTCCGGCAGGAATTTCATCTGAGCAGAGTCTTTTAGAAGTTTATCGGAATTTAAATCCCGATAAATTGCAAGCGTTAATTGAAAGCGTAAGAAGTTCCTCTCCTATGAATCTCCAAGAGTCAATTCAAGTACTGCAAGAGGCAGTAAGATGCGGAAAAGCAGTGACGGTGCCTGTTTTCACGGTCCAGGCGTTCTTTGGAGGGATAGAGGGTATCAACCAGCCTGATGTAAAGCATCGACTTGCAGACGGAATGTTGCCGAATGTTCCGGTAAAGGCGTTATCTTTTGTTCCGGCAGGATACCAAAAATTCGAAGAATCATTAGAGGCTTTATCGCGCGTCTTGAAGAAATTTGAGGATTTATTCCAAAGAATAAATACAAATGAACCTGTTTCGCTTCGCGCGCTAATTAAGCTTATGACTCAGACTATTGATGAGACCCCGGGAGCTGAAGGGATGTTTATCTCCATGGATATGGCAGCTGATGACCTGCGAGCTACTGATGGCAGGTATTATTTAGGAAAAGATGCTGAGCGTTTTGGTGATGCTCAAGTCAATGGTTTCATTATATCTCGCCACCTTACTGATTACTACGGATTACTAGCAACTGATTTTCCCAGGCTACTTATTATTGAAAATGCTTTTGCACATGATGATAATGATGCTTGGAGCGCTACTCGCCCCCATTCCCTGGAAACAGTTTCAATGTTTAATTCACACATAGGTGCTCCTAATTTAAACTTTGTTGCTTTACCTCCAGGCATTGAGTTGGATGCGACGTTAACAGAGCTAATTGTACTGAATCATCAATTATCAGATGCTGTTTTCTTCGGCAATGAGATATTAAATCAACCACGCAATGCGCCTGAACTGAGGGTGCTTCGCGTTACGCTTCAAGCACGCATAAAAAGCGCAAGTATGCGCACATCAGGGGCAAAATCGGTTTATCCTACTAACAGTTTGGGAGCAAACCTTAATTGGGAGCGTAAAGATACAGGTATGGGAACCAGCGGTTTCCGTGGCTTGTTTAGCCAAATGCGGCACTTTGAACCATTTATAATTACTGAAGGATTCTTGGATTGGCTTATCAAAAAGAAACAGATTAAGCTAAATGAGCAACATGAAATTATTCCGGGGCAAGCCTTGAATTTAGCCAGGGATTTCCGTAATAGCAGCCCAGAGTTTGCTGTGGCGGTAATTTATGCTCTTCAATTACTGGGTATTAATGTAGATTACATCGGGGCAGAAGCTACGCCGATACTGGCTTTTTGGTGTCAAATAACCAAGAGACCGGGGATTATGATTACAGGTAGCCACACTGCAGGCGAAATGAATGGGTTAAAGCTTTATGATGAAAATGGCGAGGTACTTAATGAACCGAGAGAATGGACTGAACAGAATGAATCTCAAACATCTGATAGGATAGAAATTATTGCAGCGGTCAAAGAAGCCAGGGAAAGGCGCTATAACCAACCCTTAGATGAATCTGTTTTTACTCAGGATGGCTACCTTAAGGAAAATTTAAAACCAGATATGGTTGCTTTTGATAAAACAGCTAATCAGGAAGCAGTAAAAGCGTTTGCCAAAAGGAACTTGGATGCATTTCCAGAGCAGCCATATAGAGGATATGTGCTTGGCTATTGGATGCATTCTACTGTTGGAGCAAGACGCCACGTTGAGAATTATCGAGCCATGGGGGCTGAGGTAATTGAGTTTGAGCCGTTGGCTCATGATTTTAAAGCCCTTGATACTGAAGATATGACTCAAGCCGATCTCAAATTTCTCACAAGAACTGCGATAGATATTATAAAAGATCATCATGGCATAATTGATAGTGACGGAATAGTTTGGCTTATCATGCCTGATGGCAGGAAATTAAAATTCCTAGGCATACGTTCATCAGATGGTGATGCTGATCGACCATTAGTGGTTGATGAAAAAGGAAGATTTTGGCGAGGGGATGTATTGGGACCGATTTTAGCGCGCTTCCTTGGAGCAACTCATTTTGTGCAGCCGCTTACCGGAAGCGAAGATGTCCCATCCTACCTAGCACAATATGGTATAAAGTTTGAAAGTACTTCTGTTGGTTCGCCTTATGTTGTCTACAGGATACTTAGGATGTTGCGTGAGAATCCTTCTGCTATAATTGTGGCAAATGAAGTTAATGGTGGAGGATTTATTGGGGCTAATATTATACTGCCCAATGGCAGATCTTTGGATAAATTAATTACTAGAGACGCTGAGATAGTGATGCACGCAGTGGACTTAATGTCCATGAATTATTATGGATGTAATGCTCTAGAGGGCATGATGCCAGTATCTAAGTTGTTTGAGGGTAAACTTGATCATTACTATAGTGCCGCAGGAATCATTCATGAGATGCCGGTGTCTCCTGGGACCAAACGTACTGGAATGCGTATTTTAGATCGCTATACTCCTAATTCAAAGCTTAAGATTGGTTATGTTTCGTTTGTTGACGCTCAGCAGACTATGGAGGTGGTATATAGAGATGGACAAAAACAAACTGTTGCTTACTCGGATCAGCTGGCCTTGATGTTATTGGGTTTAAGAAGTGATATGCAGCGTTTCTTCTCTTCTGATAAAGGGTTTGGAATGATTCAACGTATGAATTTTGGTGACCGTATGGATGATGGAATCCAGATGTGGGATGCCCAGAGCCGTTTCCATGTGCGTCCTTCAGGCAATGCAGCGGAAACGCGCAACTATGATTATGCCCTTACCCAAGGCAGGGCAGATGAGATTGTGGCTATGACTACGCATGATCCAGACGGAATTTTGCGGGAGATTGAAAGATCCGTTTGGAGCCCGCAGGAAGTGTTTGACTGGTTGGTTGCTGCAGAAGTTAATGCTGCCAGTTCTTCGCCCATAATTATCCATATTTCTACCGCAAACATCCGCACCGGCAAACACGGTTTTACCTGGGGCAGATTAGCTAAGGATTCGCAAATCCTTAAGCTTTTAGGACTTGCACCAGCGGATATTAATCCTGCTGACATCAGCGATACGAACAATGGTAACCCGGAAAATGAACCTGTGGGTGAGCTTTGGTTAGCTTCTGATGACCAGACTTATCCTTCTTCAGTTATCTTACCTGATGGTTCGACCAAGACTCTCGTTGAGCTATTGGCCAAAGATGGTAAATCAATTTTAGGAGAACGGCATTTCGCAAAATATGGCCCTTATATGGCAACTATTATGAAACTGATTGATGCCGGACAATCCTTATCAGTTCAAGTTCATCCTGCTATGGGGCATTCTACTCGTCCGGCAAAACCTGAAATGTGGATGACGGGTCCGGCAGGTGCAAGGCTTTATCTTGGTTTTAATCAAGATGTGACCAGTGTATTATTAAGAGAGGCATATAAGCAGGGGACCTTGGAAACGCTTCTTTTTCAATTAGAAACTAGATCAGGAGAACTTGTTGTAGTTAGCGGTGCATTAATTCATGCTATCCGCGCTGGCACTACCATTTGGGAATGGTCGCATGCCCCTACCGGAGAAGAAATTAAAAAAGGCGACCTTAAGCGCGCCACGGTTTCTCCTTGGGACAGGACTGACGGTAAATCGCCTCGGCCCGGTAAAGAAGACTTAGAAGGCACATTAGAAGTATTAGGTGATGCTGAAGGAAGAGCCGGGATACCTGCGCATAAGAAATTAAATTTAGATACCGTGTTTAGTCAAAGAGCCACTACTTATTCCGACGAACAAAAGAATGCTATAGCCAGACTTTTTACCACCAGTGAAGTTATTGTTGATGATCTTACTATTGTTGGTCGGTTAGATCAGAATACCAACAACAATGGTTATCCTATTTTTGTCTTAGATGGTTCAATCGAAATAAGGGCAGGGCCTAATGATAGCGTTGTGCTCTCCCAGAATGACTGCGCCATAATTCCCGCTTATTTAGGAAAATATACCTTCGTTAACAAATCCGACCAACCCGCTAGAATAATTAGATGGTACGCACCGCTAAGCTCATCTCCTATAATAAATAAAAATCCAGCATCTGTATTAGATACCGGAATAATTCCGCCGGATTACCTTTATATAGGTGGCGGAGGGTTTACTGCTTGTTCTGCCCCGAAAGAAATATTAGAACGCATGAAGCGCATTGCATCAGAGAGAAACCAAGAGCTAGTCGGCAATGTAGTTGGGAATATTACGCCGGCAACAGATGACGGCGGGCATTCGCGGGTAGTCATGGATGTGGTTAAAAATGTGTTTAGAGTGCATATTCCGGCCATGGGAGATGATGGGGCCATTCTATCCTGGAGAACCGTGCATAGCGAAAATTGGTTTAAAAGGGGTGAGAACCATGGTTTTAAACCGGAAGATCATGAAGCGACAATGGACCTTCTTTATCGTAGCAAGAATCGGCTAAACGCTCCAGAAGGTACTGAATTGGAGAGCGTTATTAAGACGCGTCTTTTTGAAGTTGATAATAATGAAAGATTAACTAAGCCTGAAGGTTGGAAAGAATTCGCACAGAAGTTACTGGAGTTGTTCAAAATATTAGATAATAAACTTATAAGTAATAAGAGGATGATGATAAAGGGCGCCAGTGTTCAGAATTTACTTATTTTAGCTGACCTTATTGCTAGAGGAAAACTGTCCAAAGGACATTTTGACACTTCAGGGGGATTCCGGGAAATGCACAGCATTTTAAATATCGAGCATTCCGTAGTAGATCTTGTTACTTACGACGATGTTACGCTAGCGGCAGACTTTAGAGAAGTTAGAAGTAGTACCGGTGAGCTGGTTGGTGGAGGTTGTACGATAATAGGCCAGGATGCCTTGAGCCATTTTAACGTTATTCCTATTGAAGAAGATGGGAATTCATCGCGAGAACCTGCGCCTATTGGAAAAGTTTATCTTGTGCGTCCGGTACGCGATGAATTTAATAAAGTTATCGGGCATAAAATTCTTGCTCCGAAAGAAAAGCCGGCACAAGCCTGCAAAAATGCTTTAGAGATGATTAATGGCGCAAGGAGAATGATTTATACGGGAGCGGGCGGCCTTATCTGTTCTGTTATTACCGACTTCTTAGTAGATGGCGTTCCTCAAGCTCAAGCCAGAAGAAGAGATATTCCTCGCGTATTTATTGTGACCGTAAACAGCGAAGCCGAGAGCTACGGTTTATCTTTAACGGATAGTATGAAACTTTTTGAGAATTCTATTGTTGCTATGACTGGAGAAGTGCTTAGTTTTCAGGTTTTATTTGACTATATTATTATTCCCGAAGTTCCTAAGGAAGTTGTAGAGAAACATTTAGAAGGCATTAAAGAGAATATGAGAAGATTTTTAAATAAGGAAGACGCAGCTAAATTACAAGATGTATATAGTATTGAGCAAGCAGCTGTTTTGATAAGAGACAGGAGAAATCTTAATCGGAAAACAATAGAGGGGCTAGAGGTTGGCAATCCACGGCTGGATAAGATTTTGCCTTTCCACCCGATCAAGATTATGGATGAGGGGAGAAAGCTTGTAGAGATGAAGGGCATAAAGTTACGCACGCTATCGAAAGCAGATGATTTTTTGATTTGGGAAGGCAAAATCGTCTATCATCCTATCGCGTTGGTAGATTGTCTTTTGGAAATAGAAAGAGATTTTCTGTTGGATAAAAATAGACATGACCAGAAGTTTATGGAAAAATACGCAGCCTTAACAACGCAATACGGTGGCGATGAAAGCAGGATGTTTGAACATATTTCAGTGCAGGCTAATGTAAGCGGTCAATCCTTAAAGGATATTATTATGACTAGTTCTCCGATACAGCACCTCTCCTTTGGCGGTGGAGGATGGCATAATTGTTCTTTGACTAGGGCGTTTGTGGAACTGGCGTTAAGCATAGGTGGTGAAGAGGGAAAATTATTTGCCGGGCATTTGACTCCCACGACTGATAATGGTGGGCATGCTCGTATCATTGCTGATGAAGTACATCGAGCTATTAATCTTGATGTCCCTCCTTTTGGTGATCCTGCCGGCATAAC
Source organism: Candidatus Omnitrophota bacterium (assembly GCA_018812825.1). Classification (GTDB taxonomy): domain Bacteria; phylum Omnitrophota; class Gorgyraeia; order Gygaellales; family Profunditerraquicolaceae; genus UBA6249. Next base: position 12,577 of record JAHJCJ010000117.1, read on the forward strand.
AAGCTGGTTGACTGGTAGCTGGGAAGGCCCCTTGAGCACTCCTTTCTCTGATATTAATAAAGAGGGGGCTAAGATGGATCTGCTCTATAAGAGCCGGTTAAAGGGTGAACGGTTATTGCCTTTAGTTCATGCCCGGATTGAAGAAATTAATCAAAAGATTAGAGACGGTATTTATAATCAGCCAGCGGATTGGAATGTATTTATCAGCAATATATTGCATATATCGCAATTTTTAGAAGAACAGTTGGTTATTCCAGGGAGAATTAGTTTAAACAAGGCCAGTTTTCAAAATCTTATTTGCCTGGGGGCAATGCTTCAGGCGGGTATAAAAGATGTGAGCTATGATGAATCTGGGATAATGGTGCAGGCTGTGGCCGATAAGGATAAGAATTTTATGCTGCATTTATATGATTTACTGGGTATCGAAGGGGTTGTTGTTGGCGTACAGTCAGTTGATCCGTCAATAATTGTAGCTCTTTTGGAAGGGGCGATTATTAAGCTGGGAAATGAGGCGCTTATTATAGGCAACAAAGACGGCAAAACAGTCTTAACAAAAGTCAACCATAACATAAGCGGTGCTTTAATACCTTCGGCTTTAGGTAGGGGTGAGAACTATATTCTTGAAGGTACCCAATCTTTGGAAGTTGTCCTTGGGAATACGACAATCACATTTAGAAATATAAATGCTCGACTATTTATGGGAATTGGAAATGAGTTTGTTGAGTTGATTGAGAGGAAGAAAGGAGAGACTACCTTTGTCTATCCGGAAAGAGAAGAGAATGTCAATGCAGATGGTTTTTGGCAGCGCGTGACCATTGACAATGTTGAGATTGAGGTAATGAGTCGAAGAATCGAAGGGCAGTTTGCTATTGCCATGGAACCGCACCTGTCTCGGATTTACGAGGTGTTACTCAGTAAACGAACTGACGGTAAAAATGAAATGGGCGAGTTTAAGGTAAGCGATCTTAGTTGGACTCTATATGGAGCAACCGATGAGTTAGCCCATATCCAACCGACGGCGTTTACTGCACATGCGGTTGAGACAGCAGAAAAGACGATTCGCGTTGATGCCGGCCAACCCTTAACAACACAAGTAGCAACCTTGATGAATGAGACCTTTGTGCTAATTTTAAAGAAAAGGCTTGATGTTCCACGGATATATATAGTTCCGCCAACGCAAGATCGGGTTACTGCAGGATTGTCATTGCGAGAAACCCTGGATGTTATGCAGCGGTCGATGCAAAATGAGCTAGAAGAAAAAGTTAGTTTCGGTGATATTTTCAGCCATGCCATAGTGCCCTTAGTGCCACAAGAGATAGTTAATGAGTACAAGCGACAAGTGCTGGAAAAAGAGCGAAGAAAAGGATTCTTAAACACTGCAGGATTTACATTATTGGAACAGACAGAGACAATCTCCCAGATGAATGCGGTTTATCAGAATGATGCCAATTTCAGCAAGATTGGCTTAGAAAAGCTTAATGAGGATGGACCGGGTAAGGTGGCAGCAAAGCGGCGGGGCATGGCGCCTACAGAAATTTTTGAAATTACTGAAAAAGACCTTGCCTGGTTTAGTAATCAGGGAATTAAAATTGTTAAACTGTGTTTGCCTGAACAGTTTGGTATTTGGGAGACCAAGATAGTTTACGAGCCACGCCGGTTAAGAGACTTAATAATAAGCTTGGGAAGCAGTCCTTTAATCATAAGACCGTCTGATCCTAAAGCTAAAGACATTTCTTTAGTTGGTGGAAAAGCTGCTAGCTTAACCTATCTTTCAGAGATTAAAAATGAAATCGGAATTCAAACTTTTGATGGATTCTATGTATCTAGCCAGGCGACCGATCTTGTTATTAATGGAGGCGGGATTAAATCTCAACTGGAAGATTTAGAAAGAATATCAGAGAAATGGGTTTTGAAAGGCTTAACAGAGAAGTTAAGCGCAAGTGATAAAGAAGAAATGGAGCGTGAGCTCAAAGTAATTTCTGAAGCAATACAATATAGGTTGCGGTCTAGAGAAATTCCTGAAAAGATTTCTAAGGAGATTCAACAGGCATACCAAGAGTTATGTAAAGAATGGGGCGTGGAGAATATGCCAGTGACTGATCGCAGTACGGCAACATCAGAAGATTCAGGTGCAGCAGCATTCCCAGGACAGTTCCTGACAGAGCCTAATGTCGTCGGTCAGGAAGCGGTAGTGGCAAAATATAAAGAAGTACTTATTTCTCGTTTTTGGATAAATGTGCTCATCTATTCGATTGAGGAACGAATAAAACACTTAACCGGGCGGATAGGTAAAGAAAAAATTGCAGATATCGAAAAATTGATGCTCCAGGATGATATCTTGCTTACTTCAAAGATCAAAATGGCTGTTGCAATTATTCCTTTTGCTCCCGATGCAGAAGCTGCTGGCCAAGCCTATAGCGTCGATCCGGTAACTGGCCGGCCGGGCATACGCATTAATCTCACCTATGGTTACGGTGAAGCTATCGCCGCCGAACGCGTAAATCCGGATACCTGGTTTTTTGATCCCACGGGAACAATAGCCTTAGAAAAAAATCTTGGCAGCAAAGAGAAGAAATTTGTCCGAGCACCCCAGGGAAGCCTAGACTTTGTTGAAACTACCTTTGAGGAACGCACTCGATATGCCTTAGAAGAGGAGCGCGTGAGGATAATTGCTCAATCTGTTGCGAAGATTCGGGGCAAGACCCGCCAAAGATACAAAGATGGCAAAATGCATGTTGACGTTGAATTTGTCCAAGACAGAAAATACGGTTTAAGGTTTGTACAGGCTAGGCCGGAGACCACGGCAAAGCCAAGCGAAGTTAAGAAAAAGATATTTTATATTACTGACACCAAACATTCAAAGCCAATTTTTACAGGGGGTATTAGCGGTTCTGAAGGAGTAGTGAGTGGTATATTGTGCTTTGCCGCTAGCGTAGGCGACGTTAAGTCTGACACCATCCTTCTTGCCCATAATACGGATCATACCTGGACTACTGTCTTTGGGCGTATAAAAGGCGTGATTACGGATATTGGAAATGTAGGAGGCCATGCCGCCAACACAAGTCGGGAAAAAGGTATTCCTTCAATAGTAGGAACAGGCAATGGAGTTAATAAACTTAGACAATACGAAAGAGAAATAATTACGCTGGATGCCAATAACAGAAAAATATATCTGGGAGGAGACCTGTCAATAGCAAGCGAGTGGCTTGAGGTAAAGATCTGGCTTGAGACTCCAGAGAAAGAGGATAATAAATATGACCGACTAGCCAACGATCCAGATGCAGAATTAGAAGAGGATTGGCAAGACAATGTTAAGGCCAAGCAAGTTAAAAAATTAAGTGATGTTGGCGATGGTTCCCGATATATTGGTCGGCCGAATTATGCAATAACACGGTTACAGAGAGAGATTTATAGTTTGGCTTTTACGCGTCTTGCTAAGTTGTTGGGAATCAAGCTAACTCAGCGTGAGGAGAAAGACGTTCTTTATATATTATTTAAAGATAATCTTACTATCCGCCATGCATTCCGTAAGAAGTCAATTGATGATTTAGAGGATTATGATCGGCAAAGAATGCAGAATATCAGCGACTTTATTGAATTCGCTAATACTTTTACGATTACGCCTGGGAACATTAAACGATTTATCGATTTATATACCGAGGTAAATTTATGGATGAATATGGGCTGGGAGTTTGGGATAAGAACCGGCATTTTGCGCGATCAATATTTAGCATTTGTTAACCCCCAGGTTAGGAATTATTTCCTTGACGCCTGCAAGGAAAATGACCCCATTGATAGTCCTACGGAGAAAATGAAGAGGGACAAAAAGAGCAGGGAGTTGGCCGAAGAAATTAAAAGTAAGTCTTTACTGAAAGATTTATTCGAAAACAGGACCGATACAGAAATAGCTGAAGAGTTGAAAGCACAGCATAGAGATTTCTATGGGAAGATTTATAGATATGCAGAGGATTACCGATGGGTTTCTTCTATTTTAAGAACAGATAGACCGGTTCAAAAGGTAATAGGCGAGTTACGAAAACTTATAGGGGAAGAATTCAAGGAGCCTGTGCGGATAGAACCTGCAATATATAGTGTTATCAAAACAGCTCTTAATCAATACCCCACTTTAGCCAGAATATTACGTCTTGATGCTAATGAGGTTGAGCATAAGGAAGATATCCATCACTTAAAATACCGTGCGCAATGGAAAATCAGCGATGAGTTGTTTAATTTTGGAAAATTCCTTGTCGAGGAAAGCGTTCTGGGTAAGCCCGAAGATATTTTTGAAACCAGCATAGCGGAATTATTTAGATTGATAGATCGATATTATAGAGACTTTCAATCATTTACTGGTAAGGCTGGCAGCAGCCCGATTGAGTTTAACCAGCAAATCAAGGAAGGAGTGAATAAGGATTCTGGTTTCTGGAAAGATATTTCACGTGGGATTATACACTACCCGCGCCGGGCCGAGATACAGTTAGGCCCGGTTTGTAATCATAACTGTATATATTGTTTTAGCAAGGGTTTTCATCAAAGAAAAACTTTAAAATACCCGCTGGGACAATTTGCCAAAGAAAACCATGCGCTTATGACCCATAAGCAAATAGCTAGATTAATTGAAAGTTTAGAATCAAGCGCAACAACATCAGTTACGCTTTCAGGAGGATTTGAATTTTTTACCAGCCGCCATGCTTTTTTTGCGATCAAAGAGATGATTAGAAGGGGCTTTGAGGTAAAAGTGCTGACCAATGGATCGCTGCTCCATAAGGGTGATATGGAGATATTAATGGGATGTAAAGAGATTCGCTTTAGCGTAGATGCCTTGACAGAAGATATTTATAAGCAGATTAGAGGCGAAAAGGCTGATTTTAAGCAGATGATGGCCAACCTTCAAAAACTGATAGATATCAGAAATAAGTTTAATAGCGCCCCTGTTATCCATCTTGCGGTTATTGTTTTAGAACAAAATATTCTTGATTTGGAGAATATCATAGAGAAAGCAAGCGCATTGGGCGTGAATCAATTAGATGTTAAAAATGAATATACCAATAACCCAGCTTTAGCTTTGGACGGCGAAAGAGGCAGCAAGGCTTATGATCGGGTAATAGAAAAGTATGGGCGTGAATATAATGGTATGAAAATTTCTTTTACGGATGATTTATTTAAGCAGCCGGAAGCCGTAGAATTAGGCGATAGCTGTTGGACATTATATCATAAAGCAGTTATCGGCCCATATGGCCATGTTTACCCTTGCGCTACTTTTTCCCACCCGGGGTATATTGATAGAAATATGATTATGGGAAATTTAAGGGATTATGATATGGATTTTAAAGAATTGTGGGATAATTCAGCAGCATTTAGGAAAAAGATAAATCCTGCACAGCACTGTACATTTTGTCCTTATAAAGACACGTTGATAAATCGTTCCGTTAAGGAATTATTATCGGCCAGCTCTCCGGAAACCTCAAGCCCGGTAACCATAAATAACTCCGAGTCTTATGAGGCTACGTATTATGGCCCCCTCGAGTTTAATCAGGTTGTAAGCCGTTATTATAATGAACCTATAGCTGTGGGGAGCCGTACCTCGAGAGTTGAGGCCAGTGAAATGGTAGGAAAAGTAGCCTTTAAATATGATCTTGAAAGAGGTGGATATATAGCTCTTGATGACATAGAGACAGATGGTGATATCCCTGAATTAGTTGCTGCTGCTTTTGGAGATAAGGTAAAGCAGGATATAGAAACTATTATTGCCTTCTTCAAACGCCATTTTCAGGATGATCTGAGCGTAAGAGATGCCGCTAAGATTCTTACGCTTCTAGAGGGTGTAGGTGTAGGCGGCCAGAGGAATCTAGCTGGGATGTTAGCAAGGTTAATAAAGTTATTTCCTAACAGAGAGATTCTTTTTTACAGTACCTATGGCGCTCCGTTTGAAGAGATAGCTGGGTATGTATTAAGTAAGCTAGAGGAAGATTATGAAAGCCTGAATTCTCAACAAAGATTGGACCTAATAAAGAAAAGACAAGAGAAGTTTAAGCTTTTGCTTAGAGCAGCTTCAAAATCAGGCATAACGGATGAATCAATGACAGGATTTCAAAGTCAGATAAAGGAATCTATCAAATTGTATTCTATATTTATTTATGGAAGAGTTAAAGGTGGAGGCTTTGCTGAGGATATGATAAGCAAGCTTTATGATGGAGAAAATCTTCTCACCGGGGGAGCTTCTGTAGATAAACTAAATGATGATCAGAAAATGATATTGGCCATAGTACTGGATAGGGTAATTATTGCTACTGGAGAATATCGAGAAGCAGACCAGATTACGGTGGAAGGTGGCAAGGTAAGGGTAGGGGGCAGTATGTTTGATTGTTTTGCTAAAAATATAAATAAAAAATTAATCAAAGAATTCAATGAATTAGGCATTGGAGGTATATCTAAGGTAACTCTTTATGACCGCTTTGGCGGCCGCACCCAAGTCCTCGGCCCCGATGCGCTTATTAACATTTTTATGGCTTTATATAATGGCAACATCGAGCCAATAAAGCAGCTTATTGAAGGGGTAAGGGGTATAGCTAAAATACACAATAACATGCAAGATAAGAATCTGTTGGGCAAGATGTTGGCTGCCTTTTCTTTAATTTCCGGTATAAAATTTATTTATGTAGGTTTTCCTACAGGCATAGAGGCTGAGGTTTTAGATGGTTACCAGCAGATGATAGGCGAAAGTATTGACGTAGGGGCCTTGGTCAGCCATCCTATAGGCATAAAGCCGGTTGTACGTGTTACAACTGACCTAGTTCATAAGTCGCTGTATAAAAAAGATAACGGCCAAAGGCTCTATGCTCTGGTAACCGATATTTATGCTAGCCAAGCTACAATAGACGCCCAGCAAGAGATAGTAGAACGAGAGACACGGGATGGTAACCATGTTGTGCTGATTAAAATCAAAGATCATAGTCCTATGGAGGTAGCTAAATTATCATATGTCATGCTTAATTTTATTGAATGGTATGGTAATTTTACTACTGCTGAGGCATTGGCTAACCTTAGGGGATATCCGGGTGCCATTAAATATGTAACCAAGAAGTATAAACTCAAGAAGGAAGAGATTGATAATATAAGTTTTGATTATGAAGCCACAGCCCAAGAGACTTTAGCTATTCTTTATTCAAAGGGGGAGTTAGATAAGCTGAGCCCCAAGTATAAATATTATCAAGCTTTAGGAGAGTTAGTTTTAAATCTCAATGTCTGGTTTCAGCCAGGGGTTGAATGGGGAAAAACCGCTGCCAAAAAGATTGCTGAGAGGTTGTATGTTAGATTTTTCCCGGAAGCTGCCAAGCTGAAGGTAATCCTGTTCAGGCTGGGAAGATTCTTTAAGAGGATAATTCTTTCAAAACCTGTTGATTACAGGGTGGTTGTTGATCCGATAAAGAATAGCTCTTTACGAGTCCCGATTAGAGCTAATAAGCTAAGGGATGAGTCAACTAAAAGACAGAAAGCAATACTAGCCGATAACCAAGGCGCTTACATAGTTGGTAACAAGGGATATCAAAAAATCGGCCACCAGTATAAGGGGAGAAAGATTAATGTTCAAGAAATACCTGGTATACGTATAGACAGGAAATATAGCTTGCCAGATATTGAGGATCAGATAAAAACTATAGTTAAGCTTAAAGAGCAACAGGATGCGCTTTTTGATACTCTCGATAGAGAAGGCAATTATCAGCTTGAGCATAGAAGGATAAGATATGATGCTTTGGATATTAAGATTGCTCAAGCTGAAAAAGAGCTTTTTAGAATAGCTACTAAGGTTGAGTGTAATGAGAAAACTGCCCAACAGATTGCCTGGATAGGTTTTCAGGCTCACCAAAGAGGCCAGTTAAATTCCGTTTCCCTATATGCTGTTCGGCAAGTACTGGAGAAGCTAGGATTTGAACATTTCGTCAGGGGATTAGATATTTTTGATACTTTCCAGTATGCGCCAGATAAGCAGCATACAGATGCTGAAGGCGATATAAGCGGCACCAAGACCGCCACTCAGATACTAAGCTATATGTTACAAAAACATGGGCCTTGGGTGATAGTTGATGGAATGGTAGCACCTTATTTGTCTAGCCTATCCGATCAGGACATTATTTTTGCAAACTACAAGGCGTATGCAGAGGTATATAAAAAGCGTCAGATAGACCACATTGATTTAAGGCTTGAGGGAGGCACGCTTTTAGACATAGCTAAGATATATGTGTTATTTTCTCAGGCAAACAGAATCTATTTAGAGCTTAATCTCGCTGCTTCTTTAAACAGCCTCAAGGGGGAAAGAGGATTAATTAATCTCATGCACAGGGGGAGGAATTATATAAGCACTGTTTCCAGCAGCCCGGTTGATAAATTATGGATACTTGTTGTCTGTAATCGTAATTTAGAGAGAAGCCCTATTGTAGCCAAGATGATTAGTATGTTTTTCGGAGACAGGGTAATTGTAAAATCAGCGGGCTTAGAAGCTCCTTCTCTAGAAGACCGGCAGGTCTGTAATCTAGATAGAGAACGCTATTATTTCTTAGATGATGTTAATGATTATTTCTTAAAACAGCAAATGCCGCGAAGAGTTAATGCAGCTTTGATTACAGAAGCAGATATTATTTTTGTAATGACTCATACACAAAAAGAGGCTTTAAATAAAAGGTTCCCTGGAAATGAAGATAAGATAAAGTTAGTAATTGAAGGAGTAGATTTAGAGTTGGAGAGAAAAGGTGATTATCCAGAAATTGGTAAGACATACACGCATTTAGAGAGTGTGATAAAAGCGTATAAAGATGAAATTATTAAAACAATAGAAGGTTATTTTGAGAAGAGAAGGCAGGAGAGCTCTTCTCCGGTTGGTGGTATGCGTTATCTAAGCTTAGCCAGGAGAGAATATATCGATGTGTTGCCTTGGCTCCAGGATATAACTTTTCATTACTCTAAGCTTAAGCATTCCAGCTCGCCGGTGGACCAGGGTAGGAGGGAAACAGAAACATCTAGTCCCGTCGGGGTACAGTTGGGTATTCCTGAAGCATTGCTTAAAAATTCATATCCACTTCCCCCTCAGCGCCGCGACAACCAGGGTAATCTCATCGCCTTTTGGGTAGCTGTTTTTGTCGTTGCCGAAGTGTTTCTCAGATGGCAACAGGAAAATCAGCTGCCGAAAAATAAAGCCGAAGCGGTGGATGTCCTCACTGAGTGCCTGAATCGCGAATACGGATTAGATAATTTCGGTAAAGGAGAGGAACAGGTCAGTGTTCAAGAATGCCTGGGCTATCTGGAAGATCTCGGGTTTGTCGAATTTAAAAACAGCCACTATACCCTCGTTTCAGCTGTGCCGGGAGAGCTTATCGCAACATGGGCAAAGCTTAATGTTTATCTCGAGGAGCGCCTCGAATCGTATTTTAATTATCAGGGCAAGGTTGTTAGTAAAAAGCAGCTTAAAGAGTTTTTAAAGCGTTGTTTTGAAGCAAGCGAAGAATTCAGCCTCGCTCCTGTAGAAGCGCGCCAGACATTTTTGCGCGCCGTCCTTGGTTTACCACCGGAGAAAAGAAGGGGATTGATACAGTTTTTACAGCAGGAGTATGTGATTAAAGGAAAAGATTTTACCGCCAATTCGCTTTTTGATGCAGTACTGTTGATGTTCCGCCAGATCAAGGATTATGCCGGATGGCTACGCCATGTCTTCCCATATTTAAGCAGTAACGGACGTACCATTTATTTATTTGCTCCGGAAATCTCGTTGCTCAAAGGTGGGCTTGGCAGGGTGATGCAATACCTTGGCCGGGCGCTTAAGAAAATGGGATTTCATATCGTCTTTATCGAGCCGCGGTACCGGCGTAAGAATGTTTGGCAGAGAGCCAAAAACGAAAGCGACCAGCCGTATATTGTAGAGCTCCCCTTGGATTACCATAGCTTGTCGATGCCGTTTGATATTCCGGATCAGCCTGATTTTAAAACAACTATTACGGTGCAAGGCAAAGAAGAAGAAGTCGAGGTCTTTTCGGCTAGCAACGATGCGGGTATAGATGTGATTACTTTTTGGGATACGCGGGCATATTATGTTCAGATCCTCTATTACTATGGGTCAGGGGATATCCACCCCATCCAGTTTGCGGTAAATGAATTCATTACCAAAGCGTGTCTTAAGATCATCGATGCGATTGAAAGCAAGAAAATCAGCAGGCAGGATTGGCAGGCGCCGGTACTGGCTTCTCAAGACGGCCAATGCCTGCTTGCGCCGGTGTGGGGTTTATTCCAGCCCGAATATCAAACAGGGCCGTTGACACTCATACACTACGCTTCAACAACCCACTCTGTTCTTAATACCTGCAGTGAAGGTGGAGACTGGATACGGCAATTTCTTTTGCGCGCAGGAGTTCCTGAAGATTGGTTGTGGTTATTTAAGCGTAAGAAATTCGATGGCGCTGAAGTTTACGATTGTACCTCGGCAGGATTACGTGCTACATGGATACGCCATGGTTTTGCTAATGGGGTCAGCGATGTCCACGCCCGGGATAACCGCCGTTTTTCCGACCCGAACATATTTGGCACGCTCTATGGAATTACTAACGGCGACCTCCTGTCTCTTTCGTTACGGGAATTTGCACGCCACTTCAGGGCCCTGCAGACCAACACGCCATACCAGGAGGGCGATCCTGAACAGGATATGGAATATCTGTGGACTTTTCTGGATAGTGACGAAGCTGACCGTCAGCGCCTTGCGGATATCTGCATCAAGGTCCAGTATGCCTGCAAGCGTGCCTATATTGAAAAGTACATCAAACCGTATCAGGAGGAGCTAAATATTATTATACCTGAGAAGTATAAGGGGGATCAAGAGGCGTTCTGGGGAGAGTTTGCAGGTCGGCCATGGTTTGGTTACAGTGGTAGATGGGTAGAGGAAAAATGGCCGATGCAGCGTGCCGCTACCTACGATGGCTTGAAACGTTACATTGAAAAAGATGCGGTCTATTTGCTGTTAGGTAATGTGCAGTTTTATCCGCGTACCGATGAGCCGGGACAGAGCGTGTATGAAGCAGGCGTCATGCATGGTTTTGCGCGTGAATTAAACGCCCTGCCCCATACCGGTAAAGTGATCTTTAAGTCATCATTTGAGATTGATGAGCAGGTTGCGTTTCTGTCTTGCCTTAGCATGCAAATGCAGGATTCTCGGGTTGACCAGGCGCAGGGAAATATTGTACCTACTGGAGCGGGCGAATCGTCAGAATCACATACTTTTGTCCACGCCGGGCCAGCTCCTTTACACGGTTTTATCCAGTTGATCTGCGCCCTTGCCAACCATAGTTCCAAACGCGGTTCAGCTTTTGTTACCAAGGATTATCAACCTCAATCATACTGGCAGCTTTACGAATATGTCATTAACGCCTGGGACTGTGGGGAATTTACTCCTCATATCGTTGATGGCCTTTTGCATTATAGGGCACCGGATGTGTATTTGACTGCAGAAGGGTATGCCCGTCAATGGGAACGGATGATAAAAGAAGAGACTGAACGGCGGCAAAAGCTTATACAGGAATATCCGCAGAAAGACCTTACTGCTATCCTCATAGAAGAATTCCGGAAGTTTGCCCGACCTGAACGGGAGCTGGAAATCGAAGATGTTAATGTTTTATTTGGTTCTCCGGAAAGCACCACAGGGCTTAAAGGTTATTGGCAGGGCCGGACTTACTGTAACTTTCCTGAAGTTGGCGCTGGGACGCTTACCGTCAAAGCCTTTATTAACCTGCAAGGTTTACCGGAGCACCTTGCCGTCGCAACCCTTTATTTACAGGAGATAGGCAAATTTATTCCCATGAAAGTGGTTTCTAAAGAAGGAGAGCGTCTTATTTTTGAGGCGACGATTATCAAGCATTTAAACCGCGACCTTACTGTAGATGTCCTTGCTTCAACAGGAATCAGGTATGAAAAACGTACCCTTATGTTTACCGAAAAGCTGGCAGATTTTCAGATGCAGGTCATCGCAACAACCAACAAGCAGTTCAGGATTACGTTTATTGACCCCGTCTTTCAGCAGGATATATGTGGGCTTCCCGTAGATAGCGGTTACGCGCTGTTTTTCAAGGTCACGGTGCCGTTGACAGTTAGTAAAGATTTTGTTGAAAAGGTAGTGCCGGTTATTCGCACCAACACTTTGGAGGCTAGTACACCGAATGGCTGGCGGTTTCTCAAGGAAGAGGAGTATGCGGTTGGGCAGCCGCAGATAAGCGATGGGTTAGTTTCCTGGGCGGTTTCATTTAAGCCTCTGCATAGCGGAAGATTTACCGTTGGAATCGCGGACCGGAATAACCGTAATAAGCCAAAAAGTTGGAGTAACGAAACAGAACAGGATATCGCCGTAATCGTGCGTGCGCTTGGTCCTGCGTATCTGCAGGCCGCAAAACTACTTGGTCCAGATGGGAATAAAATTCCTGATGGGACCAGCTCGCCGGTTGAAGGGGCCAATAAATTATTAGATGGCTATTATGATTTCCTGTATTCTAATTCAGTTTTGATAGAAGCCTCGTTTGATAAGACTACATTTTACGTGAGCGGTGAAAGGTACGGGTATGCTTTAGATAATATAAAAGACAAAGGGGGTGTTTTTATAGGCACATCAGTTATGGCCTGCCTTGATATGATTGCGGCGCAGAATCCTGCTTTGGGGATTATTCTAGACTACGACAGGAATGCCACGGAAGTTTATTTACCTCTTCTTGGCTTATTAAGCCAGAAAGCAAATACTCCTGATGAATTTATTTCTTTGCTGCTTTCTCCCGATAATCAAATATTGGATGATGTTGTTCTTCAATTTCCTATACAGTTAAGAAGCAGGGTTCAGTCATTATGGCAGGAACTTAGGAATATTGAAAGCGAGAATATAAAGGCTTATGCTCAAACCAGTTATTGGCTCAGCAGTATTGAAAACTTTAAACGCATGGTAACGCTCTGGAAAGAAGGAAGAATAAAGGGTATTTCCGGAGATTGGTCTGGCGCTACATTAGTAAATATCGCGAGATTTTTGCGCCATTCAGGGTATTTGGTCTCTACAATATTCATCTCAAATGTATTTAATTATTTTCCGTCTAGCGAGAAAACACAAAGAATACTCTCTAATTTGGAAGGCCTTCCTAAAGCAGAAGGCACTGTTATTATTAGTTCCGAATCTCTCACCGAAGACATAGTCCAGCCGTGGGATATATCGCATTATAGGTTTAGACTTTATTACGGAGAACGCTACCAAGATATCTATGTTTCTGCTCCTCGGATAGATAGCTGGTTATGGGAATTATCTCATGGTTCTAAAGAAGTCGCCATGCAGCTTTTAGAGGGTGTCTTCAGGGGCAAGGAGTTTCCGGATCGAAAAAGATCCCAGGATTATGTAAAAGATCTTTTAAGCTGGATTATGCAGATTCGTCCTGCTAAAAAGATATATAGTGATATCTTGCAAAACTTGTTAACTAAATTTGATGACCAAAAGTTTATGCTTAAGAAGAAAAATGCTTCCTCTTCGGTTAATAATAATCATTCTCAAGATATCAAACCAGCGGTGCATAACTCAAAATACAGATTGGGTTATTGGAGAAAGTGGCTTAAACAGGCAATAAATTACTTCGATAAAGCCCAGCTTTTAAATCTCGTAAAGGATATGCAGGGAAAGGATGAAATTTCAGAACTTCAGGCAGAGCTTTTGAAGTTCGCCATACAGAATAGCATAGTTTCCACTAAGTTAGATCGATATATGGCAAAAGCTATAGGGGTATCAATAAGTTCAATAAGCAGGCATTTTACCGGAAGGAAATCATCATCGGAGAGCTCCGAAGGTGTTTATAAAATGATTGCAAGGCAGGCTATAAGAAGGTTAAGCGACAGTGATAAAGAAATATTATTCGGAAAATTTAGAGAGTTGCTGGGATCGGACATAGTTAATTTCATATTAAAATCACGAAATATCCGTAAATATAATAAGTTTATAGGGGGGCTTCTTAGTATTCTGCCTGAAAGAAAAACGAAGTATCAGACAGGAAGAAAGGCTATTTTAGCATTAATTAAATACCCTCAGCTTTCTAAGACAGATCTTTCTTCTAAATTAAACACCCATCGTAAGAATATCGAGCGTCGTCTTGGGATAATTGCAATTCGCCTGGGAGTTATTGCTAAAGAACACCCTGATTATGAGTGTGTTATCGAATGGCTATTTAATGAATATAAGTTCTCTGAATCTCTATTTAAAGCGATGGACAGCCAAGAGATGAATAGATGGGTTATGCCGGAGATAGAGGAAGTTAGTAGTAAGATAAAACTGCAAGGTTTATACCGCAAAGATGTGGTTAACCTTTTGCGCCAGAGGATTATTGAAGGTAGGTCTTACCAGGAGATTGCAAAAAAGTTCGGTTTTACCGAGGCAGTAATATACAGGCTATTTAATGGCCGTAGCGATGAAGCACGTTTCACAAGAGGCGCGATTCAGAAATTAGCTTCCAGGGTAAATGAAATAGCGCGCAGTGAATTTATGGCTAGAGCCAGTAAATTATTAGAGGAAAATAAACATAATCGCTTGGCAGCAGTTGCGGAATTAGAAAAAAGATTAGGCAGTTTAAAATCCGTATTTCCGCTTTTAGCAGTAATCGCAGATTTAGACGAATATGTCGCACGTTTAAAAGCAAACCACATTAAGAACAATATACAAAGCCTACCGCGTCAATCTTTCAACAGCAGCCCGCTAATAACTATTAATAACCGCATTTTAACCCAGGAGGTGGCAAAATGTATGCTTTATCGGATATCGAGATTACCAGGGTTGCATCGTTTAAGGACGGTGTTTTTGTCTGCGCAAAATACTCGGATTAGACCTATGAGTATGATTTTTTCATTAATACCGATGGAAGCGTTATCGGTAAAACAAGTTCGGGTTCATGGCTTGAGCTTAGCCAATCTGTTGCCGGGCTCATTAGGCAAAAGGTCAATTCCCAGATTATTCTCTCAAGTCCGCAATAGGTTGGTTACAGATAAATTAGTAAATACTTTTGCAGCTAGACTAACAAATATTCAATCAACTTCTTCTCCGGTTAATAATGCGCTTAGCGTAAGAACTCAAGACGGACTTGATGTTGAACTGGATATCCATCCTTTCCCTGACCGCGAGTTATTCGTAAGAATTCTTAATCCTGAAGCAATAGAAGCTAAACAAGTAACCATAACAGGATCTATTAATGATTCTGTTGATTTGGTAGAGATGGTGTTGCTAATGGATGCATTGAAAAGATATGGAGCAGAGAGGATCAATCTTACTTTAAATAAACTTGGTTATATAACAAACGGGTTGGATGAGTTGTTGCGCTATTTCTGCCAAACACTGTCTTATGTAGGCGTGGATGGTAAGGTTATAGAGGTTCCTGGTATTACCTTAAAGAAAACAGGCAATGGCAAGGCTATCTGGGTGGATAGGGTTTTATATCAACACTATCGCCTTAAAAATGACGCCTGGGAAGCATCCAAAGCAACTCATGCTCAAATGGGTAGAATTAAAATAGATAAAAACTTGGTGAATCCATTCTATTGGAAGATTTCTTTACCCCAAGGCCTAAAGGGAAAGAATGTATTGCTTGTGCATAGCACAGAAAATTCCGCTGATATCGCGGAATTATGGATTATGCTTATTGCTTTACGCCACGCCGAAGTCAACCGTATTGTTTTGTGTAATACTTACGAGGCGTACGGCCGGGCGGATAAAGAATTCCAGCCAGGGATAGCGGTAAGCGCTGTAACCATGCTTAAGGTTATTAATCTCCTGGTGGATTTTCATATGGGGATTAATTTTCATCCTGCGGGCAGGAGTGGACTGGTAGATTTAGAAGGGTTTAAGATTTACAACCTCAATGGCTTTGTGCCTATAGCGGAGGATTTATTTGACGCCTTGGCTACCCGCGTCACCAGGAGCGAGCTATTAATAGAATTCATCAAAAAACATAATACGGCAATCAGAAAGATAAAAAAAGGAAAGTGGATGGGCCACAGTTATTTCAGGCCGATATTATTGGTATTCAGTTCTATTTTAATTGGGCTAGCCAAGATAATTGATTATGTAATACAGACGCAAACAGAAGTAAAGCAGATGCTTATCCGGGAATTAAACAGTCATCCTATTATTATTTTAGGCCCGGATAAGGGTTCATTAGGCTATGTGACTGAGGCCGCGGAGGCGTTGCAAGAATATATACATAAGAGGTTTGGTATTTCTGTGGAAGTGTATTCCGGGCGTATGAATAAAATAAGGCTTGGTGGAAAGAAAGTAAAAATAGATGAAGAAATATTTGATAAAAACGGCCAGCGGTTATTTAGTGTTGGCGATAAGAAAATAAGTGATTGCTGGGTATTTGTGATTGATGATGAGACATCTTGGGGTTCTACGCTTTTTAACGCCACATTTGTATTGGTAAGGAAATTAAGAGTTTCCTGGCAGAGATTATTTACCGGCGTAGTGCATGGGAAGTTAGTTCAAGGATTGCAGCCATTCTACACAGGTTTAGAAGATTGTGAATTAGATACAGCCATTGAGCCTGAGGCGAATATAAATGAAGCAGAGGAGTGGATGCCGCCCAGCCATTTTGTAGCTACAGAATCCGTCCATCTGCCAAAGGGTTTTCCCGAAGCCATGAGAGTTTCTATAGGGCCGTTAATTAGCTGGTCGGTTAAGCGCGTTATTGGCGCAAGGCCTGAGAGTAAACCGGTAGATACTGCCTCCAGCCCGGTTGGGAAAAGCAAGCAGAATAATTTTTATTTTTCTAAAGGAGAAAACGCTTTCGTTGTTTTAAGGATGAAGTTAAAGGAAGCTAGATTTGCGCAAGGCCGCGATGATACGCAAAAGGAATGGCGCGTCAAAAATGGTTTATCAGGCAGGGCCCCGCCGCAAAATTATTGGATTTCTAGCAAAGACAGTTTTGTCAGGTCCATCTTCCTGTTCTTACTGAATAATTATTTAACCCGCTTTTTATTAAGGCTGCGCAAGGCAATCCTCCATTACAGTCCAGTTAAAACTACACCTAAAAATATTCTCTTTATATGTTTTCAAGGCATAGGGGATGCGATTATGCAAACTCCCAGTTTGACTACTTCTAGCTCTCCGGTTGAAAGAAAAGCCCAGGGCACAGGACGCAACAGGGTAGTTGAATCTGCAATAGGCAGGGCGCTTATGGTCAGGGTTTCTCATGATTTATTGGAAGTATGGAGCTGTTATGGCAGCTCTGGAGATAAGCGCGCGGAAATGAATAAGCGCGCGGATATTGCTATCTGGAGAGAAGCTGGGGCTAAAGAAGAAATATCCCCGGATAGCGCTTTAGGCCAAGCTTTAGAGCAAGTGATATCTGCTACAGAAAAACCGGATCATGGTAAACTTTATAATTCTATGTATTGGCTGGCTAAATTATCCGAAAAGGGAGAAATCAGCGAAAAGTTACATAAGGCTTTATTGTCTCTATACGAAAATAGGTTTAGGCTTATCGGAACAAAAGAAGAACTAAGGATAAAGATAGCTAAAGAAATTGAAGAATTAGACGCAGCCGTAGATTGGATACTCTCGCAAATGCCGGGAGATTCAGAGACGATAGTGTTCTCAAGGGATTTGGTAATGAATCTTGCCGATGGTATAAAAATAGAATTAAGAACGGATAGTAAGAATCTGTTTACTGTTGCTTATATATTGTATAAGAAAATAGAAGGGACAAGAAAGGCCATACCTGAAGGTTTGTTTACGGGAGAGTTAGATTTAGACGACCCTTTGAATAAACCTTTGGTTGGGTTGGCAGAAGGATATTTTATCTCGATAGAAATGTTGGGAACGTTACGTCATAAGCGTCATCTTGGTATAGCCGGGGATACTGACGAGCATAAGAGAATAATGCAAGATGATGAAATAGCGCGTTTAGACTTGGCGTTGCAAAAGATTAAAGATAGCCATCCACAAGGTGGGCTTGATGCGTGTTCATTAGAAGTAATAGATTTGACCAAAAAAATTATCAAAGAAAGAAATCACCAGGTGGGGTTTGCCATGTGGCAGGCAATCAATGTTTTAAAGTTGGGGTCAAATAATGTTGTTAGAGAATGCGTTGCGGAGGTGCTTTGGAGTATTGATAAGGAATTTACCGGAGAAGAGGTTTCTTTGGCGGGAGAGCTCCCGGCAATTTTGGTTATTTTCGGAAGTATTAGCCCTCCTCAATTAAAAGAGTTAATGCGGCGCCATAATGTGGCAGGGGCTTTTTCTAACTTCGGCAGCGCCATCAGCCATTTAAGCGAAGAGCTGAATAATAACGGTATCCCCGGAATTTTTGGAGTACCTTTAGCATTTTTGGAAGCAGTCAATGAAGGGGAGAAGATTATTCTTATCCCAAGAAAAGAAAAAGAAGGCCAATTGATAGAAAACACGGTTATCAGAAGCCCTAGCCCTGAAGAATTAAGCTCTATTTTAGCAGCCCAGATTGATCAGCTTTCCCGGCAAGAATATTATGCAAGCGCTCAAGCTCACACTGCAATATTGCCGAATGGCAGCCAGCTGGAGGTATCCCTTTCTGCTGATAATGTATTTGAATTCCAGGGAGGTAGATCGGGTAACGGTGGTATTAATGACGCCGGGAGCGTGAAGTTGGTGCGCAGCGAATCGCATCAGCTTTGGCAGAATGAAAATTTGCCTAATCTTCCGGAACTTATCAGTCTTTATACTGCATTTACAAAGGTGGCAGCCGGCAAGCCGGTTATAGTCAGGACAGTTGATAGGCAGCCAGACAAGAAAATCGCGCTTTATGCGGATTTACCTTTTGATGATAAACATACTGGATTTAATTTTTACCGCACAGTAGAGGGTAAGGGGTTGGTGCTCTTACAGCTTCAGGCACTGATCTTGGTATATCTAGGCGCCAATAATATCGGCGTAATGTTTCCTATGGTGTCTAGCGCTGAAGATGTGGAATATATTTTTGCGCTAATAAATAAAGCAAAGAATATCCTGGACAAAAAATGTTTGTTTCCTAATGACGCGGATTTAAGTAAGTTTAGAATTAACCTTCTCTTAGAAAATGTCAGCGCTGTTGATAATATCCAGGATATATTAGAAACTGCAGTTTTACTTGCTCGAAAACTTGGGGTCAAGCTTGGAGTAAATATCGGCACTAATGATCTTGCAAAATCTGTATTGGATATTGATCGCGATGATGCTTCAATAGGTGAAAAAATAGAAGGAGTTATCCCTTCAGTAGCCAGGCGAATTATTCAAGTGGCTAAAGCTGCATCAGCTAGAGATATTCCGGTATGTATTTGCGGTTCATTTGCCAGTGAGCCGAATTTATGGGTTATTTTGGTTCATATGGCTAAGCAGTTTAGCGGTTTGCAAATTTCTATTACTGTTCCTTTTGCCCGCGTGTTTGAAGCAAAATATTATTTTGTAAACCAGCTACCGGAGTTGCTCCAACAGAGGCCGACTCCGGAAAGCATGGAAAAACTGTTTGATTCCCAGCAGCCGTTTCCTAAACGCCAAGATTTAAATAGCGACACATCAAGTTTTATTAACGCAATAAAAAATGCGATTGAAAATGACCCCAGGTATCAAGAGATTCAGTCAAGGATAGGAGAAGAGATTTTTGAAAAGTTATCTTTGCTGACAAAATCCAGCAGTCCGGTGAATAAGCCGAGACGCTTAAGAAGGCCTAACAAGGACCAACTCGATAGATTCTTTGAGAGTATAGAGGTATGCTTGGCATCGTATTCAGCAGCCGAGCTGAAAACCAGCTATATACAGGCATCGGGTATTATAGAAAGGTATCCTGTCCTGTATACTTTTCTTATTTACCGTTACATGCTTGAGCCTCAGAGATCGCGGCGGGACAGCTTAAGTAAACTATTATTTGAGTTCCTGCCGGATGCAACAGATATACTTAGCCCCGCAGCCCTTGATTTGTTAATTAAATGTTCTATCTTGGCTGAAAGTAAATACCAGCGCGATAATTTGGATCAGGCGATTGATAAAGCGCTAGCTTTTTGGCCGGAGAGAATTGGGACTAATGTCCGGCCGGTTTCTCCGAATTATTTTAAGTCCATAAAGACGCCAGGAGATGCAACTAGAGATTTTTGGTATTTCTTAGGCGAATTTCTAGCTACTCAAGACCCCGAAAACAGGCTAACGGCACTTATCCGTATTTCTGAGGCAGTTGAGGTTAATCCGGAGTTATTCCTAACGCTTTTATCGCTATATGACAAGCAGATTAATCCGGGCGTTAAAGATAGATTAAGCGAATGCGTGCTTTCAGGGCTTAGAGAATATATGTTGGTAGTGCGCCTAGATGCCAATTCTTTCCGCGGGTTGGTTAATCGTTTTCTTAGGGGCTCAACTCAAAACCAGAGGAGTAATTTCTTAAATGGTATTAATGCCGTAGCCTCTAATGATTCTACCGGATTCGCTGACCTAAATAATCTTGATTTGGTTTTTCACTGTTTTTCTAATACCACAAATCTTCGCGAAAAAGATTTATTAGCGTTTGTGATCAAGAACCTTGTTTTTGCTATCGGCATAGCCAATATCCCTGATAAATATTTACATAAGATTAGGGATTTTAAGAAAAACAGCAGTTGGTTAACGTCTGAACAATTCGCCTATATTCTAGAATCTGCCAGGGAAATATTATGGGACAGTGAATCAAACAGCCTGTTGGGTCGTTTATCTGATGTTTCCAGCTCGCCGGCAACGGAGAGAATGCCAGATGACATTTTTAGTAGTTGCTTAAAAGCAAAAGAACAAGGGAAGATTCCTGATGCGCGGAGATTTTTCTGGGAGCTTTTAAATCAAGAGCAGGATATCTCTGAATACTTAATCAAAATGAACAAATCCGGCTTATTGAATGAGCTTATTCCTGAATGGCAGAAAATAAAAGATATGATGGGGAGCGGCGCACGCGAACTAGCAGGGCATAAATATACCCTGGATATGCATCTTATCTTTGCGGTAAGGGCGCTGCGGGAAATAGAAGCCGGCTTAAATCTTAGGGAAGGGCCGCTGCTGGAGGAGTCGCTGCAAAGAATAAAAGAAAGAGGATTACTGAACACGCTTACCTTTGCCACGCTTATCCACGATATCGGCATTGCCGATATCGTTAATGGAGAAATTGAGCAGCAGATGGAGCATAGCTATATTAGCAGGGACAAGCTAATCAGGATATTAAATGAATTTAAAGATATCATTGATAATGAAAGTAGGCAGATAATGCTTTGGTTGGTGGTTAACCATCACAGCCTGGCTTGGTATGGCGAGAAAAAAGACCCCGCAGAACTTGAGGCGACGGAAGAGCTTTTAAGGTTAATAAACGAAGATGAAGATAGGCTAAGCCTGCTATACCTTATTAGCTATGCTGACAAAAGGGCAATTAACCTAGAGAAAGATTCAAACCGGGAAATTATACCTATAACCAGCTTTTATCTAGGGGTACTTGCAAGGATAAAAGTACCAAAGGTAGAAAGAGAAAAAGAGATCTTCGGGCAGAAAATGGCAAGAATATCTGAATGCTTAGCAAGGCTTTCTGAAGAAGAAAGAAAAATAGCGGAAGAAGAAGTAGAAGCATATTTTAAATTTATGCACTATAGGTACTTGTTAATGACTCCCGCAGACACAATCCTTGAGAATATAGATTTGTTAAGGAAGATAAAACAAGAAGGAGGGGCATTCGTTCAAGTTGGAAAGGGCAAGAAGAAATTTATTGATAGCCATTATGATAGGGTAACCGAGCTGATTGTAGTTGCGCGGGAAGACCGCAAGGGGTTCTTAGCAATGACCGCAGGAGTAATTACCGCCAATAACCTGGATATCGCAGGTTGCCGGGTGAACACTTCTGCCGAAGGAATAATTCTGGATATCTTTTATATAAGAGGAGCAGTGATCGATAAGAGCGTCTTAGAAAACATCAGTACAGACTTGCGGGATGTGCATGAGCGCGGTATTTCTATAAGAGAAATATTTACAAAAAGAAAGCACCCCGGAGTTTTTAGTATTAAAAAAGGTTACATTATCCAGGTGCCTACTAATGTGGGAATACAAGGAGTAGAAATAGGAATCAACACTCTGGATAGGCAAGGGCTGCTCTTTATTTGCGCGTACGCCTTTCTTGTTAATGGAGCAAATATCCGCAAAGCTTATATTTATACTGATGGCTTTGAGGCCCAAGATGTTTTTGCGCTGGATAATCCGGTAACTGAAACGATACCAGGGCGTCTTGAAGAGCTGTTGGATAAACAAAACATTAGTTTAGATGATTTTCTTGTCTCTTCTCTTTCGTCAAAGGAGAAGGTCTCTAGCCCCATTGGTATTTCTGCGATTACCTCGCAAGATAAACTGCAGAGGCCTAAAACACTTGAGGGGTTAAAAGTGTGTTGGTTTGGCCGTAAAGCTGTTATAGATCTTGAAGGCCCGGGAAAAAATCTTGATGTTTTGGTTGTTAAATTCGCGCACCAGCTGCCAGATGGCCAGTTTAATCCGGAGGACATTGATATGCTCGAGCGAGAAGCAAGAAATATGCATGAATTTGCCGCTTTTCTGCCGTTTAGGCCTCTTGCAGGAGAAAATGGTCAATTTGCCTACAACTTTGAAGGTGAGATTTTATGTCCTGCGATTCAAGCGAGAAATCCAGGACGCAACTACCCCGCCATATGTTTTATGGCTAAAAGAGGGATTACAACGTATCTTGTCAGTAGCTTTAGCCCAGCCAGGCCTTTTGATATTATTAAAACATCTTCGCTTCTCTGTGCTGAACAATTAGGTTTTCTGATTGCCTCGGGCCGCTACCATAGTACGCTGTTGCCACTTACTCATCGCGTTACCTCCTGGCAATGGGATCCCGAAGCAATGGTCGGTGGTTTTACAATAGGGCCTGAAGATCTTTATACTCCAAATTTAACCCGGGCAGGGGTCATAGACTTAGAGCACGTTTTACCTGTCCCGGCTCCGGATTATGTTTATGCATTTTTGTCTTTTCCAGGAATGAGCCTGATGCAGAAGAAGTTATTAAATAGGTCATTGGCTTCTTGGTTTGGTCAGCAATTCGCCGAACTTACAATAGCTATTATCGCCGCAGGGGTTATTAATAAAATTGAGAATGAAGAGATTGTTAATATTTTAGATAATGCAGCCAAAAGATATTATACTGCGGCAAGCGGAGATTCCCTGGATAACTTCTCCTTAAGGCAAGATATAAGGGGAGTTATTTCCGGGATGAATTGTTTGGAAAAAGATAAAAGTGTCCATATTAATGATTACAGCGCAATTTTCTTTTCAGGGGCTATTAGTAAATTGGTTGAGCAATTTACTAAGTCCAGGGCCTTTACCAATATAATGGCTTCTATAGAAAAGAATAAAACATCAGCCATAAAACGTGACGCATTCGCCAAGCGCTCTGTCGGAAGTTCGCCGGTTGAGGTAAATAAACCGGAACTTAGAGTGATCCTTAAAGAATGGGATGTGATTGATGGCACAGTAGTCCGCTATCTTCGCGGTTTGGTTAATTATAATGGCGTGCTTATACTTAGGGCAAGCAATAGTATGAGGGTAGGGCTTTTGGTTAGTTATAATCAGGGAGAGAGATGGGAATGGATATTCCCCCGTGGCCATGATATTGCCGATGTGCCTAGGGTAGGCAGGATAATAACTGAAACTCCTCTTGTTGTTACTAAAGAGGACGGGACTAGAGTTTATCCCGACAGGCCATTAGATACTCCGGGGATACTTAAGGATATACTTGCAGGAGAAATGCTTCTTCCGGATATAGGCAGAGTTAAACCAGTGAGGCTGCATTCATTTTGTTTTATTTCTCAAAATAATATAGGAGCGGTTATCGATATACCTGAACGTTCTGAAGAAATGAGAATAGCTAGCTATCTCTTAAGTATCAAATTTACTTCTTCCAGTTCGCCGGTGGAAAACGCTGGGTATACTTTGGAACTCTTTGAAAAGTTAGGCAACAAGCATAAGCTATTACCGTTAGTAGCCACAGTGATTGGCTCGTTGGGCAACATTCCATTCGAGGCGGGTATAGAGTATACGCAGTTAGATCGGGCCGGTAATCAGTTTGGACTGTTGCCGGTAAGACTTAATCCCCAAGGACAGGTTTTTTTAGGTATTTTTTCAACCAATGTTTTTATTTCAGAAGAGGCTGTTATTCTGTTTTTTAAAGCCGGTACCGGCAACTATAATGGTAGGTTTAATAAAATTGGGCCTCTTCCAGTAGGGATTATTTTCTACGACCGGGCGCAGGATCGAAAAGGTTTCTTTGAGTTTTCATATCTTTGGGATTCCGGTTTAGACCCGGAATGGATTTTTGATAAGGCAAAAGAAATATCGTATCAAAATAGGCTTCCGGTAAGCGGCGATTGGTTGTCTTTTAAGATCGCCAGCGAAGATGCCTGCGTCATGCCGGCATATGCTGAATTCTTGAAGAACGGGTATTTCTTGCATCTTCTGACCATTCAGCCGCTCGAACAGAAACGAAACTTCTCTGCCTTCCGGGATTTTTCCGAAGGTATTCCCTGTAAGGAAATTTTCTCCATTAATGATCCGGCTAGCGAAGATATGCAAAACGTTGTGTTTGAAAACCGGATAATCTTTGCAGGTAAAAACGTGCATGTTACAGGCCAGGGCGTTGGGATTGATGTAGTTATGGCTCTTAAACATGGAGCGCAGGAGGTCAGTTTCTTTGACACTAATCCGGCCCACCAGTTATTAACGCAATGGAACATTCATTTTACCCGGCAGACAGGACAGATTTCTCCTATAAACAAATTCTTCCCTGCAGGCGGAATTGTCGATGCCGATGTTTATATTTTTAATACCCCGGCTGTTGATACAAAAGAAACGATTATACAGAGTGTTCGAGAGCAGAAGGGGTACTATGAAGCAGTTGCTAGCCGATCCTATTTTATGTACGCTGAAGAATTCCGGGATATTTTTAGCCTACTGAAGATTAAATTGCACAAGAACAGAAACGCAGTGGCTATTTGGCGCTTGCTTATTTCGAATACCGCCGGATTTCTACCTTTGGGCAATAGCTATTTGGAGCGTGTCCAGGCTTTCTTGAGGCAACAAGGCTTAGCCGGGGAGCCAATGTTACCGAGCGAGTCGAAGGTTAAAGAAGCGGGTAACATTCATCCGAACCTGTTTTTAATTAGGTCACTGGTAGACAGCTCCAGTTCACCGTTGCATAATTCGCTACAAGGAATTATTTTTCCTTCTCTGTCCCGTTGGAAAGTTTTACAAGGCCTTGATCTACCTTCCGTGGCTGGTGGGGATCAAACGCTGCTTTCCAGCGGGGCAGGGTTAAAAAGTTCCAGCCCTGTTTTAGTTAACCGGCTTACGACAATAGAAGTAGAAGTATTAAGGATGTTTGTTAAAGCTAAAACTAGGCAGGAGGTTTGCGATCAGATGAAAGCAGGAACAAAAACGCGCAGGGAAAAGATCCTGGCCGAAATAGTTTATTCTATACGTAAAAAGTTTATTGCTGTCCTCGCGGAGCAAGGTGAACCCGCCGATCTTAAATTAGGCGAGATCGCCCCCCTTTTAAAAGAAGCGCGCAGACGATATGACTTAGGCGATGAAAAAGAAGTTGACCAGGCTATTGAACGCTGGGAGCTGAATCTTACCCGTAGAGAAATGCGGGACCTTACATTGGCTGTTCAGAAGATCGTTGAAGGAAAATTGGCTTTAGGCAGCCAGATAACCGATACTTTAGTCCTGGTGCGTAAAAAAATGCCTGATGCTGGGGATGGCATCTCTGGTATTTTAAAAAAGGTAAAAGAAGTAGGCTATGATCTAGACGATCTGCAAAAATTATCAATAGCGATTAAAATATCCAGCCAGAGAGAATCTAATCCCTTGTATCCTACTCAACGCAGGGTATTAGAGGCAGCGCTTAGGCTGGGGTTAGAAAACTTGAAGGTTCCGTCTTATGAAGAAATAAGGCAATATTTAAACTTGGATTCAATTGAAACCGTTAGAAATATAATTAGTGATAAGGCCAGAGTGTATTTGAATATTAAGCCTTCGGTGCTTAAGCATGAAACTACAGTGCGGTGCGTGATAAGGGCTGCAAAAAACGGTTACATCGAATCCAGCAGGCAGGAATTGGCGGCATTTAAATCTATGTTTGCAATAAAGATACTACCGCGTTATCTTAGGGTGTCATTAATTCTGCTGGCCCTGGGTTTAAATAAAGAGCAGTTCTATAAATTAT